>JAJXAL010000072.1:0-19989 GCA_021628325.1 Segatella copri | reverse complement strand
AACTGCTCAAGGTTATGAAAAGAATGCTTATTATAGAAAGAATGTATCTAATCATTAACTATTCTTTTGCTCTTTTTTATCTTCTATCTTAACGTAAATGAAAGAACCAACAGCAATCAAAGCCAGAAATATATACATTCCTAATAATCCGTAATCCATATTATT
The DNA here is from genome assembly GCA_021628325.1 of Segatella copri. Lineage (GTDB taxonomy): Bacteria > Bacteroidota > Bacteroidia > Bacteroidales > Bacteroidaceae > Prevotella > Prevotella copri_R. The sequence continues at coordinate 19,824 of JAJXAL010000072.1, read as the reverse complement.
TCCTTTTCTGTTCTTTGCGATCATCAATTTTGGCAAAAATAAATATTCCTGCTGCCAAAAGCAACAAAAAGCCATACATAATAAACAATCCTGTATCCATACTTATTTCTCCTGTCTTTTTCTATCAGACATTTTAGAATAAATAACTAATCCTGTTGCGAACACAGCAAGGAAAATATACATTGCTAATAATCCATTACTCATTTTACTTCCCTTTCTTATTTTTATCTTTTCCTTTTTTAATTAAATAATATCCCAATGCAAACAATAGAACAGCCAATAAGACTGCACCAATAAATGACCACCAGGAATCATTATCTTTACCAAACATTTGCGATAAGATATAAGCAGTAATTATATACTTGGATATATCTAATAGCCATTTGCCTATTTCTTCATCCATTTTTATTAAGTTTTTAAACTTCTGCTTGCAAAAGTACGAAGAAAAAATGAAACGAAAGAATTTTTATCAAGAAAAAAACGTTCCTAGAAGTGTAAATTTACAACTCTAGGAACGTTCATATAATAATATACTTGCGTTTTAGAACTCAAGAATCATGCTCTGGCGAGGACGGAGCTTCACGTTCTTGTTGATAAGAACGGTGCGACCGTTTGTAACATCCGTGGCCTTGTCATGAGAACCGATAATCTCTGCATAACGGGAAACATTCAGCTCGTTTGCCTCGTTCTTGCCGTTGATAACCGTCATCACATTCTTACCCTTATACTGGCGGGCAATCACGTAAACACCCTTCTGAGGACAGAACTGGGTCTGCTTGCCCTTAGTAATCACTTCATTGCCCTGGCGCCAGTGCAACAGGTTGCTGAGCCAGTTGAACATCTGGTTTTCTGCCTGTGTTCTACCCTCTGCAGTAAAGGCATTGTGCTTATCACCAGCCCAACCGCCAGGGAAGTCCTTGCGTACATTGCCATCGGTTACACTCTTGGTACCGTTCATCAGCACCTCTGTACCATAATAGAGCTGAGGAGTGCGATTGATGGTAAGAAGCAATGACAGCGCCTGCTTCAAAGCCAGAGTATCCTTGCCTTCACCCAGGAAGCGGTCGGTATCATGATTCTCGATGAATGCCATTACGCTCTTTGGATTAGGATAGAGATAATCGTAGCAGAACACGTTGTAGAGACGGTTCATGCCGTTCCACCAGTCATCGGTCTCCTCTTTCTTTGCACTGTTGATGCGGTCGAAGAAAGCGAAATCCATAACGGTTGGCAGATAGCTGTTCTTCTCAGAAAGTTTGCTGTCCTTCTGCCATGCTGCAGTATAGGCTGGCTCGGTTACCCAAGTCTCGCCTACGGTATTGAAGTGAGGATACTCCTCGCCCAGCACCTTCATCCAGTGTGCCATCGCATCGCGGTCGGCATAAGGATAGGTATCCATACGGATGCCGTCGATACCTGCACTCTCTATCCACCACTCACTGTTCTGAATCAGATACTTGATAACGTGTGGGTTACGCTGGTTGAGGTCAGGCATGGTTGGAACAAACCAGCCGTCTACGGTTTCTGTGAGATCAACCTTGCTGGCGTATGGGTCAAGTACCGGAGTCAGTTTATAACTGGTCTGCAGATACTTATCGTTCACCTTGGCTGCGCCATCCACCGTACCGATGTTTTTCTGATGCTCGGCAGTCTGATTTTCAGGAGCCAGCCATTCTGGTTTATTAAACCAGTCTTTAGATGGCATATCGGCAACCCAAGGATGCTCGAAGCCGCAATGGTTGAAAATCATATCCATCACAATCTTCAAACCTTTCTTGTGAGCCTCATCTATCAGCTGCTTATAATCGGCATTGGTTCCGAAACGTGGGTCTACACGATAATAATTGGTGGTAGCATAACCATGATAACTGCTGTTCTTGCCGTTACTTGGACTGTCGTTCTCCAAAACCGGGGTAAACCACAGAGCGGTTACACCCAACTGGTTAAAATAATCCAAGTGCTGGCGGATTCCCTCCAGGTCACCACCATGTCGCAGACTAGGCTCTGCACGGTTGCAGGTCTTATCACGCATCGTCTTAAAGGCATCATTCTTCAGATTGCCGTTGGCGAAACGGTCTGGCATCAGCATATAGAGCACATCCTCGTTAGAGAAACCGATGCGCTTATCGCCCGCCATCTCACGGTCTTTCAACACATACTTCACCTTCTTCGACTGTTTGCCCTGCTTGAAGTTGAGGGTCATCTCACCAGCCTTTGCTCCATCGAGGTTAAGATAAACCAGGAAATAATTAGGAGAATCAAGGCGGGCGATGCTGTCTACCTTCACACCCGGATAGTTTACCGTTACATCGGCATTCTTGATATCCTTGCCATACACCATCAGCTGGAGTGAAGCATCTTTCATGCCCACATACCAGTCGGTAGGTTCAATGCGGCTTACGTTAACTGCCGCGTTCATACTTATTGCGCTACCCATAAGCACTAATGAAGCTATTATCTTTTTCATATTACACCTTATTATAAATATATAAACTATTTCTGATAAAGAATCAAGGCTGACTGAGGGGCAATCTCAGCTTCCTTTCCCGAAACAAAGCCTAAGCCTTCCTCATTGATTATACCATTGCAGCAAGCCACGGTATAATTACCCTCAGGAATCTGCATCTTCTTTGCCTCCTTATTGAAGTTATAGATTACGATGATGTTCTTCCAGGCATCAATGCCCTCCAGATTCTTGAGTTGGAAACCTACGAGACAAGTCTGCTGACAAGGCAGGAACTCCAGATGCTGACGTACCTTATCGCCTGTTGAAAGACGGAAGGCTGGATGATTCTTGCGGAGCTGGATCAGACTTTTGTAATAAGCAAACGCCTGCGGATACTTCTGCAGATTGGTCCAGGTAAACTGGTTGATGCTGTCAGGAGAATTATAACTATTGTGTACTCCCTTCTTGTCGCGAAGCATCTCCTCGCCGGCAAGGATGAAAGGAACACCCTGGGAAGTGAAGACGCAGGTCTGCGCAAGCTTATCGATGCGGAGCAACTCGGCTGTACGCATTGCTTCAGGGATATTCTTGTCGGTAAGAGATGCGATGCTTGCCTTCAGACGGTCTACCAGACACATATCGTCGTGGCAGCTTACATAACTGATCTGCTCGGTAGGATTGTTGGTCCAAGGCTTCTTGTCATAGTTTACCTTGTTCATATCCACCTGCGGATGAGCGATGCCACCCACAATACCGAACTTCAGGCTCTCCTCCTGACCTGTAAGACCAGCCAAAAGCGCACCCTGATGGTCATCAGAGAAAGGACCACGGAGCGCATCGCGCATATCATCGCTGAAAGCACCAATGCCCTTGAGCTGCTGGGTATTCGCCTTCACCGCCAGTTTTTCGGTAGGATAAGCACAGCTGCCTGCACTCCATCCCTCACCATAAATATAGATGCTAGGATCGATGCGGTTTACCATCTCACGGATAGCCTGCATGGTTTCGATGTCATGAACGCCCATCAGGTCGAAACGGAAACCATCGATATGATATTCGTCTATCCAGTATTTCACGCTCTCCAGCATAAACTGGCGCATGAGAGGCTTCTCTGAAGCAGTCTCGTTGCCACAGCCTGAACCATCAGAATACTTACCATCCTTGGTCTTGCGATAGTAATAATCAGGATAGGTACGCTGGAAGTTGCTGCCGTTGATATCGAAAGTATGGTTATATACGGCATCGAAAATCACTCGGATGCCTGCCTTATGCAGCGCCATCACCATCTCCTTGAACTCCTTGATGCGGGTTGCTGGAGAATAAGGGTCGGTAGCGTAACTGCCTTCCGGCACATTATAGTTCTTCGGATCATAACCCCAGTTGAACTGTGGTTTGTCGAGTCGGGTCTCATCTATAGAAGCGAAATCGAATACAGGCTGGAAGTGGATGGCGTTGATGCCCAGATTCTTGAGGTATTCGATGGCCTTAGGCTCGGTGAGGGCGAGATATTTACCCTTATATTTCAAGCCGGATGTAGGAGAAATGGAGAAATCACGCACGTGAAGCTCGTAGACAACGAGATCGGCTGGCGATTTCAGGGCAGGACGCACGTCCTTATCCCATCCAGATGGATCGGTATCATACAAATCTACGATGGCGCCACGGTTTCCGTTCACACCTACTGCTTTGGCAAATGTACCTGGTGTTTCACCCTTGCCAATATCAAAGGTATAGAACTTTCCCTTGAGGTCGCCCTTGACTGTAGCCTCCCAGCGTTCATCACCCAACTTCTTCATTTTCAGCGTTTTATAAGCCTTTCCTCCCTGTCCTTGCTTATAAAGTCGGAGGGTTACAGAAGACTTTTGGGCTGTTGGAGCATTCAGGATAAACATGGTTTTCTCCTTGGAATACATCATCTCATTGAATGTCTGCTGGGCATTCAATGAAGTTGGTAAAACGGTTGCTGTCAATGTTGCAATTATTAGTTTTTGGATATTCATATTGTTAAGTTATTGTTATACAGGATATTAAAGCGAACTGAGCGAAGAAAACTGTGACAGATTATCTACGCTCATTTTTAGCGTATTTCCGACCAACCGGACAGTTGGTCGGAAATACGGAAATTATAGGCTTATTTAGCGAGCAAAGAGATGGCGAAACCACCACCACGTGCTTCGTTAATCTTCAAAACATCACCCTTCTTCACTGTCTTGTGAACAATCTTGTAAGATTTAGGGTTCTTCTCGTAGTCGGCATTCTTGCCGTCCTGATAAATAGCGCAAGCATACTTCTTGCCCTTATCCAGGAAGTCGAGCTTTACTACGGCTGTGCGGGCTGCATCAGTCTTACCGCCTACAAACCAGTTGTCGGTACCCTTAGCCTTGCGTGCTACGGTGATATACTTGGCTGGCTCTGCTTCCAGGTACTTGGAGTCGTCCCAGTCGCAAGCTACGTCGCGGATGAACTGGAAGGCATCGTCGTACTTCTCATAATGCTCTGGAAGATCGGCAGCCATCTGCAGCGGACTGTACATTACGAGATAGAGAGAAAGCTGACCACAGAGAGTGGTATGAACATAACTCTTATTGTTGCTCCACTCAGAAAGCTTGGTCTCGAAGATACCAGGAGTGTAATCCATCGGACCACCCTGCAGACGGGTGAATGGCAACATCACGGTATGATAAGACTTGTTACCGCCAAATGCTTCATATTCTGTACCACGTGCACTCTCGTTGCCAACCAGGTTAGGCCAGGTGCGGCAGATACCTGTAGGACGGGTTGCCTCGTGGGCATTTACCATGATATGATGCTTGGCTGCAGTTTCAACAACACGCTGGTAGTGATTGTTCATCAACTGGCTGTAGTGATACTCACCTCTTGGGATGATATCACCCACATAACCGGTCTTCACGGCATCATAACCATATTTGTTCATCAGGTTGAAGGCATCTTCCAGGTGGCGCTCGTAGTTGAGAGCTGCAGAAGATGTCTCGTGGTGCATCATCAGCTTCACGCCCTTAGAGTGAGCATATTCGTTGAGCATCTTGATATCGAAGTCAGGATATGGAGTCACGAAGTCGAAGACATCGAGCTTCTGATGACCGAACCAGTCTTCCCAACCTTCGTTCCAGCCTTCTACCAATACCTCCTGCAAACCGTTCTTGGCAGCAAAGTCGATATAGCGCTTAACTTCCTCGTTGGTTGCACCATGAGTACCGTTAGGCTTGCACTTGCTGTAATCGGTTACACCGAGACGCACAGATGGCAGATCGTTGGTATAGCTCCAGGTCTTGGTGCCTACAATCATGTTCCACCATACACCGCAGTACTTGGTAGGATGAATCCAGGATGTATCCTTAATCTTGCAAGGCTCGTTGAGATTCAAAGTCAACTTGCATGAAAGCATATCACGTGCATCATCACTTACCATTACGGTACGCCAAGGGGTATTGAATGGTGTCTGGATGAATCCCTTTCTGCCTACGGCATCAGGAGTAAGCCAAGACTCGAAGGTCAATGTTTTCTCATCCAGATTGAGGTGCATGGTAGGATAATCCAGGCAGGCAGCCTCATGGATATTGATATAGAGTCCATCCTTGGTCTTCATCTGGAGAGAGGTCTGAACGCCGGTATCAGAGAAGACGGTGGTAGATGAATTGCTCTTGTAAGCTTCACGGTTTTTCGCAATAATTGGACGGATACCTGTCAACGGAGTAATATTGTAGTCATACTCCTGTGTATCATAATCACCCGGAATCCAATAGGCTGTATGATCGCCTGCCATGGCAAACTGGGTATGCTCCTCCTGGATGACAAAATAATTCAGACTTTCCTGCTGTGGAAACTCATAGCGCAAGCCCATACCATAATCATATACACGGAAACGGATGGTAATGTTACGCTTAGAAGCAGCCTGGTTCAGGTTTACCTCCATCTCGTTATAGTTATTGCGGATGGTAGCGGTCTCGCCCCATACCGGCTTCCAGGTTTCATCGAAAGTCGATGTCTTGCTGCCAGTTTCAGTAAAACCATCCATCAGGCTGGTTTCCTCCATACCCTTAGAGGCATGTTTATCCTTAGCCAGCTCCAATCCTAAGTGGGATGGCTTACATACAGTCTTTCCCTTATAGCTCATCTCATAGGTAGGCTGTCCCTTTTCGGTCAAAGAGAATGTTACCGAGACGTTGCCGTTAGGTGATTTAACGGTCTGGGCTGCTGCCAACATAGGAAGCAAGAGGCCCATCACTAATACATTCAGTTTTTTCATACTGTTCAGTTGTTGTTTATTCTTGTTTTTGAATCTTCGTTAGTTTATCTCAATCATTATCTGTTTATTCTTAAGATAGTGCAAAGATACAAAAAACAAAAATACCCTCCACGTTTTGGGAGGGTATTTTTCTGCAAATGAGTGTGCAAACGTTTGCACTGTATATATAATCATGTTAGTTAGACTCTTCCAGACTGCGAAATCATTTCGGTGATATTCTGCACGAAACGCTTGTCAGCAGCCAGATCCTCTATGTTGAGGTGCATGCGGTAACGCCAGTAATGCTTAGGGTTAGCCGGGATATTGATACGCTCGGCATTGGCATCTGGCAGACGGAGAGCCTCATCGGTAGCCAACCAGTCCTGGATGCTCAATATGCAGAGCATGGATGGAGAGGTAAGATGGCGGCTGATGATGTCACTAGCCAACCAGCCTGGGAGTGGATGAGGTGCTGGTCCCTGACGGTAGAGCATCGTATTGTAATACTCCTGGGTACGCTGGATATTCTCATCCCACCACATGCGTAGAGTAGGCATATCGTGGCTCGAAATGGTACATACAGAACGGTATGGATTACGGCTCAGATGTCCGAACTTAACCGATGGATCCTTTGGCATGCTCTGGAGTTCCAGACTCAATATCTTCAGTTCATCCATCACCCATGGCACACAATCAGGCACCATACCGAGGTCTTCGGCACAAACCAGCATACGGGTAGCCTGAACCAGCTTAGGCAACTTCTTCATCGCCTCCTGATACCAGAACTGGTTGTTGCGGCGATAGAAGTAGTCATTGTAAAGACGGTTGAATGCAGCCTTGTCATTATCATAGAGCGACTCGTAGATAAAGTCGAGCTGGGCTGAGATACGTGGATGGAAAACGCCAGGGTTGGTATGATCACGTACGAAGAGTACATCGCTGATCAGGGCATACAAGCCATCACGCAGCCAAAGTTCCTTCTCATCTGTTGCATCAGCAAAGAGAGCCTCTACCTTGCGCTGGGTATCTACCTCTGGTTTCATCTGATAACGCTCGTCATCCAGACGGTCGAGATACTTCTCCTTTACCTCGCCGGCACGCTCATGGAACACACGGTCCAATACCCAATCGGTAATGAACGGACGGGTAAAACGGTCATCCTGGAAGTGCAAACCATAGCTTTCTATCTCTTCACGGCTCATGGCGAGCGCAGGTGCAAACTGTCCGAGCAGACCATGCACGCTGCTTACCGGAATCTCCCAGATACGGAAGAAACCCAATACGTGGTCGATGCGGTAAGCATCAAAATATCTTGCCATGTTCTGGAAACGGCGGTTCCACCACTGGCAGCCATCCTTCAGCATCTCAAACCAGTTATAGGTAGGGAATCCCCAGTTCTGACCATTGGCAGAGAAGTCATCAGGTGGAGCACCCGCCTGACCATTGAGGTTGAAGTATTTTGGTTCCATCCATACATCACAACCATTGCGGTTTACGCCGATTGGAATATCACCCTTCAAAATAACGCCCTTAGCCTTGGCATACTCGTGAGCCTCCTGCATCTGGCGGTCCAGTACGAACTGTACGAAATAGAAGAACGCCACGTTCTTGTAAGCTGCAGTCTTAGGGTCGGTAAGTGCCTTGCGCTCAGCCTCATCCCATACCCGACGATCTGGCCACTGGTTGAAATCAGCCGTACCATTCTTATCACGCAGGTATGAATACTGTGCGTAAGGAACCAGCCACAGTTCAGTATCCTGGAAGAAAGCCTTATATTCGGCTGTCTTCATCATCTTTTCACCTTCCTGATTGAAGATTTGGCGCAAGTAATTTATCTTGAAATCATTTACTTTCTCGTAATCTATCTTATCCAGTGCGTTCAACTCAGCACGTGTCTTCTCAGCCTCAGCACGAGCCTTGGCATCCTTCAGCTCAGGGAGAGCATGGAGGTCGGCATACTGCGGATGAATAGCGAAGACGCTGATGCAGCTGTATGGATAACTGTCGGTCCATGTATGAGTGATGGTGGTATCATTGATAGGAAGGAGCTGGAGCACCTTCTGACCGGTAGAAGCCACAAAATCAATCATGGTCTTCAGGTCACCGAAATCACCGATACCGGCACTCTTACGGGTACGCAATGAGAATACTGGCACCAGCGTTCCGGCAAGTTTGCGGTTATACAGAGCGAAGAAAGCCTGGTCGAGTTCATAAGATACCAGCTCACCTGCCTTCATCTCCGGCAAATCCACGGTTCTGTTCATGCTGGTTTCCCAGAGAAGCTCGTTCTTTGCATTTCTGAAAGCCACGAACTTAAACTCCAGATGACTGCCCTCAAGATGAGTCGCATCAATATCAGCAACCCATTCATTATAGGTATGCTGAGTCATCGGAAGAATCTTCTGCACATCCCAAGCGCCCAATGCTTTATCTGCACCCAATACACCCAGACGCTCACCATCACGAAGCTGAGGAGCACGGACTATCAGACGCACAATCTTGCTGCCCGTTTCCGGCTTCATCTCCTGTGGAACCTGATGATTGATGCAATCGGTAAAGGCACTGCTGTAGAGGAAAGCATCCTCAGGCATAGCCTTCCAATGATCGTAAAGGGTATAAACCGCAGCCTTCTTGGCATTTACATCGAGCTGATGCTTAATCATAAGCCATTCGGTCTTGACTGCTTTTCCTTCACGTTCTACACTATAATAATAGGTATACGATTTTTCTGGTGATTCAACACACCAGTCGCATGCCCATCTTTCACCATCTGTTGTCTCGAGAGGAAGTTTCAGTTCACCTTCCTCCGTCTGAATGTTTACGACGATCTGTTCGCCGAACATTGCTTTATACTCAATATTAAACTGTACTGTCATAAGACTCTTAAAGGCTCTTGAAAATGTTATAATTTATATTTGCTGCTACAAAGGTAAGAAAAACGTATGAAAAACGTATCAGAAATTTGCATTTTTTCTCACACAAGCCTTGCAAACGTTTGCACATTCCCCACTCCGCAGAAGCAACCAATTAATCGTTTACTCTGCTACTTACACCTATTTCTTATCCTTGATGATGCTTACAGACAGTGCACCCAAAATCAGCAGAATACCTGCCACAATCATCATATCGCTCTGATGAGAACCCACCAGACTCAGGACAGTTCCACCGCAGATGGCAGCCACAATCTGAGGGATACAGATGGTTCCGTTAAACAGACCGAGATAAGCACCCATGTGACCATATCCCTGCAAAGCATTGGTAACAAAGGTGAAAGGCATCGCCAACATGGCAGCCCAACCGGCACCAATCATCAGGAATGGGATAAACTGCAAGTACTGGTCATGCAGGAATGGAATGAGAGCAAAGCCCACACCACCAACAATCAAGCTGACAGCGTATGCCACCTTCGTATTCTTAAACTGAGGGAGAACGACAGCCCAGATAACACTACCTACCGCCTGTACGGCAAAGAGAATGCCCACCCAGTTGCCTGCCTCCTGAAATGCTTCAGAAGCAGGATCGGTAGTATTCCATACGGTTTCAGCGATGGCTCCCGTAGAATAATTCCAGAGATAAAGGAAACCAGCCCAGCAGAAGAACTGAACCAGTCCCACCTTCCAGAAGGTAGATGGCGCCTTGCGGAGCAAAGTAATCCAACCGGCCTTGTCTTCAGAAGCCTCTGCATTAGAATTCTTCACTCCTCCCTCTTCACTCTTCGCTTCATTATACTCCGCATACTGCTGTGGATTCCACTCCTTCACCTTCATCGTGGTGTAGACAACACAGAGAATCAGGATAGCCGCACCGATATAGAACGACCAGATGACAGAATCAGGAACCACACCCTTCTCAGCATAATTCTTGATACCGAGGAAGGTAAAGAGGAACGGGAAGATATATCCGGCTACAGAACCGGCATTGCAGAGGAAACTCTGGATAGAGTAAGCCTTTGCCTTCTGCTTTTCATTTACCATATCGCCTACCAGCATCTTGAACGGCTGCATCGCCATGTTGATGCTCGTATCGAGGAACATCAGTGCTATCAGTCCGAAGAGCATCGCACCGCTCACGGTCAGTCCGAGCGAACCGGCGTTCGGCAGCAGGCACATTACAAGGACGGCAATCGTAGCACCCACAAAGAGATAAGGGATGCGGCGACCGAAGCGGCACCACGTCTTATCACTCAACGTGCCCACGATAGGCTGTACCAGGATTCCCATCAGAGGAGGGAGAATCCAGAAATAACTCAAGTTGTGTGGGTCAGCACCCAACGTTGCAAAGATTCGGGAGATGTTGGCGCTCTGTAAGGCGTAGGCAATCTGTACTCCGAAAAATCCGAAGCTCAAGTTCCAGAGCTTCCAGAAACTTAAATCAGGTTTTTGTTTCATCGTTATATTGTTTTTATATTTTTATCTTGTTGTTCCTCTCACCACGAGTCGTGTTCTCACCACTCTCTTCTCCACCTCATCTCTAGGGATGGAGCCTTCCACCTGACCAATCAGGATATTGGCAGCTTCCTCGCCTACGGCTACACCTCGCTGCTCAACCGTGGTAAGCATCGGATCGCACGCCTTGGCACGGTCACCATTGGTGAATCCGCAGATACTGATTTCTTCAGGCACCTTGAACCCCATCCGCTTTGCGGTATAGAGAATGCCGATTGCCGTATCATCATTGATGGCGAAGAACGCATCCGGACGATCTTCCCCTATCAGAATATCCGGCGTTATTGCTTCGGCACTGGCACGGTCATCGCAGATCTTCACCCAGTCAGGGTTCTCCGTCAAACCATGCTTTACCAGCGCATCATGATAACCGTTATATCGGTTCTTGGAGATTTCCAGATTCATCGGCGAGCCGTAGAAGGCAATCTTCTTGCAGCCCGTATCAATCATGTGGGTAACGGCAGTAAAGGCACCCATATAGTCATCTACCACCACTCGCGAGCAGTTCACGCCCGTACATATTCTATCATAGAAGATGAGCGGCACCCCATTCTGCAGCAGTTTTTCGAAATGGTCATACTGCTTGGTATCCTTCGCCTGCGAAACGATGATGCCACAAACCTTATTCTGATAGAAGTCTTCACAGATGGCCACCTCCTTATCGTAGCGCTCGTTACTCTGCGCCACCATCACACGGTAACCTCTGGCTCTAGCCTCTTCCTCAATGCCCGAAAGCACCGACATGAAGTAATAGTGTACCACCTGAGGTACAATAACTCCAATCACCTTCATCGGCTTCACCTTATTATGTCTTAAAGCCTCACCCAGAAAGTTAGGGAAGAAGTTATGTTCACGTGCGTATTTCTGGATACGCTCCTTTTGGGCAGTACTGATACGAGAACTGTCCTTCAATGCTCGGCTCACCGTGGCAACACTTACGCCCAGGTTGCGAGCTATATCTTTCATTGTTATTGTTTCTTTATCGCCCATTGCTATTAGTTGTGCTGCAAAATTACGAAATATCCTTAATATCAGTTCAAAGTTCTTGACTTAAATCAAGTAATTTCTGTGCAAACGTTTGCACAAAATAAATAACGGAATTAACATAAAAATAGTACAACATTAGAGAAAAGAACTTAATTTTGCACACAGAAACGACAAGTTTATGGGCAAGCGCCCCCATTCCTACCTTATATAATATAAGTAAGATGCCAGAAAGACTAAACAAGAGCCAGAACGGCATTTTAGAGTAGGAACGACAACAACTTAAGCCAAGAAGAAAAGAAGAAAAAGTAAATAAATTAATATAATACATTAACTTAAAAATCAAGCAAATGATGAAGCAGGTAAAAATTAAATTGCCTCTCAGAGCGTTGACCCTAGCAAGCGGTCTGCTTCTGACGGTGAGTTCCTTTGCGCAGACAAATGCAATTAAGGGACATGTGAAGGATGCTTCTGGTGAGCCTATCATGGGTGCTACCATTACAGTTAACGGTAAGGCAGTGGGCATTACCGACATGGATGGTAACTTCTCAGTTGATGCAGCGCCAGGTGCCAATCTTACTTTCACCTATCTGGGAATGACACCAAAAACAATCAAAGCAACATCTAACATGATGATTACCTTGGTTGACGACCAGAAGTCTTTGAACGAGGTCGTTGTCATTGGTTATGGTCGCGCTAAGAAGAACGACTTGACTGGTTCTGTTACAGCTATCAAGCCAGATGAGATGTCAAAGGGTATCACAAGCAGTGCCTCTGATATGTTGGTAGGTAAGATTGCCGGTGTTGACGTACAGACTGGTGGCGGTCAGCCAGGTTCTGGAGCACAGATCCGTATCCGTGGTGGTGCCTCTCTGAATGCTTCTAACGACCCTCTCTATGTAATTGATGGTTTGGCTATTGATAATAACAATCTGAAGGGTACAAGTAACGTCTTGGCGATGATTAACCCTAACGATATCGAAAGCTTCACTGTATTGAAGGACGCTTCGGCAACAGCCATCTATGGTTCTCGTGCTTCTAATGGTGTCATCATCATCACCACCAAGAAGGGACGTGCTGGTCAGAGACCTACCGTTACCTATAATGGTGATGTTACCTTGTCAACCATCCAGAAGAAATATGAGGTAATGAATGCCAGCGAATACAAGCAGGCTCTTACCAATCTGGGTATTGACACTAGCGGTTTGGGAACTGCCGATACCGACTGGCAGGACGAGATTTTCCGCACTGCCATCTCTACCAACCACAACATCAGCATACAGGGTGGCTTGAAGAATATGCCTTACCGTGTTGGCTTAGGTTTCGAAGACAACAACGGTATCGTTAAGACCAGCTGGATGAAGCGTTTCAACACTTCTGTCAATTTGGCTCCTTCCTTCCTCGACAAGCACTTGAACATCAACTTCACAGCGAAGTATATGTTCGAAAAGGATCGCTATGCCAATTTTGGTGATGCCATCGGTGCAGCGTTGACCATGGATCCTACACAGCCTGTTCGTGTAAACGATGAGATGTACAATACTGTAGGTGGATATTTCCAGTATCTGGACAACAAAGGCGACAAGATTACAGATCCTAACTGGACAAAGATAGCCAAGAGTCAGGTTCCTCAGAACCCTGTAGCTCTCCTCAACAACCAAAAGATGATAGCCAATACTAATGACATATCTTCAAACTTAGAGGTAGATTATAAGATTCATGGCTTCGAAGACTTGCATTTGCACGCTGCCATCGGTGCACAGTACACTGATGCCAAGCAACATAATGATATAAACAAGTATTCATCATCCAACAACTATTTTGGTTGGTATGGTACTGACCATCAATACAAATACAGCATCGAAGGAAAAGCTTTTGCTGAATATGCCCACAAGTTTGGTGTGCACGACATCGACATCATGGCAGGTGCTGAGCAGAGCCACTATCACAGAACAACCTATAACTTCGGAAGCGGTATCGATGAGTATTTGAGAGATACCAATCCAGAGTTAAAAGATGGAGAATGGAACTACGTGAATAACCCACAATATACGGCAAACACCATGTGGAAGAGTCACAACTCTTTGGTATCCTACTTCGGACGTTTCAACTATAACTTGCTGGATCGCTATTTGCTTACAGCAACCTTCCGTGCCGATGGTTCTTCTCGCTTCAGAAAGGGCAAGAAGTGGGGTTATTTCCCTGCAGCAGCCTTTGCCTGGAAGATCAACAACGAGTCTTTCTTGAAGAATGTAAAATGGATTGATGAGTTGAAGCTCCGCTTGGGTTGGGGTATGACAGGTCAGCAGAATGGTATTGACGACTTCTACTATACTCCTAAATATACCATCAGTGACACTTATGCACAGTATCCATTTGGTGACAAGTATTATCAGACCATGCGCCCAACAAGATACAACACTGAGCTGACATGGGAAAAGACCACAACCTATAATGGCGGTCTTGACTTCACTGCTCTCAATGGTCGCTTCGGCTTCAATATCGATGGTTACTATCGTAAGACTACCGACCTGTTGGCAACAGTTTCCATTGCCGGTGGTACCAACTTTGGTGACAATCTCTTGAAGAACATCGGTGCTGTAGAAAACTATGGTGTGGAATTGGCATTCAATGTGAAGCCTATCGTCACTAAGGACTTCGTGTGGGATGTAACCTACAACGTAGGATGGAACCACAATGAAATCACAGAGTTAGAGGCTGGTTTGCAAGACTGGGTTTGGACAGGTAGCAAGGTATCTCGTGGTAACAACACATTGGTACAGGTGAACAAGGTTGGCGAACCTCTCAATTCGTTCTATGTTTACCAGCAGGTTTACGACGAGAACGGCAAGCCTATTGAGGGACTGTATGTTGACCGTGATGGTAACGGCAAGATTGATAATGACGACCGTTATTGCTACAAGAGCCCAGCTCCTGATGTCATCATGGGTTTCACCACCAAGTTCATCTATAAGAACTGGGACTTCAGTGCTGCCTTCCATGCATCTATCGGCAACTATGTGTACTACGATTTCTTGAACTCAAAAGCTGAGTTGATGAAAATCAACGATACCAATCTCTTCAGAAACACAACTGCAGAGGCCGTCAATCTTGGCTTTAAGGGTACAACAGATCTCACCACCAATACCAGTGACTACTTTGTACGCAATGCTTCTTACCTGAAGTGCAGCAACATGACTTTGGGATATAGCTTCCCAGCATTGATCAAGGCAGGTGCAGAGAAGATTTGCAGCGGACGCATCTTCTTCACCGTACAGAACCCATTCATCATTACCAAGTACAAGGGTATCGACCCAGAGGTAAGCAACGGTATCGACAGCAATCCTTACCCACGTCCAATAAGCTTCCAGCTTGGTTTGAATCTTAACTTCTAAAAATAAAAAAGGAGACAATTATGAAAAAAATATTTATAACGACTGCAATGGCGAGTGTTTTGTGCATGGGCTTTGTCTCTTGCGCAGACGAACTGAATATCAAGTCCATTGACCCACAGTCTACCCCAACATATACAGTAGAGGGTCTCTTGGCCAAGCAGTATGCTACTCTTGGTCTTACTGGACAGAAAGGTCCTGCTGGTTCAGCAGACTTGAGTTGCGATGAGGGTGAGAGCGGATTCATCCGTACCATTTTCAACCTGCAAGAGTTGATGACTGACGAGACAGCATGGGCATATCAGGCCGATAATGCCATCGCTCCTATCACCAATTTAAGTTGGAATAGCGGTAATGACCGTGTAAACTGGGCATACCAGCGTCTCATTTTCGACATCACCTTGTATAACCAATTTATTGCTGAGCAGACTGGCAAGTTAAGTGATGATCAGATTGCAGAAGTTCGCTTCCTCCGTGCACTGAACTACTATTATTTCCTTGACCTGTATCGCAGGGCTCCATTCAAGCTCACTTTCGACGATAGTCTCCCTACCGAGAAAAAGGGAAAGGATCTCTACGACTGGTTGGATAATGAGTTGACCACCATTGAGCCTCTGATGGCTGAGGTGGGCGCTTATGATAACAGTGAGAATTTCGGACGTGCCGACCGTGGCGCAGCATACGCACTTCATGCCCGCTTGGCTCTTAACTCTGAAGTTTATACCGATGGTAAGGTGAAGGACTACCAGAAGGCTATCGATTATTGCGACCAGATTATCAACAGCGGTAAATACGATCTTTGTCGTACAGAAAAGAATGGCTATAGCGGTTATCAGCAGTTGTTTATGGGCGACAATGACTGCAACCCAGAGGCTATGAAGGAAATCATCTTCCCTATCCGTCAGGATGGTTTGAAGGCCCGTGCGTATGCAGGTACCACTTACCTCGTATCGGCATCCACTATCGCTGGTATGCCTTATGCAAGCACAGGTGACCCATGGAAATGTATGTTTGCCCGCGAAGACTTGGTTAAGAAGTTCATCCCTGACGGGAAAATTCCTATGGCTACTGTTGATGATGTCTTGAAAAATCCTACAAAAGAAGAGGTGATTGCAAAAGATAGCGAGAAGGGTATCGGCACTGCTGACGTAATCGCAAAGGCTCAAGACGATCGTGCCCTGTTGTATATGGGTGTAGGTGGCTGCGAAGAAGGCAAAGTTCGTACAATCAATCCTGGTGAGGCTATCACAGGTCCTCTGAATGGTGCGTCTTTTGTAAAGTGGAGCAATCTCCATGCAGATGGTTCCACACAGCACGATCAGAACTATTCAGATACAGACTTCCCTATGTTCCGTTTGGCAGAAATCTATCTGACCCGTGCAGAGGCTAAGTACCGCCTCAATGGTAGCCAGGACGGTTTGGAAGACATCAAGAAGGTTCAGAATCGTGCCAATCGTACTGATTTGGCAACAACTGTAAATGATCAGACTCTTATCGACGAATGGTGCCGTGAGTTCTACATGGAAGGTCGTCGCCGTTCAGACTTGGTTCGCTTTGGCTTGTTCACTGGTTCTAAGTATCTCTGGAGTTTCAAGGGTGGTGCAGAAAATGGCGCAGGTATTCCTGCATACTATGACGTCTATCCTATTCCAGACAATGAGATCAAAAACAATCCTAACATGAATCAGAACCCAAAATATTAATTGTTTGGAAACCAGATTTAATTAAAAGAAATCAATTATGAAAAAGATATTCAAATTCATGTTGCTGCCAGCATTGGTACTCCCTTTGCTCTTTACATCCTGTGATGAAGACAGAGACAGCAACCCTACATTGGACCTGAGTCATCTTGCAGAGGGATTTGTATTGAACACTCCTGCTCTTGCAGAAAACAATACCTACGACTTCTACAATGCAAAAAACTTGGTACTGACATGCTCTCAGCCAAATTATGGTGGAGTACCTTACCCTGTGAAGTATTATGCACAGGTTTCTATCGACCCTGCATTCGTCAGCGATCCTACAGTCACTCATAAAGAGTTGGCGACATACGCAGAGAATCCAAGCAGTTTGGATTTTAATGCATACGAAGCAAACAAAGCTGTTGTATCTCTCTTCCGGGCTGCCAATCCTGAAGCAAATATTCCAGAGAAGATGTCTGTTTATATCCGCCTTCGTGCAGTCATTGGCGGTACTTTGAATCAAACCTTGGGCGAGACCTATTCAAATGTCATCACCTTGCCTTCTGTGAAGGCTACTATTCCTGACGCTAAGTTCACAGAAAACCTCTTCTTGACTGGAAGTTCTATCCAGGAGCCATGGGAGAGTTGGAAAACTATTCCTCAGGTATATGACATGGATGGCAATTACTATGGTATCATCTACGTGCCAGCTGGTGGCGAATTCAATTGGGGTACTGAGATCAATGACAAACTCGGCATCAACCAAATCAAGGACATCAACGATGTAGCTGGTGCAGGTATCACTGCAGGTAACGACCAAAACCTCAAGGTAGCCAACGCAGGTTGGTACACTCTCCACTTCAAGGGTAAGATTTCCAAAGACAAGAAGAACATCAACTGGACACTGAATGTTTACAAGACTCAGGTTTGCCTGATTGGTGCTTGTATTGGTCAAACCGATTGGGGCTTTGCTAACGAAAATGCTCTGACACCTCCAGACGATCCAAGTGGTGATTGGGTTTCTCCTGCATTCGCAGCAGGCAGCGAACTTCGTGTTGCTGTCAAGGTCGGTGACATCGACTGGTATCGCACAGAGTTCTCTATTTACAAGGGCAACGTGTTCTGGCGTAAACATAATATTATAGACAGTTGGGCAAAGAACGTGGGTTCAGATTACTCTGTAGCTACCACCCCTGGCAAGAAGTTGTATGTCAACTTTGATACAAATAAAGCTGAAGTTAAATAATTTAAGATGAAAGCAAAATGAAAAAGAAATTTTTATATAGCTTAGCAGTCTTGGCAAGTGTTACACTTGCCAGCTGCAACGGCGACTACGATGATTGGGCTCAACCACAGCACAATCCAGAGGAAGAAGCCATCACGATTCCTGGCTTTACTGCAACACCAGTAGTTCAGGACATCGACTTTGCCAATGTGACAACAGATAGTGTCAGCACCTTCACATTGAGCGAAGCAGCTCTTCCTGAAGGTTTTACACTTGAGAATGCTCGCTTAGAGATTATGCCTCAAGGAGAAGATAATGCAATCAAGAAAACCGTTAATTCAAGCATTGAGGGTAAGTCCGCTGTTGCAGATCTTTCAGAAGTAATAGAATCTTATTATGGCAAGCGTCCTATAGCTCACTCTTTTGTTACCCATGTTTATTTAAATGCGATGAAAAATGGTGATGCTGTTCTTATTGATGCTGGTGAATTTAACCTTGCGATGACTCCAAAGGCTCCGTTCATTGACTCTGGCTACTATATGGTTGGCCTAATGACAGATTGGAAATTGGATACCAATCTCAAATTCACTCACTCAGATAAAGACGTTTATGAAGATCCAGTATTTACCATTATGTTTACTACAACAGCCGATAACCAATATTGGAAGATTATTCCTCAGGGTAATGTAGATGCAGGTAATATTTGGGCAGTAGAAAACAATCCTAAGGGTGTTGTTGGTGTAGAAAAAGATGGTGACGACGCAATGAGCGGTACACTTCTCACTACTACTTCAAAGGGTGAAAAGGCTAACGCTGGTAAGATTGCAAAGGCTGGTATCTATCAGATGACTATCAACATGATGGACTACACTTATACCATCAAGCAGATTGCACCAGAATACTATCTTGTTGGTAAATTGCAGGGCTGGTCACCCGAACCTGAAAACAAGACCTGTCTCATGTATGCTGAGTCTGCTATGGTTCAGAGTTATACTACTCAGTGGAACGACGATGCAAACCTGAAGATTTGGTTGGGTAGCGACTTTGGCGTTTGGGCCAATGCTTATGGTAGTGCAACAATGGCTGACGCCAATACCCCAACAGGTAGCTTAAAATCTGACAACAAGGCTGGTGCTATCATTTGCCCAGAACCAGGTGCATTCTATACGTTCACAGCCGACTTCTCTACCATGACCTACAAGTGGACTAAGCTTGAGAATCAGAATCCTACCGAATTCGAAAATGTTAGTCTTATCGGAGTTGGTGGCAAATGGGGGGACAATGACGACGTTGACATGACCCAGGTTACTCCTCACAACTGGTTTATCGAAACAACTCTCCCTGTAGGAGGATTTAAGATTCGTGCTAATCACGGTTGGAATGCAGGTGGAAACTGGGGCTACA
>JAJXAL010000071.1:0-20139 GCA_021628325.1 Segatella copri | reverse complement strand
AATATGGTGGACGTAGTTCAGTTGGTTAGAGCGTCAGATTGTGGTTCTGAATGTCGTGGGTTCGAGTCCCACCTTCCACCCAAGATAAACCCTGCAAGATTCATTTCTTGCAGGGTTTCTTGTTATTATATATCCGTATTGAGCGGAAATTCTTTTTTGTCATATAAACGAATTGCAATAGTACTTCTTTAAGTATATTATAGACTGAAAACATACAAAAAAGCCTGCTAAGGGAAGAAAATATCCCTCTAGCAGGCATTTCATATAAGGATGAATTAAAAAACTTATCTGATTACTTTCACTTCACCATCCTTAGCAATCTTAACGATGCTGGAAGGCTGATGAGGTTTATGCTCCTGACGGCGGCTCCAGCAAACATAATCTACAGCATTGAGGATTTCCTCGGAGATGTCGCAATAATTCTGTGCAGCAGGCTCACCACTCACATTAGCACTTGTACTTACAATAGGCTTCTGAAAACGGTAACAGAGTTGTTTGGAGAAAGGCTCATAGGTTATACGCATCGCCAGACTTCCATCCTCTGCTACCAGATTATTAGCCACTCCACTGGCATCATCAAGAATAACCGTAGTAGGCTTTACAGGCATGGCAGCATCGATGAAATCCCATGCCACCTGTGGCACATTGCGGAAATAACGCGCCATGCGGTCAGCAGAATCTATCAGGCAGATAAGCGCCTTAGAATCGTCACGTTTCTTTATTTCATAAACTTTCTTTACCGCTTCAGGGTTGGTGGCGTCGCATCCTATGCCCCATACGGTATCTGTAGGATAGAGTATCACTCCACCCTTTCGCATGCACTCTACAGCACGCTTGATGTCTTCTTCTACAGTCATAATACTATAAAACTAAAAATCAAAAATCTTTTGAATCTTAAAAATCGTCACTAACATCTTTCTTCAAACACTCATAATAAGCTATGTCCTTCATACCATTGAGAAAAGCAGAAGCATCCATGCGTTTCTTGCCACTGAGCTGCAACTCCTGAATAATGAGCCATTCGTCAAGGCAGGCTACTTGTAACGACTTCCCCTCAACGCGAAGCGATCCCACAGGCGCATCACCACGCTTCATACATGAAAGACGGGTAGAAAATATCTTAAGTACCTGAATTTTCTGTGTACTCTGCTTATGGGATGGATGAGTAGTAGGCTCAGGGAACCTCACGTAATCATCATCTCCCTTAGGATCGTCAAAGAATACTACAGTCTCCTTCTTCTTAATTTCAGTCCATGCACCAGGGTATGGAGAAAGGCCACGGATGAAATCATACACCTGCTTAGCAGGCTTGTGGAAGTCGATGCGGCAGGTATCCTTGAAGATTTTCGGAGCCGGCTTGAGTTCGGCACCCTGTCCTATCATTTCGCTCTGAGGAATGGAACCGATATTGCCATCGGCAGCGATGAGCGCATCAATGGTTTCCAGCGCCAATTCAGCACCAAGATGCATCAACCCGTCGTAAACATACTCCACATTTGCCGTCTCCGGAATAGGAAAACGTTTCTGCAGAATGATGCGACCGGTATCAATATCGTGGTCGAGGAAGAAGGTGGTAACACCCGTCTCCTTCTCGCCATTAATCACTGCCCAGTTGATAGGCGCCGCACCGCGATACTGCGGAAGGAGGGCTGCATGTACATTAAATGTACCATATTTCGGCATCGCCCAAACCACCTCTGGCAGCATGCGGAAAGCAACTACCACCTGCAAGTCAGCCTGATAAGAACGCAACTGCTCCACAAAGTCAGGGTCCTTCATCTTTACAGGCTGCAGCACCGGTAAACCATGCTCTACGGCATACTGCTTAACCTGCGAAGGTTGCAGCGTATCCTGATGTCTGCCCACCGGTTTATCAGGCTGCGTAACCACAGCCACCACGTTGTAACCGCCCTCTACCAGGCGCTTGAGGGATTCCACCGCAAACTCCGGTGTTCCCATGAAAACAATTCTCAAATCCTTCTTCTCCATAAAACACTAATATTTTAAAATAAAACCAGCAAAGCCGTTGAATTCTTCACTCTTCGTTCTTCACTCTTCACTTAAAACTCCTACTCTGCCGACATATCCGCTACAATCTGCCTGTACATGGAATAGATTCTAGTACGGCTGATGTAACCCTTCAGTACGCCTGCCACATCAACCACAGGCAGTTGGGCGGCATCGGTTTTATCAAATTTCTGCATCACCTCGTCCATACTGTCATGTTCGGTAAGAACGGCAGAAGGCTGCATCATCAGCTGACGCACGGTGAAATGCTGATACAGTTCGGTGCGGAAGATGATGTGGCGAATCTTCGTAATATCTATTACTCCCAACAGCACACCCGCCTGATCCAAAACAGGCAGAAAGTTGTTGTTGCTGCGACTTATCTCACTCACCAGCTTGCTCATCGGCAGATCCGGACCTACCGGATGATAATCTTTCTCAATGACATCCTGCATGCCCAGCAGGGTGAGCGCAGCCTTGTCAATATGGTGGGTGAGCAGCTTGCCCTCTCTAGCCAGACGCAGGGCGTAGATGCTGTGACTCTCAAAGATGCTGATGGTGAGCAGCGAAGAGATGCACACTATCATCAGCGGCATGAAGAGCTGGTAGCCGCCCGTGAGTTCGGCGATGAGGAAGATGCCCGTAAGCGGGGCATGCATCACGCCCGTAATGAGGCCAGCCATACCCAAGAGTGTAAAGTTCTGCTCAGGAACATAGACACCTACCTGATTCACATTCCAAAGGCGCGCAAAGAGAAAACCGGCAAAACCTCCGATAATGAGCGAAGGAGCAAAGGTACCACCGCATCCGCCACTGCCGTTGGTTGCCGAGGTGGCAAAAACCTTGGTAAAGGTTACCAGAGCGATGTAGAGGATGAGCAGCTGGTTGTGCCCGTAGAAGAGCGAACGGCTCATCACCTGCCCCCAGTCTTCCACATTCTGTCCCTTCAGCAGCACGTTGACTGCCGTATAGCCTTCGCCGTAGAGCGAAGGGAAGAGGAAGATGAGCGAACTCAGAATCAGTCCTCCAAACAGCAGTTTTACGTAGGGATAAGGCGAAAGCTTGGCAAAGAAGCCCTCGCACGCCGACATGGTGCGCATGAAATAAAGGCTCACCAAGCCGCAGAAAATGCCCAGCAAAAGGCAGGCAGGCACGCGGTCGAGCGCCCACGGACTGGTAAGCGTAAAATCGAAAAGACTCTTGGAGCCCATCAGGATGTAGGTAAAGCAAGTAGCTGTTACACAACTGATAAGGATAGGCAGCAAGGAAGCCATGCTCAAGTCTACCATCAGCACCTCAAGCGTAAACACGAGTCCGGCAATAGGCGCCTTAAAGATTCCAGCAATGGCTGCAGAGGCGCCACAGCCCACCAGCAGAATCATGGTTTTCTTGTCCATGCGGAAGATTTGTCCCAGGTTTGAGCCGATGGCCGAACCCGTGAGCACAATAGGAGCCTCGGCTCCCACGGAACCACCGAAACCGATGGTGATACCTGATGCCACCACCGATGACCAGCAGTTGTGGGTCTTGAGCTTGGAATTTTTGGTAGAAATGGCGTAAAGCACACGGGTGATACCGTGGGAAATATTATCTCTGACCACATATTTAATAAAGAGCATGGTGAGGTAAATGCCCACAATCGGGAAGAGCAGGAAGAGCAGGTTATAGGTGCCCTTGTTAAATCCCGAAGTGAGCAGCAACTGTATTTCGTGCACAATGCCGTGCAGGAAATATCCTGCCACCGACGCCAGAAGGCCGATGATAAAAGCCAGGATAAGGGTCATCTGGCGGTCAGAAATATGTTTTTTCTGCCAATCCACCATCTTACTGACCCATCCCTCTTTCTGCTCGTTGTAATCTAGAATTTCTTCATCCATCTTTTTTACATTGATTTAGAATTCCGATGTGAAATGGAACTTGATGTGTTCAAAATCCTGCTGCGCCATGCTCAACACGTAGCCCGAATCGGCAAGAAAGACATCGCGTCCCTCAATATCCTTGGCCATGTACTGGTACTTGCGCTTCTTGAAGTTCTCGAGTTCCTTCTCGTCATCTGCCTCTATCCAGCAAGCCTTGTGAAGATGCACTGGCTCCCAGCGGCACTTGGCATTGTACTCGTTCTCCAGGCGGTACTGGATAACCTCGAACTGCAGCTGACCCACGGTGCCCACGATGCGGCGACCGTTGAACTGGTTGACGAAGAGTTGCGCCACACCCTCGTTCATGAGCTGCTCCAATCCCTTCTGGAACTGCTTGCTCTTCATCGGGTCATCATTCTCGATGTACTTGAAAAGGAGTGGAGAGAAGCTTGGCAAACCGCGAAAATGCATCTTCTCTCCCTCCGTCAACGTATCTCCTATCTTGAAAATACCGTTGTCTGGCAAACCTACAATGTCACCCGGATAAGCCTCATCAATGGTACTCTTGCGCTGTGCCATGAACTGGGTAGGCGAAGAGAAACGTACGTTCTTATCCAAGCGCACGTGGTAATATGGCTGATTTCTCACAAATTTGCCCGAGCATATCTTACAGAAAGCGATGCAAGAGCGGTGGTTTGGATCAATATTGGCTGTAATTTTGAAGATGAAACCACTGAACTTAGGTTCTTCAGGCTTCACCAGTCGCTCCTCTGCCTGGGTGGGTCTAGGAGATGGAGCAATATGAACAAAACAGTCGAGGAGTTCCTGAACACCAAAATTGTTCAGTGCCGAACCGAAGAACACAGGTGCTACCTCGGCCGAACGGTAGGTTTCTTCCTCAAACTCAGGGTAAACACCATCTACCAGTTCCAGTTCCTCTCGCAGTTGTGCAGCCTCACGTTCACCAACCCGCTCGTCGAGTTCTGAACTTTGGATGTCTACCTCTACCTTCTCGGTAACTCGCTGTTTGTTAGGGGTAAAGAGATTCAGCTGATGCTCGTAGATGTTGTAAACGCCCTTGAAACGGGCGCCCTGACCGATAGGCCAGCTCAGCGGGCGAACCTTGATTTTGAGCTCTGCTTCCAACTCGTCGAGCACATCAAACGGGTCGCGTCCCTCACGGTCCATCTTGTTGATGAAGATGATTACCGGGGTATTTCTCATGCGGCACACCTCCATGAGTTTGCGGGTCTGTGCCTCCACACCCTTGGCAGAGTCAACCACGATGATGGCTGAATCTACGGCAGTAAGTGTGCGGTAGGTATCCTCGCAGAAGTCCTGGTGACCTGGAGTATCCAGGATATTCACCTTATAAGGTTCTCCCTCCTGTCCGGCAGGGAGATAATCAAATTCCATTACAGATGTAGATACCGAGATACCACGCTGTTTCTCAATATCCATCCAGTCAGAAGTCGCAGTTTTGCGAATCTTGTTATTTTTTACGGCACCTGCCACCTGAATCTGTCCACCGAAAAGCAGAAACTTCTCGGTCAATGTTGTCTTACCAGCATCCGGGTGAGAGATAATGGCAAATGTTCTTCTTCTTTCTATTTCGTTCATCCTGTTGTAAATATATAATAATGTATATTCTTAAAAAGTAATCACTAATAACTAATCACTACATGTCGTCATCATCAAACTTGAGTCCCTCGGTTCGGTCTTTGATGTAATAATCGCTGAGCAGACCTATGAAGACGGTAATCTCCTTGATGGCCCTTTCGGTTTCGGGCGTAATTTCCTCCTTCTGCAGGCGCAGCATCATCACACCATAGAGGGCATCGAGGCAGGTTTCAATCTCGTTGAGATCCTTGTCGCCCCGCTGGCGCAGCTCTACGATGAAAGGCAGCACCTTGTAATATTCGGCATTGTAGATAGGAAACTTGGTGCTCTGCAGCAGCATGCCGTGCAGGTCAATGACGTCCTTGAGTATCACCTTATTAATATTAAGGTGTCCTCCCTCGCGCTTTCCCTCCTCGTTCATCATGCGAATCAGGTTGCCAAACCAGTCGAGTTCTTCCTCGCGCTGCTCAGGTGTAAAGTCGAACCGGTCTACATAATTTTTCTTGATGACAGGCAGCGAGCATCCGTAAGCTCGGATGATGTCCTCAATCTGCCACATATATAATAAGTATTCTGCGATACTTTTCTTTCTTAATTCTTGTGCTACAAACATAAACTTTGAACTGTTAACTTTTGAACTTTATGCTTTGCCTTCTTCTGATTGAAGGGGTGTTTAAAGACCTGTTTAAGGACTTTTAAAATTCCGGCAGATGATACAGATTGAAAATCGTGCCGAAGAGAGCGATCATGGAGAAGATGATGACCACGCTTCCTATTACCTTATTGATAATGACGATGCCGTTGGTATCAAACTTGTTCCTAATCTTGTCGACGAGCCAGGTGAGTCCGAACCACCACAGCAGGGCTCCGAAGACGATGCTGAGATACCCTACTCCCATTTCTACCGGCATATCCGGTACGACGAAAGCAAACTGCGCGAAGGTGGCCATGAAGAGGAACACGATGAGCGGATTGGAGAGTGTTACGAGGAACGCCGTGATGCCGTTGTGCATCAGGGTACCCTGCTTGTTACTCGACTTGTGCATGTTCTTCATCGGGTCGCTCTTGAAGCAGTAGATTCCGAACACGAGGAGCATCAGACTGCCGAAAATCTGAAGATAGAACTTGTTCTCGGAGTTGCTCACAAAATCCATCACAAAACTCATGCCCAAGCCTGTAAACAGAGCATATACAATGTCGCTGCATGCGGCACCCACACCTGTTACAAACCCATACCAGCGACCCTTGTTGAGTGTACGCTGGATGCAAAGGATGCCTACCGGCCCCATAGGGGCTGAGGCAAGAACACCGATGACAATTCCTTTGAATATGAAGTCAAGGATGTTTATCTCAATTGGAAATGCTAAATTCATCTTAGTATCGTTACAATTTCTAACAGTCGGCAAAGTTACAAAATTTCGGGCACAAAGCACAATTTTTTCGCCTAAAAGTTCATTTTATATCCGTTTTTTATATTTTCGGGCACGGATTACACGGATTATGCGGATGTTCTGCATGAATATAAACAGGATTTAGGGCAACAGAGAAACTTCGGACAGCAAATCGTCTGGCAGAAAAAAAAAGAAATTAAAATTTTTTATATTTAAAAATAAACGAGATTCAAAAGTTTTCAGTATCTTTGCCGAGAAATAAAATAATTCTAACTAATTTTAAATAATTAACATGACAGATAATACACTTAAACCGTACGTAATAGGCCTTGACCTCGGCGGTACAAATTCAGTTTTCGGCATCGTAGATGCTCGCGGAGAGATCAAAGCAACAACTGCCATCAAGACAGGCGGTTACGAAAAAGTTGAAGACTATGTGAAGGCAGCCGTAGAAGCTCTCCAGCCTATCATTGATACGGTAGGCGGCATTGACAAGATTAAGGCAATGGGTATCGGTGCGCCAAACGCAAACTATTATAATGGAACCATTGAATTCGCTCCAAATCTTCCTTGGGCACACGACGGAGTGGTACCATTGGCCGGCTTGTTCAGCAAAGCCCTCGGCGGCTTGCCTGTAGGTATGACCAATGATGCCAACGCTGCTGCGCTCGGCGAGATGACATATGGTGTAGCAAGAGGTATGAAAAACTTCATCGACATTACACTCGGTACAGGCGTAGGTTCTGGTATCGTTATCAACGGACAGATGGTTTACGGCTGCGACGGATTCGCAGGCGAATTGGGTCACGTTACCATGGTACGTGGCAAAGAGGGCCGTACCTGCGGATGCGGCCGTACAGGATGTCTCGAAGCTTACTGCTCTGCCACTGGTGTGGCTCGCACAGCACGCGAGTTCCTCGAGAAGAGCGATGAGCCTTCATTGCTCCGCGAGATGAATCCGGAGGACATTACATCTTATGATGTGAGCGTTGCTGCAGGCAAGGGCGACAAGCTGGCACTGCGTGTATACGAGTTTACCGGCAAGATGCTCGGTGAGGCTTGTGCTGATTTCGCAGCCTTCTCTTCACCAGAGGCTTTCGTCTTCTTCGGTGGTCTGACCAAGGCTGGCGACCTCATCATGAAACCTATCCAGAAGGCTTATGATGAGCACGTGTTCCGCACCTTCAAGGGTAAGGCTAAATTCCTTGTTTCTACCCTTAATGGCAGTTCTGCTGCCGTACTCGGTGCGAGTGCAGTGGCTTGGGATATGTAAAGGGTTGTAAAAACAAAAAGGTTTAATTTTCCATTTTTGGAAAAATCAGTTTAGGTAATATGCTTCGCGAAACTCGTGAGAGGATTGTAGCGAGGGTTAAGATTGTTAGGAAAAGCCTGGCACTCGAGAGAGCGTCAGGCTTTGCTTTTTCTTATCATAAAACAAAAAAACTCAACAACCACCATGCGGTCATGGTGGTCATTAAGGTCATTGGTCATTAAGGTCATTAAGCTTTTTCCAACCAGTTTCTCATCATCTTCTTGCCGTCTGGCGTCAGCACGCTTTCCGGATGAAACTGGATACCATGAATATCATAGTTCTTATGCTTCAGACCCATGATGCAACCATC
This sequence comes from Segatella copri, assembly GCA_021628325.1. Classification (GTDB taxonomy): domain Bacteria; phylum Bacteroidota; class Bacteroidia; order Bacteroidales; family Bacteroidaceae; genus Prevotella; species Prevotella copri_R. Next base: position 11,640 of record JAJXAL010000071.1, on the reverse strand, counting down.
ATCGCTTACCGCCGTAACGTCCAGGCAGTCAGGGAATCCCGAGCGGTCTACCACCCAAGAGTGGTATCTGCCAATCTCTATGCGCTTGTCCAACCCGTCGAAAATAACATCGTTGCCAAACTGGGTGCAAGGGGTTGCCACTCCATGATACACCTCAGAAAGATTGGTAAGCTTGGCTCCAAACGCCTCGCCTATAGCCTGATGACCCAGGCATACGCCCAGCATCGGCTTGCGGCCTGCATACTTGCGGATAACATCCATCAGCAGTCCCGCCTCCGACGGAATGCCCGGACCCGGACTCAGAATGATCTTGTCGAAGCATTCCAGCTCCGGCAACTGGAACTGGTCGTTGCGGAACACCGTAACGTCAGCTCCCAACTCCTTTACCAGATGGGCCAGATTATAGGTAAAGGAATCGTAATTATCTATGATTACTACTTTCATCTTTTATTATTTATTATTGATTAGTGAGTAGTGAGTACAATCAGCGAGAAATAATCACTAATCACTAATAATTAATCACTATTACAACTCTTCAGCAATGTGAATCGCCTTGGTCAGCGCACCGAGCTTGTTGTTACACTCTTCTAGCTCATACTCATCATTGCTCTTTGCCACTACTCCACTACCCGCCTGGAACCAGAGTTCGCCGTTTCGGCTAATGAAGGTACGTATCACGATGGCCTGATTCAGGTCGCCGTTCAGACCGATGAAGCCGATACAGCCTCCGTAGGCACCGCGGTTGTGAGGCTCCAGCTCTGATATAATCTGCATCGCTCTCACCTTAGGCGCACCGCTCAGCGTGCCGGCAGGGAAGGTATCAATAAACTCCTTGATGTGGTCGGCATGCTCATCCAACTCTCCGCTCACACGGCTCACGAGATGGATAACATGACTGTAGAACTGCATGTCCTTGTAGAAATCTACTTTCACCCCATGACAGTTGCGGCTCAGATCATTGCGCGCCAGGTCTACCAGCATCACGTGCTCGGCATTCTCCTTCGGGTCGTTGCGCAGGAATTCGGCAGCCTTGCGGTCCTGCTCCATATCTCCTGTGCGTCGGGTGGTTCCGGCAATCGGGTCAATGAACGCCTTGTTGCCCACGATGCGGTTATGGGTTTCAGGCGAAGAACCGAAGATGCGGAAACCGCCGAAGTCGAAATAGAAGAGGTAAGGCGAAGGGTTGATGCTGCGCAGCGCACGGTAGAGTTTGAAATCATCGCCCTCATATTTCTGTACGAAGCGGCGACTCACCACAATCTGGAATACATCTCCGCGCAGGCAGTGCTGTATGCATCGGCGTATGTTTGCCTTGTGCTCCTCATCGGTGAGCGTAGAGGTGGTTTCGCCCACCGGGTGGAAATCATAAGGTTTCACATTTGCCTTGTTCACCGCCTTGAGCAGTTCGTCGAGCTCTGGAAGTGAAGAGTGAGGATCTTCACTTTCCTGGAGCGCAATGAGCTCCATGGTGTTGTTGAAATGGTCGAAGACGATGATGTCCTTATACATGATGTAATAGATGTCGGGCGCATCATTCTTCTCCATGGTGGTATCCTTGACCGGGATGTTCTCAAAATATCTCACCGCATTGAAGGTGGTGAATCCATAGAGTCCGCAGAACTCCTTGCTCTCGTCCTCTACATGGAAGGAAGAGATGAAGTCGTTGATACTCTTTGAGATGGCGAGTTTGCACTCCTCGCCCTGACCGGCACCGAAGGCAGGAAGCTGCTCTTTCTCTACTCTTCCGTCGGGATAGGTCTTGATGACCTCACCATGACTCACGGCGATGCTTGCCAGTGGATGCACACCGATGAAGGAGCGCGAATTCTCGGAGCCATGATAGTCGGAACTCTCCATCAGAGCCGACTGCGGATAAATATCTCTCAGTCGCATGTAGACTCCCACCGGCGTATAGAGGTCGGCGAGAATCTTGCGGGTAACTGTCTTGTAACTAAACTTTGCCATTTTAAAAATTAAATCTTTGCTATTAGAAGTTTCCGTACTCTCCTGCCATTTCCTTATGGCTCAAATATGTTTCTACATCCTTGTCGCCACGGCCTGACACGGTGAGCACCACCACATCATCCTTCTTGAACTTCATCTTCTTCAGGGCTGCCACGGCGTGCGCACTCTCAATAGCCGGAATGATGCCCTCCATGCGGGTGAGCTCGTAACCGGCGTAGATGGCCTCATCATCCTTAATGGCGAGCACATGGCTCCTGCCCGATGTGGCAAGGTCGGCGTGCATAGGGCCGATGCCCGGATAGTCGAGACCGGCACTGATGGTAAAGGCTTCCTCTATCTGTCCGTCCTCGGTCTGCATCACGAGGGTGCGTGCTCCGTGGATGATGCCTTCTGTGCCGCAGTGCATGGTGGCAGCGGTATAATCGGTATCTATTCCGTGTCCGGCAGCCTCAGCCAGATATATCTTCACGCGGTCATCATCAATGTAGTGGTAGATGGTTCCGGCAGCATTGCTTCCGCCACCCACACAGGCGATGAGGTAATCAGGATAGTCGCGGCCAATCTTCTCCTCAAGCTGCCATTTCAGTTCTTCAGAGATTACGCTCTGCATCTTGGCAACAATGTCTGGATAAGGGTGCGGACCCATGGTAGAGCCTACGATATAGAAGGTATCCTGTGGGTGGCAGCACCAGTCGCGTATGGCCTCAGAGCATGCATCGCTCAGCGTCATGTTGCCGGTGCGCACAGGGTTCACCTTGGCTCCCAGCATCTTCATACGCTCTACGTTGGTATGCTGGCGTTCCACATCGGTGGCACCCATGAAAATCTCACACTTCATGTTCATCAGGGCGCATACCGTAGCTGTAGCCACACCGTGCTGTCCGGCTCCGGTTTCGGCAATGATGCGGGTCTTGCCCATCTTCTTGGCCATGAGAATCTGACCGATGGTGTTGTTAATTTTGTGTGCACCGGTATGGTTCAGGTCCTCGCGCTTCAGATAGAGCTGGCATCCGTACTTCTCGCTCATGCGCTTGGCATAATAAAGAGGTGAAGGGCGGCCCACATAATCTTTGAGCAGCGCACGGTATTCCTTCTTGAACTCCTCGCTCTCAATGATTGGCTTGTAAGCCTGCTGCAACTCGGTTACACATTTATATAATATCTCAGGAACATACGCTCCTCCGAATTTTCCAAAAAATCCTTTTTCGTCAACTTGATACATAATACTTAGTTTATAATTTATTATTTATAGTTTATAGAGCAAGCCTGCTATACAGCGAAGCCGCTGTTAACTATCAACTACTTTTCGAGGCACTCAAAAAGCCCATCTAAAGCCTTATCCGGATCACCGGTTTCATTGAGCAGGGTTACAAACTTGCTGCCGATGATGGCTCCCGCCGCATTATCCTGAGCACTGGTAAGGGTCTGCTTGTTGCTGATGCCGAAACCTATCATGCGTGGGTTGCGCAGATTCATGCCGTTGATGTGGTTGAAATAAGCCAACTTGGCATCGCCGAAACTGCTCTGGGCGCCCGTGATGCTCGCGGAGCTGACCATGTAGATGAATCCATCGGTATGCTCATCGATGAAACGGATGCGCTCCTCGCTGGTTTCAGGGGTAATCATCATGATGACACGGATGTCATACTTGTCGGCTATGGGTTTTACCACCTTCAGATAATCATCAAAGGGAAGGTCTGGGATGATGGTACCGCTCACTCCGCTCTCTACGCAGCTCTTGAAGAAAGCCTCAATGCCGTAGTGCATGATTGGGTTCAGGTATCCCATCAGCACGAGTGGAAGCTGCACTTCATCCTTGATTTCCTTCAACTGAGCGAAGAGTTTCTTCACCGTCATTCCGTTCTTCAGAGCCACGGTTCCGGCACTCTGGATAACAGGACCATCAGCTAACGGATCACTGAAAGGGATTCCTACCTCAATCATATCTATCCCCTTGCGCTCCATCGCCTTAATTACATCACCGGTACCTTCCAAAGTTGGGCATCCGGCGCAGAAATACAAGCTCAAAAGCTTGCGGTCTTTATTGTGTGCAAATAATGCATTTATCTTATTCATTTTTTTACTTTTTTATTTTTTTACCTTTTTACTTTTTTACCTTTAAAAGGAATTCCTTGAGTTTCTCTACATCCTTCAGTCCCGGTTCTATCTCAAACCTGGAGTTGAGGTCGATTCCTACGCATCGGGGATGATGGAAAGACAGAATGCGGGAAGCATCTTCCGGGCCGATGCCGCCACTCAACAGGAATGGAACATCGCCATCATATTCATTCAGTACCTGCCAGTCAAACTGCTGACCACTTCCGCCCACCGTCTTACATTTGGTGTCGAAAAGGAAGTAGTCAACAGCGCCTACATACTCCTTATATTTCTGAATGTCCCCGGCATTGGAAACACTAATGGCTTTGATTATCTTCATATTCCCCTTTGCTGCACGCAGCTGCTCACACAGTTCCCTGCTCTCGCTTCCATGCATCTGCACCGCATTCAGAGAGAATGAATGAATCTTATCCAACATATTGGAAATGGAATCATTCACGAAGACTCCCACTCGGCACACATTGCGGTCAGCATCAGAGCGAGCCACCCCATGACTGGCATACCGTGGAGACTTAGGATAGAAGATAAATCCCATCATATCAACGCCGAGTTGCGCAACCTGCTTTACATTATCAGGTTCACGCATTCCACAAACCTTTACTAACATTTTCTTTATTGTTTATTCTTCATTAAAGCTTTTGCCCTTACAGGGCGCCTTGCTGATTGCCATTATACCCAGGGCGATGCCCTGGGCTAGGAGCTTCTGCCCTTTCAGGGCGTTAGGAGCAAACAATCCTATAATTGAGAAATAAATTCTGCAAGCGCCACGCCCGGGTCTGCCTGTTTCATGAACTGTTCGCCCATCAGGAAACCTCTGAAGCCGCCTTCTTCTCTCAACCGGAGAACCGTCTGCGGGTTGGAGATGCCACTCTCGCTCACCCTGCACACATCCTTCGGAAGTTTCTCTGCCAATCTGAAGCTGTTCTCCACATCCGTAAAGAAGGTTCCGAGATTTCGGTTGTTGATGCCGTACATATCCGGTTCCAGTTCAGCATACTCGAAGTCGCGCTCATTATGCATCTCGAGCAGTACCTCCATGCCCAGCTGGTGTGCCATGTTCATGAGTTGCTTACACTCCTCCTTGGTCAGGCAGGCCGCAATGAGCAGCACGGCAGAAGCTCCGCAGTATCTCGCCTGCAGCAGCTGGTATTCCTCTACTACGAAGTTCTTATATAAGATAGGTAGGGTAACGCCCACATGGCGCGCCTCCTGAATATACTCATCATATCCTCCGAAGTAATCAATGTCGGTGAGGATGCTGAGCGCCGAGGCTCCGTTCTGCTGGTAGGCGAGCGGGATGATGCTCGGCTTACCTTCCTGTTTGATCCAGCCCTTGGAAGGCGATTTGCGCTTGAATTCAGCGATGATTCCCGTCTCCGAGTTCATCAGCGACTCCTTCATGCTTCCGCCCGGCACCTTTCCCCCATCTTCCTGCATTTTCTGTTCGGTGAGGGTTATCATCTGCCGTGGCTGGATAAAGCGCTTGCGCTGCTCAATCTCGATTCTTTTATGAGCCACAATTTCCTCTAAAATATCAGCCATTTTTTTCGTTTTTTTATTTAAGATAAAGACTTGGGGAACCAGCGATGGAATCGCTGGGAACGGGGGGACAAAGGGGGACAAAGGGGTTAAGGCTCTTTTTACCTTTTTACCCTTTTACCTTTTTACCTTTAAAGCCCCTTTAACTATTGATCTCTACGAATTTCTTAAAGGTAGCGAGTGCCTTACCCGAGTCAATGCTCTCTCTTGCTATCTCCACACATTCCTCTATGCTCTTCTGTCCCTTCTCCATCACCTGGATGCCGAAGGCTGCATTGGCGAGAACGATGTTCTTCTGGGCTGGGAGGGCACGGTTTTCAAGCACTGCATCAAAGATGTCCTTAGCCTCTTCCTCGGTTGCTCCGCCTCGCACCTCTTCCGGTTTGGCTATCTCGAAACCGAGATCCTGAGGCTTGAAGATCTTCTCATAGTTGTTGGTGGTTACCTTGAAGTCGCCGGTGAGTGAAATTTCATCATATCCGTCGATGCTGTTAACAATGCCGAAATCAATGCCTAGTTTCTGGTAAACCTGGTTGTAGAGGCGCATCTGGTCGAGATTGGCTACACCCAGCAACTGGCACTTAGGCTGACTAGGATTTACAAGAGGACCTAACAGGTTGAACACGGTAGGAAACTGCAAAGCCTTGCGGATAGGACCCACAAACTTCATTGCCTTGGCGAAGAGCTGGGCATGAAGATAAACGATGCCTGCCTCGTTGATGCTGCGGTTCAGCTTGTCTATATCATCGGTAAACTGAACACCGTGGTTCTTGATGACGTTGCTGGCACCGCTCACCGAAGTAGCCGCATAGTTGCCGTGCTTTGCCACCTTGTAACCCGCACCTGCAATAACGAAGCAGGAAGTAGTAGAAATGTTAAAGGTGTTCTTGCGGTCGCCACCGGTTCCCACCACGTCAATGTAGCGGTCGCAATCCAGGATGGCTGGCACGCCTGTGGCAAGAATTCCGTCACGGAAACCGAGCAGTTCATCTACCGTTACGCCTCTCATCTGCAAACCGGTGAGCAGGGCTGTAATCTGTTCCTCAGGAAATGCACTCTTGGTGATTCCTACAATGATGTCTCGGGTTTCCTCACGAGAAAGTTCCTCGTGGTTCAACATTCTGTTCAAAATGTCCTTCATTTCCATAGTTAATATCTCCTATATTTTTTGTTTTTATTTTTCGTTGTAAAAGAAAAGGGGCCTGTCGTAAGTTACGGCAGGCCCCTAGTATATTATGTTGTTCACATCCACATACGGCGTCTCGACTCACGACTTCTGGAATCTTGAGTTACGCCACCACCATGATGTAGATACGAATGTATTCATATTGCTTTTTCTTTTAATTATTTGTTACTACTAAAACGAGGCGTTTCTTTCTTTTTAACGAAAAGATTCTCCTTCGTTCTTCATTTTCTACTGCAAAAGTACAGTTTTTCTTTTAAACTGCAAACTTTTTGTCGAGAAATTTTAAGATTTAACACTATTTTATCATCTAAATCACCATTTCGCCCACTTTTTCTTCCCCTTCTCTCCCCTATACCTTATTATATATAGGAGAAAAGAAAAAAAATATTTCGCCGAAATGTAATAATCTGCCAGACGTGCCGTTATTTATCTAGAGGACAGGTAACAGGCGGAGGAAAACTCCACAGAAAGAAATGCCCGTTCTGAAATCAACAAATAACAAGAAGTATTATTCAAATTTAAAGATTCACGCCTATGAAGCAAGTATTTACACCAAAGAAAATGAGACCTTCGGCTCAGACCATCTACTTCATCAAGCAGATAGCCTACTCCTATCATACCATGGTGCAAAATGGGAAGCTAAAGGTGTGCTATCCTAACTAAAAGAAGAAGAAAGATGAAAACAATGGTATCCCCTTCATTGCTCTCAGCCAACTTCATTGACCTGAAGAGTGATATAGAGATGATTAACAAGAGTGAGGCCGACTGGCTCCACCTCGATGTGATGGATGGTGTCTTCGTGCCCAACATCTCGTTCGGCTTCCCTGTGATAGAAGCCGTAAGCAAGGTGTGCACCAAGCCCCTCGACGTCCACTTTATGATACAGCACCCGGAAAATTACATTGAGCAGACTGCCAAGCTCGGTGCCATGATGATGAACGTGCACTACGAGGCCTGCACCCATCTGCACCGCACCATCCAGCAGATTCATGCAGCAGGCATGAAGGCAGGAGTTACCCTCAACCCTTCTACCCCGGTATGTGTGCTGGAAGACATCATCTGCGATGTAGACATGGTACTTTTGATGAGCGTTAACCCAGGCTTCGGCGGACAGAAATTCATCGAGAACACCATCAAGAAGATAGACCGTCTGCGCCAGCTCATCAAAGAGAGCGGAAGCCAGGCACTCATCGAGGTAGATGGCGGCGTGCAGGCAGAAACTGCTCCAAGACTGGTGAAAGCCGGAGTAGACGTGCTGGTAAGCGGAAGTTATGTATTCAAGAGCACAGACCCTTATGCTACCATCCATGCCTTGAAAGAACTCCACTAATCAAGATTCAGATAGATATTGTGCTCCTTAGCCATCTTGCGGAGGTTAAGGAGCGCATAACGCATTCTTCCCAGACTCGTATTGATACTCACATTGGTACACTCGGCTATATCCTTGAAAGACATCTGCTGATAAAAACGCATATAAACCACTTCGCGTTGTGGAGCCGGCAGAAAGTCTACCAGTTTCTTCACATCACGGAGCACCTGTTTGCGTACCATCTCCTGCTCAGCACAGTCTGCCTGAAAATCTTCGCCTCGCAGACAGGAAAGATCATTATCGTTCCCCTGTTCTACCATGCGGAACACACACTGACTGCGATAACCGTCGATGATGACATTATGCGCTATGCGCATTAACCACGAAATAAATTTGCCCGAACTGGAATACTGGCCAGCATGTAAACGACTGATTGCCTTTACGAATGTCTCCTGGAAGATATCATTCGCCAGATCCTCATCGTGAACCACGAAAAGGATATAAGAGAAAAGTTTCACCTCGTTGCGGGAAAGCAACAGGTCAAAGGCTCTGTTGTCGCCCCTGACATAAGCCAAGGCCAACTCTTCGTCTGTCATTTCATTGAGTTTACTCATTTTCTTAATCTTATTTTATTCATTAAGTAAATGTCTATCCAATAGGCTACCCAGTATTTATTGCGTTAATAATGTTAATTATCGTTGCAAAGGTAACATTTTATTTTCAAAACACCAAACATTTTTCCAAAAACATTTAATTTTAACATTACCAGCACCTGTTTTACAAATAAAATTCGTATCTTTGCAGCGATGTGTTAAACGTAAGACCCGACTAACGAATAAACAGATCAATACAAACGAATTCATAAATACAAATAATCATAAAACTAGAACAAAGACAATGAAGAAATTCTTTAAGACCTTACTCGTTGCTCTGCTTCTCATCCCATCCTGCGCTTGGGCCGACGGATGGAACGATGCTGAATATCAGCGCATTGAACAGAGCATACAGTTGCCAGGCATCAAGCAGGCAGCTAAGAAGTATGCTATTTCTGCCTATGGAGCCAAGCAGAACGCTTCGGCTGCACAGAACCAGAAGGCTATCAACAAGCTCATCGCCCTCGTCTCTAAAAAAGGTGGCGGTACTGTAGTCATCCCGAAGGGTACCTGGCGCACAGGAGCCATTGAGATGAAGAGCTTCGTTGACCTCCACCTCGAAGAAGGTGCCGTACTGCAGTTTGCCTTCGAACCGAAACTCTATCCGCTGGTACGCACATCATGGGAGGGCATCGCATGCTGGAACTATTCTCCATGCATCTATGCCTACAAGGTTACCGACATCGCCATCACTGGTAAAGGTACCATCGATGGAGGTGGTAACAACGATACATGGTGGCCAATGAACGGTAATGCCAGATTCGGATATAAGGAGGGCGTAACCAAGGAACACCAGAAGATGGGATCACGTGCCAGACTGCTGAAGATGGCTGAAGACGGTGTGCCTTTTGACGAACGCAAGTTCGGCATGGGACAGGGTCTCCGCCCTCAGCTCGTCAACTTCGTACGCTCTGAGCGCATCCTCATCAAGGATGTCAAGATGATCAATTCACCTTTCTGGGTGATGCACCCTCTGCTCTGCAAGAACATCACAGTAGACGGCGTAACCGTATGGAACGAAGGACCTAACGGAGACGGATGCGACCCTGAAGCATGCGAGAATGTACTCATCCAGAACTGTATCTTCCACACCGGCGACGACTGCATCGCCATCAAGAGCGGACGAAACAACGACGGTCGTCTCTGGAACAAACCATCCAGAAACATCATCATCCGCAACTGCCGGATGGAAGACGGACATGGTGGTGTAGTCATCGGTTCCGAGATTTCAGGCGGATGCGAGAATGTATACGCCGAAAACTGCGAGATGGACTCTCCTCATCTGGAGCGCATCCTCCGCATCAAGACCAACAACTGCCGCGGCGGACTCATCCAGAACATCCACATGCGTAAGGTTACCGTAGGCCAGTGCAAGGAAGCCGTGCTCAAAATCAACCTCGACTATGAGCCAAAAGAGGCTTGCTACCGCGGATTTGAACCTACTGTGCGCAACGTGAGCATGGAAGATGTTACCTGCCAGAAGAGCAACTACGGTGTGCTCATCATCGGTGGAAACAAAATAGAAAACGTATACGATATTCATGTAAAGAACTGTAAGTTCGATGGTGTCATCAAGCAGCCTGTCAAGATGACCGGCAAGACACGCGATGTGAAGTTCGACAACCTTTTCATCAACGGTTCCCTGGTTCTCAACAAGGAAGACCGTCCTTACCAGACCTATTCAGAGTGGCTCACCCACAGCGAGATGCAGCGCACTCCCCACCCATACAACCTCGACTTCAGTCCGAAGAAACCTCGCTGGAGCTACGTGATGGGCATTGAGATGGAAGGCATGCTCGACACCTACCTCCACTACAAAGACGGGAAGAGCACCTTCAAGGGAGCTGATGCCGAAGCCAACAACGAGGCTATCATCAACTACCTAAAAGAATATCCAGCCAAGATGATTGACGAAAAAGGAAACATCACAGGCTACAAATATGAGGATTTCAACCTCGACAACGTGCGCACCGCGAAGTTCATCCTCCGCATGCACAACCTCTTCCCTAGCAAGAGCAGCGAACTGGCACTGAAGACGCTCTTCAAGCAGCTGCAGAACCAGCCTCGCACCAAGGAAGGCGTTTACTGGCACAAGGCTATCTACGCCAACCAGGTTTGGCTCGACGGCATCTTCATGGGTCTGCCTTTCTACTGCAACTACGCCGTACAGAACCTCAAGCCTAAGAAGGCGAAGAAGATTCTCGACGATGCGGTAGACCAGATTGTGAAGACCGACCTGCGTACCTACGATGAGAAGACTCAGCTCTGGAAACATGCATGGGACGAAACCCACATCCAGTTCTGGGCAAACAAGGAAGACGGAAAGAGCCAGCATACCTGGGCAAGAGCCCTCGGATGGTACGTCATGGCGATGACCGAATGCCTCGATGCCATGCCTGAAGATTATGCTCGCCGCAGCGAAATCATCACCTTATTAAATAAGGCAATGAAGAGCGTGGTGAAATATCAGGATAAGAAGACGGGTGTATGGTACGATGTGATGGACGTAAAGGATTCTCGCAACTACCTCGAGAGCACCGCTTCAAGCATGTTTGCCTATGTTCTCCTCAAAGGTTACCGTAAGGGATACCTCGGCAAGGAATATCAGGAAGCAGGTATCAAGGCTTATGAGGGAATCCTAAACAACTTCATCCAGGTAAATCCTGACAAGACCATCAGCCTTACCCGCTGCTGTGCTGTCAGCGGACTCGGTCCTGGCCCTGGTCCATACGTCAAGAAGCCAAACTTCAAGCGCGATGGAAGCTTCGACTATTACATGAGCGAGCCTATCCGTGACAATGATGCCAAGGGCGTAGGTCCTTTCATCTGGGCTAGTCTGGAAATGGAAATGCAGGGACTGAATAAGTAAA
>JAJXAL010000070.1:0-20278 GCA_021628325.1 Segatella copri | reverse complement strand
TCAAGCACGGTTCCGAGAGAAGGGAGGGTGAAACTCCCTCCACTTACTCGACAATGCGCCAACATGGGGTTTGAGCATGGCTTATCTCCCTAGATTACAGGCGCATCATTATCAAATGATTAGAGCATGAAGAAGATATTATTCCTACACGGATTCTTCGCCACGGGCAGCTGTCCGATGGCGAGGGCCTTGAAAGAGGCGTTTGAGGGGACGGCGGTGGTGTTGACTCCCGACCTCCCTTTGCACCCCAAGGAGGCACTGAAGGAGATTCGCTCCATCATCGACCGGGAGCAGCCCGACTTGCTTCTGGGCAACAGCTGCGGCTCTTTCCTCGCCCAGATGCTGGCTCCGGTGGTGGGCATTCCTGCCCTGCTCGGCAATCCGTATTTCATGATGACGGAGTTTCTGAAGGAGCGAATCGGAGAGCATGAATACAAGGCACCGAGAAGGGACGGAAATCAGCTGCTGGTGATTGACGAGGCGCTGATTGAGGAGTTTGCGGAACTGGAAGCCGTGCAGTTTGACCATTGCAACCCCTATTATAAGGATCGTGTGTGGGGACTTTTTGGTGAGCAGGACACCCTGGCTCACTTCTCCCCTCTCTTCCTGCAGCATTACAATCAAGCCTTCCATTTCCCTGGTGGTCATACGCCTACAGAACAGGAGGTGAAGACATGGTACGCTCCCCTCGCCCAGAAAATGCTGATGGAGTTTTCTGCAAAGGAAGAAAGATATTTCCAGCACTTTAAGGGCGGCAAATATAAATTCATCCATTCTGCCTTCGACTCCGAGACTCAGGAGCGCATGGTGGTTTATCAGGCTCTCTATGGAGACCAAGCCTATTGGGTAAGACCGGAAGATATGTTCTTCGGGAAAGTTACGAGGGACGGCAGAACTTTTAATCGTTTCACGGAAATAGATAAATAATTATGGAGACATTTAATAATGTAATAAACAGTGGCCAGCTTGTTCTGGTCGATTTCTTTGCTACATGGTGCCAACCTTGCAAGGCGATGCACCCCATTTTGGAGCAGGTGAAGAGTGTATTGGGCGACCGCATCCGAATCATCAAGGTGGATGTAGATAAGTACGGCGTAACAGCAAGCCAATACCGCATCCAATCCGTGCCTACGCTGATGCTTTTCAGAAACGGAGAAGTATTGTGGCGCACAAGCGGTGTGGTAGATAAAGCCGAACTGCTGGCTACGCTTGATCCATTCTTGACATAACAGATGAAAAGAATAAAGGAGTAAAATAGGAAAATGAGCATGAATACATTACATAGTTACCTCGCCTACTATCTCCTTGCTATCAATGCAGTTGCATTCATCGTGTACGGCATTGATAAGTACAAGGCAAAGAAAGCCAAATGGCGCATTCCGGAAGTAACGCTTTTATTGCTGGCTGTCATTGGAGGAAGCATCGGGGCATGGATGGGAATGAAAGTCTGGCACCATAAGACGATGCACAAGAAATTCAAATACGGCATTCCTGCCATTCTGCTGATACAGATTGCGCTGATGGCGTATTTGCACATGAATCTTTGGAAACAAATAGTTTGAAGAAAATTATGGCAATGACAATTGATACAACAAACCTCTGCTCGCATCTTCAAAAGAAGTTGTTTGAACCTGAGGGAGTATATTATCCTATCTGGCAAGCCATGCAGAACGATGAGGAGTTGACTGCCGCGGTTCGTTCACGACAGCTTCATATCTATCGTAACGGCAAGAAGATTCTCATTCTCGCTGGCAAGGCTCAGCCGAAGATTATCAGAGAGGACAAACTGAACGAATTGATTAAGAAAATAATATAAATGATTAAGAAAGAAGAAGTTATATCTTTTGTATGGCAGCATATTCTGCTGCTCGTTTCGCTCTATGTAATGACTTTCGGAGTCGCAGCATGTGTGCGAAGTCAGTTAGGTTCAAGCGTTATTTCCACCATCCCTTACGTGATGGCTTCGGCAGGTAAGATGCTTGATTACATCCCAGGATGGACTATCGGCGGCTACACCATCATGATGAATGCGATCTTCGTGGTGCTGCAGATTCTGATTCTGAGAAGAAACTTCGAGTGGGTGCAACTCTTCCAGCTCGCTATCGGCTTTATCTTCGGAATGTTCATAGACCTCAATATGGTGCTTACACAGTGGATGATTTCAGAAAATATCCTGGTCAATGCCCTTGTACAGATTGCCGGTTGCACCATCCTCGGTTTCGGAATTGCCATGGAGGTGAAGTGCGGCTCAGTAACCATGCCTGGCGAGGGCATTTCCATCGCCATTCACAAGGTTACCGGCTGGCCTTTCCCTAAAGCCAAGATTCGGGTGGACATCACGCTCGTGGTCTTGGCCGTCTTGTTCTGTTTCCTGCTTCTCGGTTCATGGAAATGGGAGATCGTGGGCATCGGAACGCTCTTCGCCATGGTCTATGTAGGTGTTACAGTTCGCCTATTCAACAAACATCTTGCATGGTTCGACCGCCTGCTCCACTATCGTCCAGGTTGCCGAAGATATGTTTACGGACTGGCACGATACATAAGAAAACAGATGTAAGTTTTTCTAAATATGAATAAAAATGGAAACAGAAAGAATTTTAGCTTGTGGGTGGTGACAAGGATATGGTTAAAGTGTTTAAGTACAAAGGATAAAAATAAATCTCTGTTCACATCTTCAAAAGAAGTTGTTTGAACCAGATGGAGTACATTATCCTATCTGGCAAGGCTCAGCCGAAGATGCAATTCTGATGTGGGCAATGAGAAAGCTATGGAATAGGAGCACTATTCAGACTCGGAGTATGTAGTCTGATTTCTGCATCAAAGTTTAACGGTCTGACTAAGCGACTTGTTAAAATAGCCAAAAATAGAACAGAAAAGCAAGCAAAAGTTCGTTTTCTATTCCAAATTTTACTATTTTTGCACCATGATAATGGATTTAGAACATATAGGTAACATACCAGTCAGTACTTCAGCTATAGCTTCATTGTTTACAAACATTGAAGCAGGGAATCAGAAAGTACGCAGTCTTGAGGCGGCTCATAAAATTATCCGACTCAAGAAGGGGCTTTATGTGGTAGCCCCAAATGTGTCTCGTGTTGCTCTATCCACAGAACTGATAGCCAATCATCTTTATGCTCCTTCGTATGTGTCTATGCAGACAGCCTTACGTTATTATGGATTAATACCAGAAGCTGTTTATACTACTCAGTCTATGACACTAAAGCACTCCCGTAGTTTTGATACTCCTGTCGGGCGTTTTGAGTATAAGAACATGTCAAGAGAAGCCTTTTCTATAGGGATCACAAGCATCAACATGCAGAGTTACGCCTTTCTGATGGCAACACCAGAAAAAGCTCTCTGTGACTTAATCGCAAATTCTCCGAAGGTTAATTTACGTTACCTGAAGGATGTAGAGAACTATTTGGAGGAGGACATCCGAATGGAAATAGATGATTTCAGAAATATGGATATAAGTATATTTGAGCGATATGCTCAGGTTGGGAAAAAGTCTAAATCCATAGAAACTCTAATTAAATATTTAAGGAAATGAATACAAACGAGATATTCAATCAAATGCTTTCGAGCTATGACATAACGACCGAACTGCAAAAGCGCAATGCTATCTTTGAGGTCAACCAGCAGATTATTCTTTCTGGTCTTTACAATGGTGGCTTTTTCAACGAGGCAGCTTTCTATGGTGGAACATGTCTGCGTATATTCCATGGATTGCAGCGTTTCTCTGAGGATATGGATTTTTCCCTGCTTGCTCCGAATGAAAACTTTGATTTTACACATTATTTTCAGCCCATCATTGACCAATTCGCTATGATGGGTAGAGAGGTTGAAATCAGAAAGAAGGACAAAAAGAACTTTGGCAAAGTGGAGTCTGCCTTTCTGAAAGACAACACAGATGTATATGACATTACATTCCAAACTGAGAAATCTGTCAAGATCAAGATTGAAGTTGATACTCAACCTCCTTTGAAATTCCAAACAGAACAGAAGTTGCTTCTGCTCCCCCAATCTTTCATGACACGATGTTTCACTTTGCCAGCCCTCTTTGCAGGAAAGATGCATGCACTGGTGTATCGTGCCTGGAAGAACAGAGTCAAGGGACGTGATTGGTATGACTTCGAATGGTATGTTCGCCACAATGTTCCTCTTGACTTTACTCACTTGTGCGAAAGAGCCTTACAGTTCAATCACGAAGAGCTTGACAAGGAGACGTTCCTTCAAAAACTGAATGAAAGACTTGCCACGGCAGACATGAATCAAATAAAGGCAGACGTATTGCCTTTTGTCAGGAATCCCAAAGAGTTGGATATTTGGTCGAATGACTATTTTATGGAACTTGCAAAAATGATCAGATTTGAATGAAAGAAACATTTAGAAAATATCTGGACAGATCATTTCATCGGAAATTCAGCATCAGGAAAGGTCATGGTGAAATGCGGTTTCTCCGACACCGGAATGCTGAACAGATGCAGCCAGCTTGTGGGTGGTGACAAGGATATGGTTAAAGTGTTTAAGTACAAAGGATAAAAATAAATGAACATGAATTTTCCAGAAATATATTCAGCAACAGGCATGATGGAACTGATTCAGCAGATCGGCTTCCTCCCTCTCCTTGATAGTGGCATTGAAGGCTTCTCTGCCGAAGACATTGTGGCGGAAGACTGCGGTTACGTAAAACTTCCTGAAGGCGGCTGGGACTGGCCGCTTTGGAAATGGAAGGGCGAAATTGTGCAGGAAATGCCGTGTATGTACGGAAAGTTCTTCAACAAGAAAGCAGGATTCATCAGCCAGGAATGGTGGCCGGACTTCTGCAACTACAGAAGAAGCAAGTACCCTCGCCCAGATGAAGCCTCGATAGAAGGAGCCATTCTCAGCACGCTTCAATCATCGGGCAGTCTCATCACAAGAGAACTTCGCGCAGCCTGCGGTTTCACGGGCAAGGGAATGAGAAGCAAGTTTGACGGTTATCTCACCCGACTGGAAATGGCAACTTACATCGTGACCGAGGATTTCATCTATCCTCGTGACAAGCACAATCACGAATATGGCTGGGGTTGGTCGCTGCTTAATACTCCCGAAGATCTCTATGGCAGGGAGGTTTGCCAATGCAACCGAACTCCCGAAGAGTCTTATCAGAGGATTTTCGAGCATCTGAAAGAAATCCTGCCTGATACCTCGGATAAACAGATCATTAAATTAATAGGATAAAAATAATCAAAATAATTAGGATAAAAATGAGAAAGGAATCAAGAGCAATGGATAGTGGGTGGGCATTGGAAGTAATGCACAAGGCTCCGTATATAACTGTCAGTTTTATTGACGAAGACGGCAATCCTTACGGTTTACCTCTTTCGCTCGCATCTGATGATGATGTGAACTGGTATTTTCATGGTGCCTTGGAAGGCAAGAAATTGGAGGCAATCAAGGCTCATCCCGAGGTCTGCCTTTCAGCCGTAACCCGTTGTGCGCCTACGGTTGGTCCGAAAGACGGCAGTTTCACCCTGCAATTCAAATCAGCCATTGCATTCGGCAAGGCAGAAATCGTGGCAGATGAAGCAGAGAAGATTCATGGTCTCCGACTAATCAGTGAACGTTTCCTTCCTCAACACATGGATGCTTTCGACGAGAGCATCGCCCGTTCCCTTTCACGCACGGCTGTAGTTCGCATCACGCTTACTGAGCCACCAACCGGCAAGCGCAAGCAGTATGATAAGGAGGGCGTGGAAATGAAATATGGCAGAATGGAATAAACGAACTTTAAAACATATTGATTATGAAGAAGATAAAGTTAAGCAATGGCGTGGAAATGCCACAACTGGGTTATGGTGTTTATCAGGTGGAACCTGATCCAACCCTACCCTCACCCAGATAGGCGAGAAATACGGCAAGACTGCTGCACAGGTAGCCTTGCACTGGCTGTTGCAGAGCGATGTAATCATCATCCCGAAGACTGTTCATAAGGAACGAATGCAAGAGAATCTGAACATTTGCATAAAAATCATTAGGATGGAGAATTATGGAAGAAAAATTATCGACTATATATTTGGTAAACGGTCAAACAGCTCTGCAGTATCTTATGAACGTGAGCAAAAAATACAGGCAAATAGCGACCGAAGCGATATTCGAGTGTTTGAGACTGGGATATCCCCTCAACGACATGGAAATATCAGGCAAAGCTCGCGAGCTGCTGAGGAAGAGGAATGTAATTGGTTAAAATGATTTTTTCAAATTTTCTTCAAACTGAAGCAAAGGGTGTCCGTACCAATCTCTTGGTACCAATGCTGGAGCAAAGCTACACGATTTAATTTTATCCAAGCAATCACACTCTCTGCATCTTCATCAGAAAGCAACTTTGCATTGGTTTTCTCATCGGATTATCCTCTATCGTAAAATATTCAAATTGCTTTCGGTTAACCATTACACCTAGAAAGGGCGTGAAAGTCATAGTCGTTTCAAAAGGAATATAAACTCTGATCTTATGACTAAGCCCTATGCTTTCTTGCCAGAAACATGAAATGTCAAAAAAGGGAGGGTAAAAGTAAGGCTTGTCTTTTCTTGGAATAATCATAAATTGATCATATTTGGTTGGTTACAAAACTCATAATTATCAGTAACTATCGAGGCATTGGAAAACAACACAGTGCTGCATTCGCTCATCCCATAGGCATTATGAATGTGTCCGAAGAGATGAGCATCCGGCTTGATGCGTTTAACTGCATCTAGCAAAGTTCTGCTGCCATAATGTAAACCTGCACTTTCATCCATAATGAGATAGGGTGGCTGATGAGTGATAAGCACGTCGGTATTGGAAGGAATGTTCTCCAACATTTTAGTATAGTTACCACTTATATCATCTTCAACGAACATCGGGATGCCGAAGAACTTTATGCCTTCTATCGTTACACCGTTACCATAAAGATAATGGCAGTTTTCGGGCAGACCATTGATATCGGCTCCGAAAAGACAGTCGTCATGGTTTCCTGCTATGAAAACTTTGTATTTGTATGGCAAGGCACAGAACCATTCCATAAAGTCGATAACTTCGGCTTCAGTTCCTGCCATCGTGAAGTCACCGGAATGGACTATCACGTCAGCTGCAGGAAGATCCTGCAGCTGACGATGATGGCTGTGAGTGTCGGAAATATGAAGTATCTTCATTTATTTTCGGAAGAGGAAATTCCATCTATTATTTTCTTAGAGATGTCTTCTCCTTTTTCTAAGTCAAAACAATAAAACTCTGTTTCAGCGCCTTTTGACTCAATTTTTTTATGGATATTTGTGATAGTTCCATTGTCATGGCTTTTTACTATCATGATAAAAAAGGTTAGGCAAGTAGGCTCATTACTCAACTTGCAGAAGTCTTTGGCGAAGGCAGACTCTTCTGGGTTTAGAGCCTTGAACTCGATAAGAGCAATTCTGTCGAATTTATCATTGTGGATACTGAGGTCTATCATGGCTGACTGTCCCGTTTTTTCTTTTCCATCAGCTTTGTATGGGACAACTTTTATATGCTCTTTACTAAAAACATATTTTTCTTCAGTTGGGGTTTCCACAGAATAATATGCATTCCACTGATTAGCTTCACAATACTTGTTGAATTGCTCAACAAATATAAATCTCAACTCTTGCTCGCTGATGCGAGTTTCACTATCACGATATTGCTCACTGTATTTGGGGAAGATAATTCTTGATTGTGATTCACAAAAATCTTTATGATTTCCATCCCCTTCTCTTTGCGTATGATACACTTTTTGGATAACATCAAAAGTGTCTTTAATAATTTTTTCTATACGTTCTTTGTCTGTCATAATTATGAAGTTTATAATTCAGCCCCTGCCTCCCTATGGATGCAGATGACCTCCTTGGGTTTAACAATATCTATAACTTTCTTGATGCACTCTCTCGAAGCATGTCCTGAGGTATGAATATCCACCACATTGGGAAATGCCTCTCGAAAGTCTCTGTAAGCAGGATTTTGCTTTACTTGCAATGGGTCTTTGTAATAACCATCCCAAGCAGAATAGATGAGAAGAACCTCTGACGAAGATAATCCTTGACACATTTTCTTCACAAAATCCAAATGGCTAGCCCCTGTTACCAAGACAAAGCCTTTCTTTTGCATCTCACCGAGTTTAGGATCATCCTCCCCCACATACTTAAAGTGAAAATCAAACAAGCCCTTTGATTTTTTTGCTTCTCGATGTGTAAAGATTCTCATCGCCCTGCCCATCATTCCACCAGTGTAGTATAGTCCCTTACGAGCTTTGAGAGCTGCCGTTTTCACACTAGCCAATCTCTCAATATCCGTGGCAGAAGTCAAGACTATCACATACTTGAAAGCACTCATCACACAAGCCATACGTCTAGACACCTCACTTTCTTGAATACAAAGGTCTCCACGCTTCAGTGTAGTTCCTTCTGTGATAAGCAAGTCTATATTAGAAGCATATCTATGAAGCGTAGGATATAATCCTTTGCCAAGATAGCCATGGTCACGATAATCACCAGTTTGCCATATGCGTTTTCCGTCAGCTTCGATAAGAAACATATAGGAGTCATAGATGCTATGGCTATTAAAAAAAGGAGTGATACGGATATCCCCTATCATAAAAGATTTTGGCCGAGTATGCGGTGCTGTACGCTCCCATATATGAAAATCTTTTATCTTCCTTATTTTCTGCTCATCATCTATCAATATCTTACTTTTTTCTTCCGAATCTTTCCATTCTTGCTCATGAGCTATTTTCAACAGGTCATACTTCGCAAGCATTAGTTCTTGACCTCCCACTCCTATATATTGAGGCACATCGCAAGGAATTAGGTCAAACAAGCCGACATGATCTTCATGGGCATGAGTATATAACACCGCTTGGTGCTGCTTAACATTTTGCGCAAAGATGTCACGCACCTGAGCTTCATCTTGCTCAGGTGTAGTAGGAACAGTACAACCAGGCAAGTTCTGACCGAAATCCACAAAGACACGAGAAGTCTTCGTTGATATTTCAGTAATACATCCACCTATTTGGTCTATTCCACGATGAATCGTAACTACAACATCGCTATCTTTTAGATATGTTTGAAATCTTGCCATCGTCATTCAATTTCATTGTGTTATTAGAAAAACGTATACTTATTAGAAATATTGTCTTAAATCCATCTTTTTTCCCCTTCATATTAAAGACAATTCGGAGAACTTATCCCCCAACAATTCCTTTAGTTGTTGTTCATTCATCAAATGGCCATCTGATACAACTTCAACTAAGGTTACTAATCTCACAGAATCCTCATGCCAAGAGCCTATTCCCCACGTTACAGTTTCAAAGGACTTACTTACCAGATGCAAACTTTCCATATCTGTCATTTGCAATTCATGGCCAGTTGGCTGGAAGACAAGAAAGAGTACACGAGCTATCTTACGCCCCCCACACAAGGATTCAAGCTTATCTTGCGTCATTTTGCAAACCAATTTATATGGCTTATTCCATAAATCAAACTCCTCACAATCAAAGGCTACAAGTTTGCCTTTTGTAAGAAAGAAGGACTCAAAGTCATCATTATCAATGCTTACCACCATACGGGTCTGATAAAACTCCCTCACCAGACCCTTTATTATTTCAATATTGCTTATCATTGATTTCACTTCAATACTCTTCGTATAATGACTCTCGTATTCTCCAATTTCAGCATCGGCTGAGACATATAGGTGGTAAACTCACAGCCGTGCTCCTTCATCCAATTCACCACCTCATTTCTAACCTCGTTGTCATAGCAGATGGTGAGACCTAAAGGAAGAGTTACTTGAAAATCTTTTGGTTCGATTTCCTTGCCTGTCACCATTGGGTTGCTAGGTTCAAGCCCAAGGCAGTATGCCACATAGCTGCCAGCCAATATTCCCTTGGAAGGCTCAGCACTGTATCCTAACTGTTCTTTTACTTTATCCATAACATCTCTCAATATCATTAGGTCCTTAGCAATACCCAAGTTTGCAAATACTAGCAACTCCTCTTTTATTCGGGTTTCGATTTCAGGTGTCAGGGAATCGAATTTCTGCTTTGCACCAAACATAGTTTGGAATGTCAACGACTCGTTGAGTGTTCTCTGTTGCAGTTGCACCTTGCGTTTCTGTTCTTTGTTCATTGTTCATTATGTATTTTAAGTTCTACAATATCATAAGAAGCATCTTTTTCATGTGCTCCTTATATTTCTATAATACGATAATCCCAATGTAAAAATTTTCAAAAAGTCTCTATTTCTGCACACTTTCGCAAGAAATGAGCAAGTATTTTACAAAGTTTAACTATAATGATTAGGGGCGTTTTCCAGTCATTAAGGATTTCCGGTTATTCAAGATGTCCCCAAGTTGTCCCTCAATGCCTCTCTAGCTTATAAATAAGGTTAAATCAAGTTCGCCCTGCAAACAAAATCCATCCATATAATCACTTTTCTGAATATTTTTTGTATTTTTGCAGCATCGGGGCATGGATGGGAATGAAAGTCTGGCACCATAAGACAATGCACAAGAAATTCAAATTAAAGAACGAAGCATATGAGTAATACAATGAATGGGATTTATTGGAAGGGCATTAAGCAACGGATAGGGAGATTCTTTGAGAAGGTGCACGAATGTATACTTATCTTTACCGACTGGCTGGGGTAAGCACACATAATAAATAGACAGCAAAACATTGATATAAACTGATGGAAACAGAAAGAATTTTACTTCGCTATTGGGAGGAATCTGATGCAGAGGCACTCTTCAAGTACGCCTCCGACCCTGACGTAGGACCACGTGCTGGATGGCCGGCGCATAAGTCTGTAGAAGAAAGTCGGGAGATAATCCGGACTTTCTTCCATAATGAAACGACTTGGGCGATTGTGTTGAAAGGAACTGGCGAGGCAATCGGCTGCATCGGCTACTACACCCATGAAAACAGCAACATCCCTATCGGAGAAAACGACTGCGAGGTGGGCTACTGGGTAGGAAAGCCTTATTGGAACAAGGGAATCTGCACCGAAGCCTTGAAGCTGATGCTCGACTACTGCATCCACGAGAAGCAGTTCAAAAACATCTGGGCAGACCACTTCACCGGAAATCCTGCATCAGGAAGAGTCATGGAGAAATGCGGTTTCGTCGATACTGGTATGTTGAATAAATGTAGCCAGCTTGTGGGTGGCGACAGGGATATGGTTAAAGTGTTTAAGTACAAAGAATGGAATAAATCTCCGATAATGGTAAAATCTTCCGAAAACCAGGTATAAGCTCTTTTGGAGAATGTGCGTATCTTTGCATAAGATAAACTGCACTCGGCAATTTGAAAGCAAGCTTTCATTGCACTCATTTGCATTATCTTTGCAAAAATTTAAAATGAATAGAATTATGAAGGAATTATTCTTTAATACAATACAGGAGTTCAATGACTTCATAGGGGTGAAAACGCTTCATCCTCTGGTAAGCATTGCACGTGTAGAGAACGCCTCTCCTATACAGGAGGCTGTGCATCACTACGGACTTTATGTCCTCTTTCTGAAGGAAAACAAGGGCTGCAAATTGTCATACGGCAGAACAGAATATGATTTTGACGAGATGACCGTAACCTCGTTTGCTCCAGGACAATCAATAAAAGTAGAACCCATTCCAGGAGTTCCGATTGCCAAATATACGGTATTGGCTTTCCATCCCGAGTTGCTCAACCGCACCCAGCTTGGCAAGAACATCTCCCGCTATGAGTTCTTCGACTATACAAGCAACGAAGCACTACATCTATCCGCTGCCGAGGTAAACATCTTCCGTGATGTACTCTCAATGATTAAGCAGGAACTTCAGCATCCTATAGATAGACATTCGCGTGAACTCATCGTTTCAAACATCGAGTTGCTGCTGAACTACTGCCTCCGCTTCTACGACCGTCAGTTCATCACACGCGAGGAGATTAATCATTCGGTGGTCAGGAAATTCATCTCTCTGCTCGATGAATACATTGCCCGGAAAGCGGAGCATGAAGGGCTGCCTACCGTAGCCTACTTTGCCGACAAATGCTGCTATTCTACCAAATATTTCGGTGAATTAGTCAAGACAGAGACTGGCAGAACCGCAAAGAGTCTGATCAACGACCGACTGCTTTCTGCAGCCCGCCAACTACTTGTAGATGAAACCTTAACCATTACGCAAGTCAGCCAGCGCCTCGGCTTTGAATATTCTCAGCACTTCGTCCGCTTTTTCAAGGCACAGACGGGAAAGACTCCAAGCGAGTACCGCAAGACTGCATAAATACAAGGAAGCATAGATAGAATAACTGTTTTTTTTACATCGAAGATGTTTTCTGGAAAAGAATTTGAAAATATGGAGAAGAATTAAAAAAAAATGATACAATGAAGAAAATAGTACAGACAGCAGGGCGCACCCAGCTGGGTGAGTTTGCCCCGGAGTTCGCCCACCTCAACGACGACATCCTCTTCGGAGAAGTATGGAGCCGCAATGACCTGCTTTCATTGCGCGACCGCAGTTTGGTAACAATCACTTCGCTCATCAGCCAAGGAATCACCGACAACTCGCTGAAATATCACTTGCAGTCGGCAAAGAATAACGGAATTACCCGCACGGAAGCGGCAGAGATTATTACTCACATCGCCTTCTACGCCGGCTGGCCAAAGGCCTGGGCAGCATTCAATCTGGCAAAGGAGGTATGGAACGAAGATGTGAAAGGAGAAGACGCCAAGGCAGCTTTCCAGCGCGAGATGATATTCCCTATTGGCGAACCCAACACAGCTTACGCCAAATACTTCAAAGGCAACAGTTATCTGGCACAAATATCCGACAGTCAGATACCTTTCTTCAACGTAACCTTTGAGCCTGGTTGCCGTAACAACTGGCACACGCACCACGCCACAAAGGGCGGCGGACAAATGCTGGTAGGTATAGCCGGACGTGGCTGTTATCAGGAAGAAGGAAAGCCTGCGCAGGAGATTCTCCCTGGCACAGTCATCCACATTCCAGCCAACGTAAAGCATTGGCACGGTGCTGCAAAAGACAGCTGGTTTGCCCACCTCGCCTTTGAAATACCTGGCGAGAACACATCCAACGAGTGGCAGGAGGCTGTGACCGATGAGGAATATGAAAAGTTAAAATAACAATAAGATTTATGACTTCACTTCAAGAAAGACTGTTCGCCATGCAGGATAAGCAGTATGCTGCTTTCCAGGCCAAACTGACACCGGGAGTGCCTGTGCAGAGTTTCATAGGCATTCGTGTGCCTGTGCTTCGCAAGTTCGCAAAAGAATTTACAAAGGAGGCAGAATGCAAGGAATTTCTTCAGCAGTTTCCTCATGAATACTACGATGAGAACATGCTTCACGGTCTCCTCATTTCCGAGGTGAAGGACTACGAGGAATGCATTCGTCTTACAGAGAAATTCCTGCCATTCGTGGACAACTGGGCAGTTTGCGACATCATGTCTCCGAAGGTATTTGCCAAACACAAGAAGGAACTGTTGACGAAGATCAAGACTTGGAGCAAATCATCACACGTTTATACTTGTCGCTTTGGAATAGAGACACTTATGTCTCATTACCTGGATAAAGACTTCAAGGCAGAATATCTTGAAATTCCTGCATCAGTAAGGAGCGAAGAGTATTACGTAAAGATGATGGTAGCCTGGTTCTTTGCCACCGCCCTTGCCAAACAATGGGACGCAACGATTCCCTACATCGAACAAAACCGCCTTGCTCCCTGGACGCACAACAAGACCATCCAGAAGGCCATCGAGAGCTACAGAATCACGCCCGAGCAGAAGGAATATCTGCGGACATTGAAGATAAAATAATTATGACACAAGATACATCTACATATTACGTTTGGATAGGTGGCTCATGTGATTATGGCCATAAAGAGCGAGCTGGTGGTGCTGCCGTTGTGATTGAGCATAACGGCAACATCATCAGCCGTGATGTAATCAGCGACCTACACACCACAGAGTTCCGAATGATGCTAACCCTCATGGTGAAGGTAATGCAGGAAATACCGGGAGGTTCCGACATTCTCTTCCTGACCAACGCTGCCTATATTCAGAACTTTGACAAGACTCCAACGGCTAAATCTGCCAACCCAGACTTGATCATTCAATGCATCGAGGAAAAGAAAAGGCACAATTCAGTCGGAGTCAAGATTGTGCAATATCACAAAAGCCCATTGCTGATAGAAACCCATGACATGGCTACGGCAGCAATGGCTAAGACAAGAAAAGAGTTTCATCAGAAAAACAAATAAATGTTTAGGGGCGTTTTCCGGTCATTAAGGTCACGGTCATTAAGGTCATTAAGAATTTCCGGTTATTCAAGATGTCTGACCCCAAATATGGTTTACAGCTAATGAGCGATGATTATATTCTTGAAAATCTCATAGAAGAACTGAGGGAAACTCAATAACACCAAAAGTGAGCGGTTTATGTAAAAAGTTACGGAGATAATTCACATTTTCCATAACTTTTTACATTTTCATCTTATATGTTTTTGGAGCATTTCATTGCGTTAATTTTCTTATATAAGATAAGACGGTACTACTATGACATAATTCAAGCGCCATACTCAACCCCTATTCTTTTGGATCAATGTCAAATGGAAGCAATGGAGTATCATCATCATTTCCACTATTGAATCGGTCGAAATCCGAGATATAGGAACGGTCTTGAATAACCTTATATTTCTCATACTCAGAATAAGACTTTTCTCTGGCTTCTTCTTGCGAAACCTTACCTGCACTACTCTTAGCATCATAGTCCATAGTTTCAAGCAACAGCTTCAGGCGATTCTTCCAATCCTCCATCGTAGTAAATTTCCGCATCAGCTCGCTCATAGACGATCTCAGCTGCCGTATGATTGGTAACCGCCAGGTGCATCATATTCTGCACCATCTTATAGAAGAGTTTGGTACTTTCAGCCTTTGCATCATAATCTGCACTACACTCTGCAAAAATATCAGTTATCTTCTGGTAGTATCTGCGTTCAGAAGTGCGGATTTCACGGATGCGTTCCAGCAAATCGTCAAAATAATCCTTGCCGAAGTGCTTACCTTGTTTCAGACGTTCATCATCCAAGACATAACCCTTAATGATGAACTCCTTCAATACAGAAGTTGCCCATATACGGAATTGGGTTGCCTGATAGCTGTTCACTCGATAACCAACAGCGATGATAACATCAAGATTGTAGAACAATGGAGCACGCTCAACATCACGCTCTCCTTCGGTTTGAACTATCCCAATTTTTCGGATAGTTGCCATTTTATCCAATTCTCCAGTCTCGTAAATCTGCCCAATATGATAGCTGATTGTTCTTACGTCAACACCAAACAAAGCAGCCATCTTTTTCTGTGACATCCAAAAAGTTTCGTTGTTGAAAATCACTTCAATGCGAGTCTCACCCTGTGCAGTTTTATACAGTAAGATATTGGATTCCAGTGAGTTCCGCATAAGTTCGGTTGTAGATACGGATTGAGAAAAATAGGCTCTTGCCTGCTTCACCAATAACTTCCTTGAATCAGCATTCTCAGAAATAATCATACAGGCCATACGGGATAGATGGAAAGCTTCGACCTTGCGAAACGATCCACTACCCAGCTTAACCATTTCAACCACGTGGTTGAAATGGTCATCTATATCCATACCTTTTTCACTGGCAACCTTGATTGCTTTGTCTATTACATTCTGGAATTTCCAATATCCCGAATAGCCCATCGCATTACAAAGTTCGCGTGAACTCCAGTATTCTTTCCCGTTATCATCCACTTTCCGAATTTCTTCGAATGTCGGACGCATGTCAGGCACATTATTCTCATCCATATCTTTTCCGTTTCTTTTGTATTGACGTTCTACAATATTGAATAGCAAAAATACAAAAAAAAGATGAAAATCGCCCCTAATCATTTATAAGAAGTATGATTTTTAATGTTATTTATGCAAAAAGAAAGAAACATATCAGAATATATTAATTTTATCACTTATCAAGACGATGCAATATACCAATGCCCCTTACGTTATTACAGAAGAAGAGGACAACCGCATCCGCAACCGAATGGAGACCTTCATCAGGGAAACAGGCACCGAGGTACTTATCACGATGATCACCTCCTATGGACTTGCGCCGGGCGGCTGTAAAACGTTATCACTTCACATGGTAGTGTTTATTCGAGAGCCGACATTAGCGCTTTTTGATAACACATTTGTAACACACATGGATGATTTCTCAATACGTCAAATTCATAACATATTGATTAACAGCTATTTACAAAAAAAGAGTACATAAAAGAGGAATAAGTGATAAAATATATTTAAAAACAAAAAAAGAACAACAGAGATAAGTACCTATGAATAAGCAACTTACTACTATTGTTCTCTCACGCTATTTTGTACAAATAAGTTTCATTTTGCTTATTATAGTGATTCCGTTGGGGTTCGAACCCAAGACCCACAGCTTAGAAGGCTGTTGCTCTAATCCAACTGAGCTACGGAACCAACACTTTTCAAAACGCAAACCAGCTAACTAATAACGCAATCAGCCACTTTTCTTATTTGCGGCTGCAAAGGTACATATATTTTTTGAATACACCAAACTTTTTCTCACTTTTTTCTTTTTTTATGCTTAAATATCGCAAAAAATAACTACCTTTGCATCCGTTAGGAGCAAGAAACAGCATTCTGACCCCGAAAGAGAAGAGATTTTTATAACGCATATTGAAACATAAAACATACGCAAATGAAAAAGTTAATCTTTTCAGTAGCCCTGCTCTCGGCAGCACTCTCTGCCAGCGCAGAAGAACATCCGCTCTGGATGCGCTACCCAGCCATCTCGCCCGATGGCACAACCATCGCCTTCGCTTATAAAGGCGACCTCTACAGTGTTTCTGTCAACGGCGGTGAAGCACGACAGCTCACAACCCATGCAGCCTTCGATTCGCATCCTGTATGGAGCCCTGACAGCAAGAAAATTGCCTTCCAGTCTAACCGCGAAGGAAGTCTCGACATCTTTGTAATCGATGCAAAGGGCGGTGCTCCTACCCGACTCACTACCAACAGCGGCAGCGAAACACCTATCGCCTTTGCAGACAACGACCATGTGCTCTACTCTGCCAGTCTGCAGCCTACAGCCCAGAGCATCATCTTCGGCGACAACACATTCCCACAAGTATATAAGGTAAGCACCAAGGGCGGAAGACCGGAACTCTTCTCTACCCTCACCATGGAGAATATCAGCATCGCCAAGAACGGCGACATTCTCTACCACGACAAAAAGGGATACGAAGACCCTTGGCGCAAACACCAGAAATCACCTATCGCTCGCGACATCTGGCTGAAAAGTAACGGAAAGTTTGCCAAGCAGACTACCTTTGCCGGCGAAGACCGCTCGCCAGTATGGACATCAGACGAGAAATCATTCTTCTATCTGAGCGAGCAGGACGGCACATTCAATATCTACCGCCGCAGCCTCAACAGTTCAAGCGACAAGCAGATTACCCACCACAAAGGCAATCCGGTAAGATTCCTCACTGCATCCAGCGCCGACCTGCTCTGCTACGGATATGATGGCGAAATCTACACCGTAAAAGAAGGTGGAGAACCTCAGAAGGTGAACATCTCCATTACAACAGATAACGACGCTCCTAGCCTCGTACGTCAGATTAAAAGCTGGGGAGCTACAGAGATTTCCGTTTCGCCAGACGCCAAGGAAGTGGCTTTCGTGATGCATGGCGACGTATACGTAACTTCTGTAGAATACACCACTACCAAGCGCATTACCGACACACCACAGCAGGAGCGCAACCTGAGTTTCTCGCCAGACGGCAGAGCCCTGGTCTATGCAGCCGAGCGCAACGGCGTATGGCAGATTTACCAGTCTAAGATCAAGAACGAGAAAGAGAAGAACTTCACCTACGCTACCGATATCGAGGAAGAGCAGCTGGTGAAAACAGGCATTACATCGCAGTATCCTCAATACTCTCCTGACGGCAAGGAAGTGGCTTTCTTCGAAGACCGCGCTGCACTCCGCATCGTCAATCTGAAATCGAAGAAAATCCGCACCGTGCTCGATGGCAAATACGTCTACTCTTACAGCGATGGAGACATCGCTTTCGAATGGTCACCAGACAGCAAATGGCTCCTTTCAACCTATATCGGCAACGGCGGCTGGAACAACCAGGATATTGCGCTGGTAAAGGCTGACGGCAAGGAGGTTCACAACCTGACCAATTCCGGCTACAGCGACAGCAACGGCAAATGGGTGCTCGACGGCAAGGCTATGCTCTTCCAGAGCGACAGAGCCGGTTACCGCAGTCATGGAAGCTGGGGAGCAGAAGACGATGCCTACATCATGTTCTTCGACCTGGACGCCTACAACCGCTTCAACATGAGCAAGGAAGAGATAGAACTGGCTGACGCCAACAAGGACGAAAAGGAGAAGAAGGAAGACGAGAAGAAGGAAGAGGCTAAAAAGAAAGCTGACGAAAAGCAGAAGAAGACCGGAAAGATAGAGGTGGAAAAGGTAAAGCCACTGGAACTTGACATCGAAAACTGCCGCGACAGAATCGTACGCCTCACCGCAAACTCTTCGCACATGGGTGATGCTGTGCTCTCTAAAGACGGCGACAAGCTCTACTACCAGGCAGTCTTCGAGGATGGTTACGATCTCTGGCAGCACGACCTGAAGGACGGCTCTACCAAGCTCGTGATGAAGGGCGTAGGCCAGGGCAACCTGCAGACCGACAAGGATGTGAAGAACCTCTTTATCTGCAACGGAAGCAGCATCAAGAAGGTGGATCTGAGCGGATTCAGCACCAAGGACATCAGCTTTGAGGCTAACTTCAACTATAAGCCAGCCGAGGAGCGCCAGTATCTCTTCGACCACATATGGCGACAGGTGAAAGACAAGTTCTACGACCCTAAGATCCATGGTGTTGACTGGGAAGGTTACCGCAAGACCTATGAGAAGTTCCTGCCTTACATCAACAACATTTTCGACTTTCAGGAGATGTTGAGCGAAATGCTTGGCGAGCTGAACGCTTCGCATACAGGAGCCCGCTACTACGCTTCGAACAGCGCGCTTACCACCGCCAACCTGGGAGTATTCTTCGACCCTCAGTATCAGGGCGACGGTCTGAAGATTCAGGAGATTATCAAGCGTGGTCCTTTCGATGTGAAGAATACGGGCGTTACAGCTGGCAGCATCATCGAGAGCATCGACGGCGAGGAGATTAAAGCAGGAATGGACTACTTCCCATTGCTAGACGGAAAGGTTGGCAAGAATGTACGCCTCGGCATCAGAAACGCCAAGGGTAAGAAGATGGAGGTTACAGTGAAGGCTATCTCTCAGGGCAAACTCAACAACCTGCTCTACAAGCGATGGGTAGACCGCAACCGCGCTTTCGTTGACAGCATTTCGGGCGGACGCATCGCTTATGTTCACGTTAAGGCGATGGATTCGGAAAGTTTCCGCACCGTTTACAGCGAACTGCTGAGCGACAAGAACCGAAACAGAGACGCTGTAATCGTAGACGAGCGCCATAATGGTGGCGGCTGGTTGCACGATGATCTCTGCACTCTGCTCAACGGCAAGCAGTATCAGGAGTTTGTGCCTCACGGCAAGGTCGTTGGCCGCGATCCGTTCAACAAATGGGTGAAGCCATCTTGCGTCATGATCTGCGAGAACGATTACAGCAACGGTCACGGTTTCCCATGGGTTTACAAGGAACTCGGAATCGGCAAGCTGATCGGTGCTCCTGTAGCAGGAACCATGACAGCCGTATGGTGGGAAACGCTGATGGACAACACGCTGGTATTCGGTATTCCTCAGGTAGGCTGCCGCGACATGCGTGGCGTGTTCGGCGAGAACACCCAGCTGAACCCAGACATCGAGGTTTACAACAGTCCGGAAGATTTCATCAATGGCCATGATACCCAGCTCGAAAGAGCCGTAAAGGAAATGATGAAGAAATAAACAGAACGCCCTGCAAGGGTCCAGAAGCCAAACCACTTCTGTCCCTTTGCAGGGCGATTTGTTTTTGTATCTGACAACATTATTTATTAAACCTTATTAACCCACAATATCGGCGAAAACCCTTCTGTCATGACATAAAACCCTCTAAATCTTTACTTTTTTTCTTGAAAAGGGCGAAAAAGCAAGTGAAAAAGCCATAAAATAAAAAAAAATGAGTATCTTTGCAGAAGATAAGTGTGTCCTGAGACAGAATAGAGTCCGATATTGGCTATATTTGATAGAT
>JAJXAL010000007.1:0-64040 GCA_021628325.1 Segatella copri | reverse complement strand
AAATGAAGTATCTACTCAGCAGCACCCCCTATGGGCATGAGCGTATCCCCCTAATAACCTCCAGGGGGTAGGGTGATTCCTTTTTTCTTTACAAAACAGGATGGAGGGAGAAGGATTGAGAGAGGCGTTACAGTTGTTACAGTTGTGACAGTTGTGACAGTTTTCAGGGGAGGGGTATATGAAATCGGGCTGCTTTCAAATTGTTATTATTATATTTAACTTATTATATATATTTATATATATTATAAGTTACCTCTAAAGAGAGGGAGGTGGGGGTAGGCGCTGAAAACTGTCACAACTGTCACAACTGTAACGCTTGGGAGGTGGAAATGGGTTCGGTTGTTGATGATGGATTTCTTGCTTCCTGCTGTTTTCGGGATAAGAAAGCATAGAGAAACTTTTTACAAAATATAGTTTTCTCGCCCGATAAATTATGAGTTGGCAAGATTAACCGGATGTGCTTGAAGTGTTAAATCCGTTTAACATAACTCTGCAGGGTGAAATTTGGTTGTATCAGAAAATTGCCGTACCTTTGCATCGTCTAATTCAAGTAACATTTATATTAACCCTTTAATAATTTAAGATCATGGAACAGAAAGGAACATTGAAGTATCGTAAGTTGCAGCGTACACCACAGAGCGGCGAGAACGCTGGTAAGAAAAAGTGGTATGCCACTGCGGTAACCGACCGCGAGGTGGATTTCGAGGGATTCGTATCTCACATCTCTGACCACGGTTCGCCTTACTCCCGAGGTACTATCCACGGTGTGCTGATGGATGCACTTGACCATCTGCAGGAGTTGATTCTCGACGGTAAGAGCGTGCGTCTCTCTGATCTCGGTCTGTTCTCCATCGGTATGACTTCGAAGGCGGAGGATACTAAGGAGAAGGTAACGGCTGCCAGCGTAGAGGGTGTACACCTGATTGTGAGAAACACAAAAAGCTGGAGCAACTCGGAACTGCGCAAGAAGTGCAAGATTCAGGAGTACGGCGGCTATACCGGCACCGACGAGGGTGGCACTTCTGGTGGTACCTCAGGCGGCACTGAACAAGGCGGCGACACCAGTCAGGGCGGCTCCGGAACTACCGGCGGCGGTACGCAGCCAGGCGGCGGCTCTCAGGAAGGCGGCGACGGGCTTGAATAAAGCCCTCGCCTGAGGCCAACCCCCAACCAAGTCAACATTTAATACTTAACATTTAAAAATTAAAGATTATGAAAGCAAGTACCTGGAAAACAATTTTGCAGATTGCAATCTCCTTCCTTACAGCCATCGCTACCACCCTCGGTGTAACAAGCTGCAGCAGCCTTTAAAAGGTAAAAAGGTAAAAAAGTAAAAAGGTAAAAAAGTAAAAAGGTAAAAAAGTAAAAAGGTAAAAAAAAGCCCCGATGCATCATGCATCGGGGCTTTGCTTTTATCTGCTTTTTCTTCGTTTATCGGATATCTCTTCCTTCCTGGCTGTATCCTTCGAGCATCTTCGGGCTGCTGATAGGCTTGCGCGAACAGTAGTCGAAATCTACCTTCTTGTAGCCCTGGCTGGAACGCCAGCGGATGGTAAGCTTCACCGTCTTGCCTTCTGTATCAGGCACGGCATCGTTCAGATTGAACGCTACGAGGGCATCGCGCCAGTAGTTCTGAGGGTCGCCATTAGCATTGTGACGCAACTCTACCTCGTAAGGATTCTCTGGATTCGTAACGAGGTTGATGTAATGCACCTTCTGACCGCCCCAGAGAGCACGGAAACGGAGGGTGAGATAGCCATCTTCTGCCACTGTTACCCAGTCGCGAACGATGTCGACCATGTCGTCGCCATACTTCTCGCGGTTCTCGGTATCAGAACCGAGCGAAGGAACCGGCTTCTTGGTCAGGATGCTGTCTATCCAGTTGACGTGAATCACCTGGTTATACTTCTCGCTCTTCTCCGAGGTCTGCGTGTAGTTGACCAGGGCGCGAACCTCCTTACCGTCAAAGATGGTTGGTTTCAGGTTCTTGGCGAGCAGCGTGGTGTTGTCGTCGAGCTGCAGATAGCAGGCATCGCCACTCTTCTTCACGGTTACCAGTGCGTTAGGGAAAACGCGGTCCCAGTCAGTATCGTTATCGTTATCGCACGACTGGAATGTGAGGGCCGACAGGAGCATCATCGCTGCCAGCCCGATCTTCTTGAAATCAATTTTTCTCATATATAATGTTCCTTTCTTTTTATTGTTTCACTTTCTGATAATAAAATAAGAAAGGAACAGAAATCTTGCTTCTGATTTAGAAAAAGATTGTTAAAAATAATACGTGCAGCCGATGGTGGCAGCGCGGTTGCCGAAGTGCTGGCTCGCCATATCATGGAAGCGGCCTTCGAGCGTCCAATGCTTGCCCAGATTCTTGTATACCCCTACCTCGGCATAGAGATTAGCCGGGGTGTAGGCATCGCTGCGGCGGCGGGTGCACCAGATGAGATTGCCCGTAAAGCGCCAGCCATCGGCAAGTGTGAGCTGCGGTGCCAACTTGAATACGGCAAAATGATTGTACTCTGCATTGCGCTGTTGAGCCTCCTCTGAAGGGGTTTCGCTGCGCTGCCAGAAGTAGTTGACTCCGGCTGTGAGGCGAAGGATGCCCTTGTGCCAGAAGGCGGTGGAGCCGATGCCGAGCGTATTGTCATGAGTGGCACTGAACAGGTGCTGGTGGATGTTCTTCACCGAGGTGCTGAGCACGAAGGCAGGGCGGCTGTAGGTATGCTTGAGCTCTACCACATTCGCCATGCTGTTGACGATATCGGCGGTATAAACCGGCTGCCAGGCGCCCTCCATATCGCCCGCGGTTACGAAATCTCCAAACTCGGGATTGAAGATGCGGCGGCAGTAGGTGGCCTGCAGGGTATGACCCGGCGTGAAGCTGTAATAGGCGCTCGCCGAGTAGATATGGTTGTGGGTGGTATGCTTCCAGTGCTCTTCGGGCGAAATCTGCTTAGGACGGAAGTTGATGATGCGGAAGCGGTCGCCAGCCATGAATCCCCACTTGCCGATGTTGTAATCTATCTGGGCGTAGAAATCCTGGTAGTTGGAATGGTTGGTGTAATTGGCGATGCAGTTCTTCTCGATGGAGAGACCGCCCTCGAAACCTGCCGTAATCCAGAGATTGGAGGTGATGACCGGAGTGGCGTATTCTACCACCATGAAGGGGTAGGTAGAGTGGTTCTGGTAGGGCGCAGTCTGGGTTTCTTCCTGTGTACGGCCGTTGTCGCTGATATGCTCGGCACCCAGGGTAAAGAGGATGCTGGAGCCGTTGTCGGCGAGCGTGCGGGTATAGTCGGCCTGCAGATGATAGGCGCGCACGTAATCGGCCGGGGTGTGGGTGAAATGGTTGCGGGTATAGGTCTGCATCGCATCTATTTCGAGCACATCCTTCGCGGTAGGTGTCCAGAGCAGATTGAGCTTGGCGCCCTCGTGGGAGTAGTGGTTCACGGTGGTTCCTGAAATGCCCTGGTAGGCATCCTTATCGCTGCTGGAGGTGCGCTGGAAGTTGCCTTCTACATGACTGAGCACACGGAGTTTATCCTGCTGGCTGATAACGCTGACGATGCCTTTTGCGCCGCCGTAGGTATCACCGAAGAGTCCCCATCTGCCGGTAGTTCCGTTCTCCTTCTTTCGCAGTGTGATATCGATGACTTTCTTCAGACTGCTGCATCCCTTCATCACTTCGGCGTTCTGGCACACCTTGATGGTTTCTATCTCCCG
This sequence comes from Segatella copri, assembly GCA_021628325.1. GTDB lineage: Bacteria > Bacteroidota > Bacteroidia > Bacteroidales > Bacteroidaceae > Prevotella > Prevotella copri_R. Next base: position 60,317 of record JAJXAL010000007.1, on the reverse strand, counting down.
AGCCTTGAAATGGTGGAGGAAGGTGGCGTAATCGAGTCCGTATTCCTGGTTGTCGATACGGATGACGAACTTGCCGTAGAGGTTGGCGAACGGGTCTCCGCCGATGATGTTGTTGCCGTCGAGTGAGATGACTTCGGGGCACATCATGAGCACATCGAGGAGTGATTCTTCGCCTGTGAGTTCCATTTCGGGAACATGCATGATGTATCTGTCGCCGATATGTTCAATCGGTGCGGCTTGCATCTGGTAAGTAGTGCTGGCCATCGCGAGTGCGATGATGAGCAGGCTTTTCTTCGTACTGTTGTTTATCTTCATTTTCTTCTAATTTATATTATTGGTAAAAAGGATTGCTTCGTGCCAAATTTACTTGCAAAGATAAGGCAAAAATCGGGGAATAACGAAATTTGGATGAGTTTTTTTCCGTTCAATGCGTAAAAAGGGGTGTCATTGCGTAAAAAAGTGGAGAACGGGGCAAAAAAAAGGGCGTAAAACTTGCGTGGTATTAAAAAAAACATTATCTTTGCAAAAGAACAAAGAAATTTCTAAGAACTATACATATATATAATAACCCTTAAAAAAGATAAGAACTTATGAAGCGACTATTACACATTCAATTTCTATTGGTATTGTTGCTGGCGCTGGGATACTCTCCTCTGCAGGCCAAGCGAATCACACAGTGGCAGGCTCAGCAACAGGCCTACAGCTTCTGGGGAAAGCAGATGCCGCAGAAGGCGAAGGCGAAGAGCCGCACGGCTACTACTGCATCGCCATCGGATGCTTACTATGTATTTAACAACGATGCCGGCGGATTCGTCATTATCGCTGGTGATGATGCCGTAACGCCAGTATTGGGCTATACCTCAACGGGATCATTTGATGCCGAGAATCTGCCTGACGGACTGAAGGATCTGCTGAAGAGCTATGAACGGCAGATTGCGGCGCTGGGCGACAACTATGTAGCGAACCAGACTGCCACAAGAGCCGCTTTTACAGGCGAAAAACTGCTCAATACCGCGAAATGGAACCAGAGCAATCCATTCAACAAGTATACGCCAAACAACTATGTAACAGGCTGTGTGGCAACGGCTGGTGCCATCGTGATGAAGCATCACGGATACCCTGCTAAGGGCACCGGAAGCCATTCCTATACCTGGAACGGACAGACTCTGACTGCCAATTTCGGGCATACCTACGATTGGGCAAGCATGCCTGCCAAATATGACGGCACCAACGATGCCGCTTTCGACGGCGTGGCAAGACTGATGGCAGACCTCGGTGTGGCAGTGGAGATGCAGTATAATAAGGACGGAAGCGGTGCGTATATCGGCAACCTGGTAACCGCCCTGCAGAAGTACTACGGCTACAGCAAACTTTCGCATCTGATGGCAATAGAAGATGTGGGTGCTGAGGCGTGGAACGGCAGACTGCGCGAGGAGATTGATGCCAACCGCCCTGTGCTCTATGCTGCTTCTGACCCAGCTGGTGGCGGTCATGCCTTTGTAATTGATGGATACAAGGACGAAAGCTTCAGCGTAAACTGGGGCTGGGGCGGCTATTGTGACGGTTTCTACAAGATTGGAGCCCTGAATCCGGAAAGCAACGGAAAACCAGAGGGCGATAAGTATAATGTAGGTCAATCGGCAGTATTCGGCATGGAGCCATCTGACGGTACGGAGAAAATCTCTGGCATGGGATTCATGACAAATGTAGGTAGGTTTCATATACTGAATATGAATATCACCGATGTGAAGAAGGGGCAGAAGGTTGGCATCTTCTGTGCGCCAATCGGTAATACGGGAGACCAGCCGTTTACCGGAGAAGTAGACGTAGCGCTGATGAATGCGAAGGGCGAGATGCGGAAAATCGTAACATCCAGCCCTCTGACTGTTGATGATTTAGACCCTGGTTATTATTATTCGTCTCCGTCTTTTAATTTTGTGAGTACAGTGGATGCAGAACCGGGTGATTATCTGGCTATTGTGGCAAAGGAAAAAGGCTCTTCTGAATATATAGAGCTGTATGATTCGAACTTCGAGAGATTGCGTCTGCCGGCAACCGGATATGAGCCTCTTACATTTGAGGTAAGTACGAAAATGGGCGACGGGGCTACATTCCAGCTAGCAGGCACGAGATATAATTCTTCCTACAATTTCTATAATGGCAAGCCGGTTATCGGTGCCTGGTACTATTATTATCTGACGGTAGATGAGGGCATCTCACAGTATTTCGTAGAATTGAACGGAAAGCTGATGGATGATGTTAAACTGGGTACTACAGTCTATCCGAATTCTTTCAGAGGAATAGAACCGGTTTATGACCTCGTGGTGACCACTTATCGCGATTATCAGGAAAAGGAGTTGGTTATCAACCTGGAGAAGGCTGGACAGCTGAAGCAAACACTTGCCAAGGAAAACCCTGACTATTTAGTATACAGAAATATTAAGGTGAACGGCGAGATAGACAAGCGCGACTTTGATGAGCTGGCGAGTCATTATTTCAAGAGCATCGACCTGAGCGGTGCCAAGGTGGTGGCTTATGAAGGCTACAAGGCTGATATGGTTCCTGGTTATGCATTTTATGGCAACACTTATCTGGAGCAATTCCAGATGCCTTCCGGCGTCAGGGAGTTAGGCTTCAATGCTTTCAGGGCAACCAATCTGAAGGAGATTGATTTGCCTGAGACGATAGAGGAGTTCGGCCGCAACACATTCTATGCCTGCTTCGAATTGAAGGATGTATATATGCGTCATAAAGAGGCACCTTACTGGATAAGCTGGTGTGTATTTGCCAACAAGAGCAGTAAGTTGTATCGCACGCTGCATCTCTATCCGGGCAGCAAGGCGAAGTATGATGCTCATCAGTATACCAAGAACTGGATTAAATACTTTGATAATGTGGTAGAGGATCTGGAGCCTACCGGCATCCATTCTGTAACATTGGATAAGAAGCCAGGCAATGCTGCCATTTACGACCTGAACGGCCGCCGCATAACTGAGGCTATGAAGAAGGGCGTATACATCAAGAATGGCAAGAAAATCAGCGCAAAGTAATGGGTAATGTTGAATGTTGAATGTTAAGTGATTAGTGTTGAATGTTGAGTGTTGAATGTTAAGTGTTCAGTGTTGAATGTTAAGTGTTCAGTGTTGAATGTTGAGTGTTGAATGTTGAATTATTACAATTAAAAGATAAGAATCCCCTGGTGCTTTCTGTGGCACCGGGGGATTTTTTTCGTTCAATACGTAAAAAAAAGGGCAATACATAAAAAAATGAGGGTAGGGACGAAAAAAAGTGCGAAAAAACTTGTTTGGTACGAATATTTTTCTTATATTTGCAGCAGAACAAAGTATTTAAAAAACTACAGAAGCCCGATATTCAGGCTGGGCTTATTCAGGTGGATTTATACAAGTGAACTTATATCAGGATATATATTAGGATATTTAGTAAATTATTAAACAACAAGAACTAATGAAACGAAAATTACACTTTAAAAACATATTGGCATTGTTGCTGCTGCTGGTATATTCTCCTTCGGAGGCTAAGCGGATAACTCAATGGCAGGCACAGCAGCAGGCTTATAGCTTCTGGGGAAAACAGATGCCGCAGAAAGCTAGAGCCAAGAGCAGAACGGCTAATACCGCATCGCGCTCTGATGCTTATTATGTTTTCAACAATGACGCAGGCGGATTCGTCATTATAGCAGGTGACGACGCAGTAGCGCCAGTTTTGGGGTATACCTCAACAGGAACATTTGATGCAGGAAATCTGCCCGACGGATTGAAGGACCTGCTCAAGAGTTATGAACGGCAGATAGCAGCGCTGGCTAACAGCAATCAGGCGAACCAGACTGCCACAAGAACCGGTTTCAGCGGCGAAAAACTGCTCAATACCGCGAAATGGGACCAGATGGCTCCATTCAACAAGTACACGCCAAACAAATATCCGGTTGGCTGTGCGGCTACGGCTGGTGCCATCGTGATGCAGTATCACGGTTATCCTGCCAAGGGCACCGGAAGCCATTCCTATAAATGGGACGGCAAGACCCTGACTGCCCAATTCGAGCACGAATATGATTGGGCAAACATGCCTGCGCGATATGACGGAACCAACGCTGCTGACTTCGACGGCGTGGCAAGGCTCATGTCAGACCTCGGTGTGGCTGTGGATATGCAGTATACTGAAGACGGTAGCGGTTCGTATATAAGCGATCTGGTGGCCGCCATGCAGAAGTATTTCGGCTACAGCAAGATTTCGCATCAGATGTCAATAGAAGCTGGGAGCGCAGAGGAATGGAACGAAAAGTTGCGCGGAGAGATTGATGCCAACCGTCCTGTGCTCTATGCTGCATTCGACTCTATTGGTGGCGGTCATGCCTTCGTGATAGATGGTTACAAGGACGATAGCTTCAGCGTAAACTGGGGCTGGGGCGGTCTTTGCAACGGGTTCTACCATATAGGAGCCCTCAATCCGCAAAACGAAGAAGGAAAGCCAGTTGCCAGTCGGTATAACGTTGGCCAGATGGCAGTATTCGGCATGGAGCCATCTGACGGAAAGGAAAAAATCTCTGATATGAGATTCACGAAGATGACTGACTATCTTCAGGAAATGAATATGAATGTTACTGATGTGAAGAAGGGACAGAAATGTATCGTCTTTTCAGTACCAATCAAAAATGAAGGAAAACAGAACTTTGACGGAGAACTTGCCATGGCTCTGATGAATGCTAAGGGCGAGATTCGGGAGATTATATCATCCAGCACCAAGACGGTTAAAGATTTTGGACGGGGCTACATCTATCCTAAATTGGTCTTTACGGTTCTGAGTACTGTAGATGCAGAACCGGGTGATTATCTGGCTGTTGTGGCTAAGAGAAATGGCTCGGAGGAGTATATGGAACTGTATGGTCAGGACTTTGAGAGACTGCGTCTGCCGGCAACCGGATACGAACCTCGCACATTTGAGGTGAGAACCAAAATAGGAGAAGGTGTAACATTCGAGGAAGCAGGAAGCCAGTATAATCCTTCCCGCAATTTCTATAATGGCAAACCTGTCATCGGCTCCACTTATTACTATTATCTGACGGTGGATGAAGGCGTATCAAAGTATTATGCACTGGTGGATGGTAAATTGGCTGAAAACATCGTGTTTGGTGCTGGAAGCGTGAACAGCGTAAGAGGTCTTGAACCGGTTTATGAACTCGAGGTAAGGACTTACCGCAACCTGGAGTCTACCGGCATCCATTCTGTAACATCGGATCAGGAGCCAGACAATGCTGCCATTTATGACCTGAGCGGCCGCCGCATTACGGGGGCTATGAAGAAGGGTATATACATCAAGAATGGCAAGAAATTCTGCGTGAGATAGTGATTAGTGATTAATGATTAGTGATTAATGATTAGTGATTAATGATTATTACGATTACTGATAATATAAAAATCCCCTGGTGACTTTGTGGCATCAGGGGATTTTTTTCTCGTTACGAAAAGAGGAGGGTGATGAGCGGGATGGTGATGATGCTGCCAACCGTGGTGATGAACGTCATCTCGGTGATGAGCGAAGGATTGCGGCCGTATTTCAGACAGAACATCGTGCCGAAACTCGCTACAGGCATCGCAATGACAACCGTATTGATGTTGTTGACCAAATCGCTTACACCACATACCTTGAACAGGAAATAGATGCTCAGCGGTACTACGCAAAGGCGCAGAAAAGAGGAAACATATACCTTCGGACTGCCGATAATCTCCTTCACCGGCAACTTAGCCATCGAGGAGCCGATAATCATCAGGGCTGCCGGAACCGTTATGTTGCCCACCATCGTTACCGGACGCGCAATGATATCAGGCGTATGAACCCCGAAAGCTACCAGAAGGGCGGCAACAAAGGCACCCAGAAGAGCCGGAGAAAACAGCACCTTAGGATTGAACTGCTTGATGCTGTACTCGCCCTTGATGAGCATGACACCTGCCGTAAAAATAAAAAAGGTGTTCGGCATGTTGAGCAGCGCGGCATAAAAAATGGCCTTCGGACCGAATATGCTCGAAACGATAGGGTAGCCGATGAAACCTACGTTGGCAAACATCAGCGCAAAACCTATCATGCCCTGGTCATCATGATTGCGCGTGATGAGACGCGGCACCCAGAAACCGAATACCAGCAAAAGGATGTAGGTAAGAAAACCTACGCCCAGGAGGGGAAGGATGAGCGTGCGGTCGGGCAGCTCATCGCCCATTACTGACGAGAGCACCAGCAGGGGACAGGTGATATCTACCACCATGCTGGATAACTTCTTGTCAAACTTGTCGCCCATATATCCCAACTTGCAGGCGACGTAACCTAAAATCACGATGATGAAAAGTATCACCATCACTTCCAAATTCTCCATTTATCCTGAAAATCTATACCTTATATATATATGTATGCCGGAATCCCGATTTTCCATCGGAATTTCCGGCAAAAAATGGTTTAATCGATAAATCGCCTGGTAATATCTCCGTAGTTCTCGATGCGGCGGTCGCGGAGGAATGGCCACCAGCGGCGCACATTCTCGCTGTGCTTCAGGTCGATATCTACTACCAGGCTCTCTTCTTCCTGATCGCTGGCACGGTAGTGGAGCTCGCCCTGAGGACCGGCTACGAAACTGCTGCCCCAGAACTGGATGCCCTCGGTCTGACCGCTTGGATCAGGCTCGAAACCTACGCGGTTTACGGCGATGACCGGCAATCCGTTGGCTACGGCATGGCCACGCATCACGGTAGTCCACGCCTCGCGCTGGCGCTGCTGCTCCTCCTCGGTATCATAGGTGGCATAGCCGATGGCGGTAGGATAGATGAGCATTTCGGCTCCCTGCAGCGCCATCAGACGGGCTGCTTCAGGATACCACTGGTCCCAGCAAACCAGCACGCCGAGCTTGCCTACAGAGGTCTGGATAGGGTGGAAACCGAGGTCGCCCGGTGTGAAATAGAACTTCTCGTAGTAGGCAGGATCGTCGGGGATGTGCATCTTGCGGTATTTTCCGGCTATGCTTCCATCCTTCTCCATCACTACCGCCGTATTGTGGTAGAGCCCCGGAGCGCGGCGCTCGAAGAGGGAGGTGACGATGACGACGCCGAGATCCTTGGCAAGCTTGCCGTAGAAATCGGTCGAAGGGCCCGGAATAGGCTCTGCCAGGTTGAAGAGGTCAACATCCTCTACCTGGCAGAAATAGAGGGAGTTATGAAGCTCCTGAAGCACGATGAGCTCTGCGCCGCGATGGGCGAGGTCGATGATGCCTTCTGCCAGGCGCTGCTTGTTGTTGGCGATATCTGCCGTATTATGAAGTTGTAATAAACCGACTTTCATTTTTTGCTTTTAATGTTAAATGTTAAATGTGGAATGTTGAGTGTTGAGTGTTGAATTTTGAGTCTCTGAGGGCTCCCTCGGGCAACTGCATGGTGATGCAGTGGATGCTGCCATGCTGGCGGATGATGGTCTGCGAATCTACGCCGATGATTTCGCGGTCGGGGAAGGCGAGCTGAATCTGCTTGCGTGCCTCCTCGTCCTTTTCCGGCTGATTATAGGTTGGATAAATCACAGCCTTGTTCAGTATCAGGAAGTTGGCGTAGGTGGCTGGCAGTCGGTCTCCCTCGCTCTCCGGGTTGGTGGTGAGGCAGTCGCCCTCATCATAGATAGGGTCGGGCATCGGCAGTTTGAGCAAGCGGTAAGGGTATCCCTCCCAGGTGAAGAGGCCTTTGAGTTGCTTCTCCAGCGCCTGGAAGTCCTCATACTGCTCATCTTCCGGATTATCGCAGCCTACATATAATAAGGTGTCGTGTGGAGCCACTCTCACGATGGTGTCGATGTGGCCGTCGGTATCATCGCCTATCAGATTGCCGTGATCCAGCCAGACGACTCGCTTGAGCTGGAAGAAAGTCTGCAGCAGATGGTCGATGCTGTCGTGGTCGAGCGGCTGGTTGCGGTGAGGCGCCAGCAGGCACTGTGAGGTGGTGAAGAGTGTACCCTTTCCGTCACTCTCGATGCTGCCTCCTTCGAGCACGAATCCCTGGTGGTTCTCTATATCGGCATTGAAGGCTGCCTGATAGTATAGTTGCAGGGTGATGGCATTATCCTTCTCCCATCTGAACTTTTCGCCCCAGCCGTTGAACTTGAAGTCGAGTATGCGGTAAGGCACCATCCAGGTGTTCTGTTTTTTGCGCAGCACCATCGTGAGGGGTCCGTGGTCGCGCACCCAGGTATCATTGCTTTCTACCTCGTAGAGCAGCACGCGGCTCATCTGTTCGGCAGAGAGCTTTTTCTTGAGCTGGTATCGGCTGGCAGGCACATCGGGTGTAGCCACAAGCAGCTGCTCGTAGCGCGTGATGATATCTGCCAGTTCGAGATAAGTATCTGTAATTTCAGGCAGATACGGCTTCCAGTCGGTGCCGGCATGTGGCCAGGTGAGCATGATGGCGCTCTGTGGCTCCCATTCGGCAGGGAGTGCGAAATCGCAGGGTAATGTAGATTGATGCATAAGCTATACTATTTTTATGATACGATGTTCTATACCAATTTATTATACTCTGTTCTTCATCGGGAACCTTTCCTTGGGGACGGGCTCCGTTCTGCTTTTATGAAGTATGCTTGCAAAATTAATAAAAAATCTACAACTATCGGCTGTTTTTGTGAAATATTTTGCGCAAAAGCGAAACTTTATATTAAAAAAGTTTAAACGGAGGGCTGTATGGAGATAAAATCGGGGAAAAATGAGTAACTTTGCAGTCTAAAAATAAAATATTGAATAGGAGCGTGAAAATAAAACAGGTAGTTGATGCCCTTGAACATTACGCGCCTCTGCCCTTGCAGGAAGGATATGATAATGCCGGCCTGCAAGTTGGATTGACAGAGGCGGTAGAAATGTCAGGGGCATTGTTGTGTCTTGACGTTACTGAAGCCGTGGTAGACGAGGCCATCCAGAAGGGCTGTAACCTCATCGTGAGCCATCATCCATTGATATTCCGCAAACTGGCGAGAATCTCGGACGAGAACTACGTGCAGCGTACCGTGCGCAAGGCGATTAAGAATGATATTACCATCGTGGCGATGCATACCAACATGGATGCGGCTGCGGGCGGCGTGAACTTCAAGATTGCCGAGAAACTGGGACTGCGAAACGTGCAGTTCTTTGCAGGCGAGAAGGAAGTGGACGGCGTGAAGGGCGGCGAGGGCGTCATCGGAGAGGTGGTTGAGGACCTGGCAGCCGACGACTTGGTACTGATGCTCAAGGAGCGGTTTGGCGTGGAGTGCGTGCAGTGCAACCAGTTGCTTCGACGTCCTATTAGGAAGGTGGCGCTCTGCGGTGGAGCAGGTGCTTTCTTGCTCGACGCAGCCATCAAGGCAGGTGCCGATGCCTTCATCACGGGCGAGATGAGCTATCACGAGTATTTCGGCCACGAGCAGGAGATTCAAATCTGCGTCATCGGCCACTATCAGAGTGAGCAGTTTACGGGCGAAATCTTCCGCAGCATCATCCTGGAGAATTTCCCTGATGCCAAATGCTGCATCTCGGAGATAAATACGAATCCGATATTGTATTTATAGGTTGGAAGGGCGTAAGCCTCATTCAACATTCAACATTTAACATTCAACATTAAAAAAAATAAAGTTATGGCAAAGAAAGATCCTACAGATTTGACAGTGGAAGAGAAGTTGAAGGCTCTCTATCAGCTTCAGACCACCTTGTCTGCAATTGATGAAAAGCGTGCGTTGAGAGGTGAGTTGCCTCTCGAAGTTCAGGATTTGGAAGACGATATTGCTGGTCTTACCACCCGTATCGAGAAAATCCAGACCGATATTGAGCAGTTTGACCGCGCCATCGATCAGAAGCAGCACGAGATTGAGGAGGCTCAGGCTAGCGTGGAGCGTTATAAGAAGCAGCTCGAAATGGTTAGCAACAACCGCGAGTATGATACTTTGAGCAAGGAAATCGAGTTCCAGGAGCTGGAAATCGAACTTTGCAGCAAGAAGATCCGCGAGGCGCAGCAGACAATCAACGAGCGCCTGTACGACCTTCACAAGGCTGAGGACCAGAAGGCAGACCGCGAGAAGGGCTTGGTAATGAAGCGTTCTGAGCTTGAGTCAATCATGGCTGAAACCCGTGAGGAAGAGGAGAATTTGAAGGAGAAGGCATTCGAACTCGAGAAGAAGATTGAGCCACGTTTGCTCCAGAGCTTCAAGCGCATCCGTAATGGTGCCCGCAACGGTTTGGGTATCGTTTACGTGCAGCGTGATGCATGTGGCGGTTGCTTCAACAAGATTCCACCTCAGCGCCAGCTCGATATCAAGATGCACAAGAAGATTATCCCTTGTGAGTATTGCGGCCGTATCCTCATCGACCCAGAATTGGCTGGTGTTAAGATTGAGGCTCCTAAGACAGAGGAGAAGCCAAAGCGCAAGCGCGCTATCCGCAGAAGAAAGACTGAGGGTGAGGATTAATCTTCCTCCTCTCTCCGCTCTTTTCGGATGATAATCTTCTGATAAAGATACGATAAGATACAATAAAGGCTCGCCAAAATTGCTTGGCGAGCCTTTATTTTTTTCGTTTTCAGGCAGCTAGGACAATCAGTCTTAACTCCTTTAATCCTAATCTGGAAAACTTTTAATCCTAATCTGGAACCTAGAGTCCTCTAGCCTTGTAAATGCGGTCTTTGGCGTCGTTGATTTCCTGGAATTTCTTCTCGGCTGCACGGCGCACATCTTCGCCTAGGGCTGCTACCTTGTCAGGATGATGCTTGAGCGCCATCTTGCGGTAAGCGGCCTTCACCTCATCGTTTGAGGCGTCAGGACTGATACCCAGAACACGGTAGGCATCATCCAGACTGCCTGCTGAAGAAGCCCCGCTCTCCAGGTTCAGCATCTGGTCTACATCCTCGGCAGAAAGACCCATGTGGATGGCCATCTCCTTGAGTGCCTGAATCTCCTGAGAATTCACAACTCCATCGGCCTGGGCTATCATGACGAGGAAATTGAGCAACTGCAGGCGCTGTTCATACATCATGTTGGCACGTATCTGATGACAGCTGTCCTGTATCACCGAACGGTACTGCTGCATGCCCATCTGCTTCTGCTGTTCGAAGAGTTTGAGGAGGATTTCCTCGCCCTGCTGCTTGGCTGCCTCGCCGAAATTCTGACGCAGGAAGCGGCGCACCAGCTCCATCTCGGAATGCATGATCTTGCCATCTGCATTGATGATGTAGGAGCTGAGCACCAGCAGCGAGAACATGAAGGAGTTTCGCTCTCCCTCATAGCTCTGCTGGCGGCTGTAGCCCTGGTTGCCGAAGCCCTGGCGGCCGTTGTGCTGCTGGCCGCTGTAGGCATCGTAGGCGTTGTTGTAATGGTGGTCGCCGTCGCGGTTTACCGCATCCAGTCCGTGCTCAAAGAGGGAACCGAGGGCATAGCCTGCCAGGGCTCCCAGCGGACCGGCTGTGATGAAACCGAGCACACCACCAATCCATTTACCTGCTGCCATTTTTTAGTTGTTGAAATAGTAGAGGAAAGAAGCGATGCCTGAGAGGGCTGGCTTGCGCTGACCTTCTATTTCGATGTCAAACTTGATGCTGGTCTTGCAGATGCCACGGATGTTCTGGATGTCGTGGAGAGTGGCTACCAGGCGCACGCGTGAACCGGTGATGACTGGCTGACCGAACTTCATCTTGTCCATGCCGTAGTTTACGAGCATCTTGAGGTTGTTTACCTCGATAATCTGCTGCCAGAGGTATGGGAGTACTGAGAGGGTGAGGTAACCGTGAGCAATGGTGCTGTGGTAAGGGCTCTCTACCTTGGCGCGCTCTACGTCTACGTGGATCCACTGTGGGTCGAGTGTAGCGTCTGCGAACTTGTTGATACGGTCCTGGTCAATCTGCAACCAGTCTGATTCTCCTAACTTCTCACCGAGGTGAGATGCAAATTCCTCATAGGAATTGATTACTAATTTTGCCATTTCTTATTTTTCTCTTTATTATAAATATTATTGTTTCCTATATTCCGTCTTCCGCTTTTAACTGTTAACTTTTAACTATTAACTTTCAGTTCAGATCAGTCTCTTCTGAAAATATCGCGGGTGTAAACCTTTTCTTCCACATCATCCAGACACTTGTCATACCGGTTGGCGATGATGGCCTGGCTCTGCTGCTTGAAGGCATCCAGGTTGTTTACGATGCGGCTTCCGAAGAAGGTGGTTCCGTCTTTCAGCGTAGGTTCGTAGATGATAACCTGCGCGCCCTTTGCCTTGATGCGCTTCATCACGCCCTGTATGCTGCTCTGGCGGAAGTTGTCGCTGTTGCTCTTCATCGTGAGACGGTATACGCCGATGGTGCAAGGCTTCTCTTCCTCCTCGCTGAAGTTGTTCTGGTTGGCATAATCGTAGTAGCCCGCCATGTTCAGCACGCGGTCAGCGATGAAATCCTTGCGGGTGCGGTTGCTCTCCACAATCGCCTGAATCAGGTTCTCAGGCACATCGGCGTAGTTGGCGAGCAACTGCTTGGTATCTTTCGGCAGACAGTAGCCGCCGTATCCGAAGGAAGGGTTGTTATAGAAGGTGCCGATGCGAGGGTCCAGCCCCACTCCGTCGATAATCGCCTTGGTGTCGAGGCCCTTCATTTCGGCGTAGGTATCCAGCTCGTTGAAGTAGCTCACGCGCAGGGCGAGGTAGGTGTTGGCGAAGAGTTTCACCGCCTCTGCCTCGGTAAGTCCCATGAACAGGGTTTCTATGTCTTGCTTGATGGCTCCCTCTTTCAGCAGTTCTGCAAAGGTGCGGGCTGCCTGGTCCAGTCGCTCGTCACCGTTCGGTCTGCCCACGATGATGCGGCTCGGGTAGAGGTTGTCGTAGAGTGCCTTGCTCTCGCGCAGGAATTCGGGCGCGAAGATGATGTTCTTGCTGCCCGTTTTCTGGCGGATGCTTTCGGTGTAGCCTACCGGGATGGTGCTCTTGATGACCATGATGGCATCGGGATTCACCTGCATCACCAGGCGGATGACTTCTTCTACGTGCGAGGTGTCGAAGTAGTTTTTCACCGGATCATAGTTGGTTTGTGTGGCAATCACTACGAAGTCGGCATCCTTATAGGCTTCTTCTCCATTGGTTGTGGCTTTGAGGTTGAGTTCCTTTTCAGCCAGATATTTCTCTATGTATTCGTCCTGGATAGGCGAGCGGCGCGAGTTGATGAGCTCCACCTTTTCGGGGATCACGTCTACTGCCACCACCTCATGATGCTGGCTCAGCAGGGTAGCGATGCTCAGGCCTACATATCCTGTTCCGGCTACGGCGATTTTTATCTTTTTATTCTCCATTTCTTTCTGTTCTTTTAGGCAGTCTATACCTTAATATATATATATTAGTTGCAAAGATAATGCAAACGAGAGCAATGAAAGCTTGCTTTCAAATTGCCGAGTGCAGCTTATCTTATGCAAAGATAGTATAAAAGGAGGAGACTACAAAATGAAAATGGTTTTTTTATTAAAAAATAACGCGAGAAAGGGGATGGGAGGAAAAGGAGTGCTCAAAAAGGGAGAGGAAAAGGAGTACTCAAAAAGGGAGAGGAAAAGGAGGCAGAAAAAGGCCTCCAAAATTCGCGAATTCTAAAACGGATGGCCGGTTGGGCGGAAATTCGCAAATTTTGAAGGCTGGGGAAACTCTGTTTAAAAACTTCCGAACTATCTCCCGACACTCTCATAATGTCAATAAATCGGAATAATCGGGAATAGTCTCTAAAAATACATATTTTTTACTTTCATAATCCATCTTGCAGATGTAATGCTCCAGCCCGTTGCTCACCACCAGAAAGTCGACATGGAGCAGAAGATTGTAGACCGAAATCTGGTCGAACACTTTCTGCGTGATGGGGATGTGAGGGGCTTTGTACTCGATAATCATGCGGGGCTGCAGCTCACGGGAGTAGAGTACACTGTCGGCGCGCAGCACCTTGTCGCCACATTTCAGCTGGATTTCGTTGGCGAGCAGCGAGGCAGGATACCCCTTGTGCTCGATGAGAAAATGAACGAAATGCTGGCGCACCCACTCTTCGGGAGTGAGCGTGATGAACTTCCGGCGCAGCACATCCAGTATCTGGGGATGCTGTTTTGAGCCCGAAACCTTGATGTCGAAAGATGGCAAATTTAAGCGAATCATTTTTCTATACCTTATTATATATAGGAGTTATATTTCTTTCTTTTCTGTTTTCGATATGGTTTCTTTTCTTCTTTTAACCATACCTCATTTTCAAAAACTACCTCTTTTATATAGGCAGTTCAATTTATTTTTTGTAACTTTGCAGTCGAAGTGCAGCTGAAAACTGCACCTCAGAAAACTGCGAACCTGGAGGCGGAGCAAATGCTTGTCCGCACCCCCGGAGTTTGCTGGGTGCAAAGTTACAAAAAATAATCCAATGGTAGAAAAGAAAAGTGCAATAAGTTACGAGTCAATCATGAAAGATTTGAAGGCTCGGAAGTATTCTCCCGTCTATGTTCTGATGGGCGAGGAACCTTTTTATATAGATAAGATCTGCGACTACATTTCAGAAAATGTGCTCCAGCCCGAGGAGCGTGACTTCAATCAGACGGTGGTTTTCGGAGCTGATGTTACGGGTGCGCAAGTGGCAGATTTGTGCAAGGGCTACCCGATGATGGCGGAGTATAGAGTGGTGGTTGTGAAAGAGGCTCAGAATTTGCGGAATTTGGAAGCGCTCGAGAAGTACCTCGAAAATCCGGTAAAAACAACCATCCTTGTTTTCTGTCATAAAAACGGCAAGCTTGACAGCCGTAAAAAGTTTTCTGCCCTCGCTGCCAAGGCGGGTGTGGTTTTTGAAAGCAAGAAGCTCTACGACCGAAATCTGCCGGGCTTCATCGAGACATATCTCAAGACCCGTAAGGCAACCATTGAACCCAAGGCTACCCAGATGGTGGCAGATCATGTGGGAGCAGATTTGCACCGACTCACTTCCGAGCTCGACAAACTGCTCATTTCTCTTCCTGAGAACGACCGGCGTGTTACTCCGGAGATTGTGGAGCGAGAAATAGGGGTGAGCAAAGACTTCAATGCCTTCGAGCTGAGAAGTGCCATCATCAGCCGCGATGTGTTCAAGGCAAATCAGATAATAAATTATTTTGACAGCAATCCGAAGAGCGGTTCTCTCTTCACGCTTCTCCCGATGCTCTTTACTTATTTCCAAAACCTGATGATTGCTTATTATGCACCCAACAGGCAGAACGAAAATGAGCTCGCAAAATTCCTGGATTTGCGCGGAGCTTGGGCGGCGCGCGAATATATTACAGGAATGAGGAACTATACGGGCGTGAAAGTGATGGCGATTATTGAGAAGTTTAAGGAGGTGGATGCGAAGATAAAGGGACTGGATAATCCATCCACTCCGGTGGGTGAACTGATGAAAGAACTCATCTTTTTTATCCTTCACTGATGCTGAAGAGCGAGGTGGGGGAGAGTAGGCGAGCTCCTGCTGAGAGTTTTCTCTCGGCAGGAGCTCGTTTCCGTTTTCGCCCTTCTTTGCCGCCTGTTTCCAGAAAGCAGCCAACTAGCGTTTAGCATTATAAATTTGCCCCAAATAGGGGATTTTCGGCTCTTTTTGGGGCGCTTACCTGGGCTCATTTTGGGCGATTTTTGGGCAAAAATGGGGGATTTAAGTGATTTTTTGAGCTAGATGCCCATTTTTCTGATTCGCCTGAAAATAGACTTAACTTTGTTGGTTATCAGCAACTTAGCTAAATTAACCCTCTTCATTATTCGCGAATTTGCCCGTTTCCTTGCCGATGGGCTGGAATACGCTAGAAATGGAAAAATTAGCCATTTCCTGTTGTCTGAAATCGGTCGTTTGCATTTGTTAAGGTTTATGTTTCCTAAGTTTATGTTTTTAAATTCATAAATCAGAACGGGTGATTTTGGTTTATAAACATAAATACAAGAAAACTAAATACACGAATTTATGTTTTATATTTATAAAAATAAAGATAAAACAGGGCGTTTATGGTTATGAATGAATAAATATTCATGCTATATTTTAAATTTATAAGTAGCGGAAAATCAGTTAGTTATGTGCTTTAGTTGTTTTATAAACCATAGATTTTTACATAGGTGTGGGGTAAACATTGCATAAATCGCTCTATATGCCTTTATTTAGGTGGTTTATGGTATGAATAACCAGTGATTTAGCCTAAATTTATAAAGAAAAGGTTCGTCATATATTTTGATTGATAGGTTTATATTTATAAAACTAAACCTAAAAACCGAATACTGGAGTGAGTAGAATTCAAATTTATAAATAGAAACCTAAAGTTTAAAAATCTAAATTTATTCAGAAATGTTTGGTTATTCTAAATTTTTGCTTTATCTTTGTAAAATCAACCGAAAAAGGGCCCAAAAGTGGCTTGTTCGGAAATAAAACATCGTATCAGTAGAAAAATGAACGCTAAAATTTTTAGAGCATGAAAGATAGAATCAGACAGCTGATGGAGGACCAGCACCTCACTCAGCAAAACTTCGCTCAGATGATCGGAATCTCGACCGCTACGCTGAGCAATATTTTCAACGGGAAGACCAATCCATCGCTTAGCATTGTGGATGGCATCCATAAGAGTTTTCCTCAGGTAAACGTTTATTGGGTACTCTACGGTACTCCTCCTATGTATCAGAACCAGGCTTCCCAGGGTGGCAGCGAAGAGGGTGCTGCAGACATGTATCAGGGTGTTACGGATGGAGCAGCCGGTGGTGCTGAGGGGATGAAGCAGGGCAGTCAGCCTTCTGGAGCCGCCTCTGCCGAGCCTATGCTCGATTTTGGAGCCGAAGGAGCCGCAGGAGCCGCAGTCTCCCCTACTTCTCCTTCGCTCTTTGACCAGCCTCAAATGCAGGGTGTAAATCGTACACCTAAAAATGTCGCCCAAGCGGCGGTAAAATATGTAGACAAACCGCAAAGAAAGATTACCGAAATCCGTATTTTCTACGATGATCAGACCTGGGAAACTTTCGTTCCTAAGAAATAAAGTAGGGATTGGAGAACCCTAAAACAAACACATAGGAGCGGCGATAAAGAAAAAATATCTCTTTTCTTTTCGTAAATTCGGATTTTTGATGTACCTTTGCATCGTAGAAACGTAGGTGGGCGTAACCGGAAGCTACGCGTACCTATTATAATATACGTACATTATATAATAAGCATATTAAAAATTAGCAATAAGATGAAAAAATATGTTCTCGACCTCAAGGTGGTTTCTGTAGAGGCGCTTAGCGATAAGCATGTTTTGATTAAGCTTACCGATGAGAAACCTTTGCCTGAAATCTTGCCTGGCCAATTCGTAGAAGTAAGAGTAGACCATTCGCCTACTACCATGCTTCGCCGTCCTATCTCCATCAATTTCGTGGATCGTGAAAATAATCAGCTCTGGTTGCTCGTAGCAATGGTGGGCGACGGTACCCGTCAGCTCGGACAGCTCAAGGAGGGCGATGTGCTCAACTGTATGCTGCCTCTCGGCAACGGCTTCACCATGCCTACCGAGAAGAGCCAGAAATATCTGCTCGTAGGTGGTGGCGTAGGTGTGGCTCCGCTCCTCTATTTCGGAAAACTTATCAAGGATTTCGGGGCTGATGTTACTTTCCTTCTGGGTGCACGCAAGGCTACGGATCTGCTCGAACTGGATGAGTTTGCCAAGATCGGAAAGGTATGCATCACTACCGAGGATGGCTCGGCTGGCGAGGTAGGTTTCGTTACCAACCACTCTGTTCTGGAGAACGAGAAGTTTGATATGATTTCTACCTGCGGACCTAAGCCGATGATGGTGAGCGTGGCTCGCTTTGCCAAGAAGGCTGGCGTGGAGTGTGAGGTTTCTCTCGAGAACAAGATGGCGTGCGGCGTGGGCGCCTGCCTCTGCTGCGTAGAGAAAACTACCGAGGGTAACCAGTGCGTCTGCAAGGATGGACCTGTCATCAACATCAAGAAACTTACTTGGGAAATTTAAGTGAAGAGTGAAGAACGAAGAGTGAAGAATTCGTTTGGAAACGAAGAACGAAGAGTGAAGAACGAAGAATTCTCTTGTCTTTGTTTGTAAAACATTTTTAAGTAAAAACAGAAGATTATGGCTGATTTAAGTGTAAAGATAAAGGATTTGGAGTTGAAGAACCCTGTGATGACTGCATCGGGTACTTTCGGCTACGGATTGGAATTTGCCGATTTCGTTCCTCTGGAGGAGATTGGCGGTATTATCGTGAAGGGCACTACCCTGGAACCGCGCGAGGGAAACGACTATCCGCGTATGGCTGAAACGCCTCAGGGCATGCTCAACTGCGTAGGTTTGCAGAACAAGGGTGTGGAGTATTTCTGCTCTCACATTTATCCTCAGATCAAGGACATTGATACCAATATGATTGTCAACGTGAGCGGACATTCGCCTGAGAGTTATGCTGAGTGTGCGGCGCGCATTAACGAGCTGGATAAGATTCCGGCTATAGAGCTGAACATCTCCTGTCCTAACGTGAAGGATGGCGGCATGGCCTTCGGTGTAACCTGCGAGGGTGCAGCCAGCGTGGTGAAGGCGGTGAGAAAGGTTTATAAGAAGACCCTCATCGTGAAGCTTTCGCCTAATGTTACCAGCATTGCCGACATCGCCCGTGCCGTGGAGGCTGAGGGTGCCGATTCTGTTTCGCTCATCAACACGCTGATGGGTATGGCGGTGGACATTGAGAAGCGCCAGCCTCTCTTGAGCATCCGCACGGGTGGTTTGAGTGGTCCTTGCGTTAAGCCTGTTGCCCTGCGCATGGTTTGGGATGTGGCTCATGCCGTAAACATTCCGGTTGTTGGTCTGGGCGGCATTTCTTCTGCCAAGGATGCCATTGAGTTCCTGATGTGCGGTGCTACGGCCATTGAGATTGGTACAGCCAACTTCATTGATCCTGCGGTTACGAAGAAGGTGAAGGATGGAATCAACGAGTGGCTTGATGCTCACGGATGCAAGAGTGTGACTGAGATTATCGGGGCCATCAAGTAAATGACACCTTATTATAATAAGGTGTGGCTCATACTTTGACGCCCTGTTTTAGGGCGTTAAGTGGGTTAACTCCTTGATATACAACAGAATAACTTTTCGTAAAAATATAAGGTTATGGATTTGAATCAGATAAACCCTGTTCTGTTGCTTGCTACGCTGACGCAGCAGATTGTAGAGCAGGAGAAAGAATTGGCAGAACAGAAGGATTCTGCGGAACACTCGTCTGTAAAAGCCTCTCTGAGCGCGAATCTCCTGAAGCGCGGCAATCTGCTGATGCAGATGGGCGACAAGGATGGTGCCGGAAAGGATATGAAGCGCTACCTGGAGCTGAACCCGGAGAAAGTAGGGGAGCTGACAGGAGAATTCAAGGCTGAAGGCAGAGAACATTGCAGATAAAGGAAGGGGCTTGCCTCACGGATTCCGGTGTTGCGTCTCTCTCTAGCGCCTAGCTTTTGAGTACATTTTTCTGCATTTTTCCCTATTCTGATGATAAAAATCGGGCGAAAATATGTTTTTTAGCATAAAATATAAGGAAAATGAAGAAAAATATATCAAATTGTTTGGCAATATCAAAGAAAAATGTTACTTTTGCAGTCGAGTTGAGATTTTTGCAAGTCGAGACTCGAAATCTGAGCACTGCCTGATCCTTATATAATAAGGAGAAACGGGCTCGGAAAGAACAAAAGTGAGTAACATATAAAATGTAAAGACAATGAAGAAGTTTAACGCATTCTTTTTTAGCTATTACTTTTACTTTGCAAATAATTGTAAAGCGGGAAGTTGCGTGTAAATTTCAACTTAGGATATTAGATTCTTGAAATCATCGAAACGGTCCCGCTCTTATTGAGTAGGACCGTTTTTCGTAACATTAGACAAGATAAAAGAAACATGAAGAGAATAGCAATTCAAGGAGAGCTGGGATCTTTCCACGACATTACCGCCCACCAGTATTTCGAGGGCGAACAGATTGAAATCATCTGTTGTGCTACCTTTGAAGAGGTGTTCGAAAACATCAAGCGCGACCCTACTGTAGTAGGCATCTGCGCCATTGAAAACACCATTGCGGGCAGCCTGCTCCACAATTACGAACTGCTCCGGCAGAGCGGAACCACCGTGGTAGGCGAACACAAGCTCCATATAGAGCACAGCATCTGCTGTCTGCCAGAAGACGACTGGAGCACCCTGCAGGAGGTTCACTCCCATCCGGTAGCCCTCATGCAGTGCGGCAAATTCCTAGCCAACCATCCCGACCTCAAGGCGGTGGAGGCAGAAGATACCGCAGGCTCGGCAGCCTACATCGCCCAGCACAAGGTAAGGGGATGGGCAGCCATCTGCTCTTCTTACGCTGCCCACATGTACGGCATGAAGGTGCTGCAGGAAGACATCCACGACAATCCGCACAACTACACCCGGTTTCTCGTGGTCTGCAATCCCCAGAAGGCAGCCCTGCTCCGTCCCATCGAAAAGGCCAACAAGGCGAGCATCGTCTTCAGTCTGGCTCACGATAAGGGATCGCTCTCCAAGGTGCTCACCATCCTGAGTTTCTACGACATCAATCTCACCAAGATCCAGTCGCTGCCAAACATCGGACATGAGTGGGAATACCTCTTCTACGTAGACCTTACCTTCGACAACCTGACCCGATACCGCCAGAGCATCGACGCTATTACGCCGCTCGTGAAGAAAATAAAGGTGTTGGGCGAATATGAGGAGAAAGAATAGTTGATAGTTAACAGTTAATAGTTGAAAATAAGAATTATGATACAACCAGCCAATAGAGTAACGGAAATACAGGAATACTACTTCAGCCGCAAGCTGAAGGAAGTGGCTAAACTTAATGCCGAGGGCAAGGACATCATCAGTCTGGCCATCGGAAGTCCAGACATGCCGCCTTCTAAGCAGACCATTGACAAGCTCTGCGAGGTAGCCAACAATCCAAACGCACACGGATATCAGCCTACGGTGGGCATACCAGAGTTGCGCAAAGCAATGGCTGGTTTCTATAAGCGCTGGTATGATGTAGACCTCGACTGGGCTACAGAAATCCAGCCCCTCATAGGTAGCAAGGAAGGCATTCTGCACGTAACGCTCGCCTTCTGCAACCCTGGCGATGAGGTGCTTATCCCGAATCCGGGATACCCTACCTATACCGCCATCAACAAGATTCTGGGTACCAAGATTACCTACTACGATCTGAGAGAGGATAACGGATGGCAGCCCGATTTCGACGCCCTGGAGAAGATGGACCTGAGCCACGTAAAACTGATGTGGACCAACTATCCTAACATGCCGACAGGCGGTGTGGCAAAGCGCGAAACCTACGAAAAGCTGGTGGCATTCGCCCAGAAGCACAACATCGTGGTGGTGAACGACAACCCATATTCGCTCATCCTCAACGAGCACCCTATGAGCATCATGCAGGTGCCGGGAGCTAAGGACTGCTGCATCGAGTTCAATTCCCTGAGCAAGAGCCACAACATGCCAGGCTGGCGTGTGGCGATGATTTCGAGCAACAAGACCTTCATCTCATGGATTCTGAAGGTGAAGAGCAACATCGACAACGGAAGTTTCCGAGGCATACAGCTGGCAGCTGCCGAAGCGATGCTTAACAACACGGATGAATGGCATCGCGAGAACAACATCCAGAACTACCGCCGCCGCCGCGACATTGCTGAGGAGATCATGAAGGTGCTCGACTGCCAGTTTGACCCTAACCAGGTAGGCATGTTCCTCTGGGGCAAGATACCTGAGAAATATGTCGATGTAGAAGACCTGACAGAGAAGATTCTGCATGAGGCTCGCGTCTTCCTCACCCCTGGCTTCATCTTCGGAACCAACGGCAAGCGTTACATCCGTATCAGCCTCTGTGCCAAGGATGAGAAGATGAAAGAGGCCCTGGAAAGAATCAAGAAGGTTTTTGAAAAATAAAAAGCCTTTGAAAGGTAAAAGGGTAAAAAGAGCCTTAACCCCTTTGAAAGGTAAAAAGAGCCTTAACTCCTTTCCGCCCCCGTCCCCAGCGATTCCATCGCTGGTCCCCCCGGGCTTTAATCTTAAAGATAAAAAAGAAAAAAGTAAAAAATAAAAATATACGACTATGGAATTAGAATTAGAACCATTGAATTTTCCTAGTGATCAGGAACGCCCTTGCGTCATTGCCGGCCCTTGCTCGGCAGAGACAGAAGAGCAGGTTATGACTACCGCTAAGCAGTTGGCTGCCAAAGGTTGCCACATGTTCCGCGCAGGTGTGTGGAAGCCACGTACCAAACCGGGAGGCTTCGAGGGTAACGGCGAGAAGGCCTTGCCTTGGATGAAGCAGGTGAAGGAAGAAACAGGCATGCTGACAGCTACTGAGGTGGCTACCCCAGAGCATGTAGAGCTCGCACTGAAATATGGAATCGACATTCTGTGGGTAGGCGCACGTACATCTGCCAACCCATTCGCCATGCAGGCACTTGCCGACAGTCTTCAGGGCGTAGACGTGCCTGTGCTCGTTAAGAACCCGGTAAACCCAGACCTCGAGCTCTGGATTGGCGCCCTGCAGCGCATCAACCAGGCAGGCATCAAGAAGCTCGGTGCCATCCACCGCGGATTCTCCAGCTTCGATAAGAAGATTTACCGCAACCTCCCTATGTGGCAGATTCCTATTGAGTTGCACCGCCGCATACCACAGTTGCCAATCATCTGCGACCCTAGCCACATCGGTGGCCGCCGCGACCTCATCGCCCCTCTCTGCCAGCAGGCAATGGACTTAGGTTTCGACGGACTCATCGTTGAGAGCCACTGCAGCCCAGACGAAGCATGGAGCGATGCCAAGCAGCAGGTTACCCCAGAGGTGCTGGATTATATCCTCAGCCTCCTCGTAGTGCGCGATGAGCATTATTCTACAGAGGGTCTGCACCAGCTGCGCGGTCAGATTGACGAGTGCGACAACCAGCTGATGGATCTCCTGGCTAAGCGTATGCGCGTTTGCCGCGAGATTGGTACCTACAAGAAGGAGCACAACATGACCATCGTTCAGACCAGCCGTTACAACGAGATTCTCGACAAGCGTGGAGCTCAGGCAGCCCTCTGCGGCATGAGCCCTGAGTTTGCCGCTCAGATTTTCGAGCACATCCATGAGGAGAGTGTTCGCCAGCAGTTGGAAATCCTAAACCAGAAGTAAAGGATACTGGCGATGAGAATATTAATTATGGGAGCAGGTAAGATGGGAAGTTTCTTCATCGACCTGCTCAGTTTCGACCACGAGGTGGCGGTTTACGAGAAGGATGCCAAGCGACTGCGCTTCACCTACAACTGTTACCGCTTCACCAAGATGGAAGAGATAGAGATGTTCCGCCCCGAACTGGTTATCAATGCGGTGACGGTAAAATATACGCTGCCAGCCTTCGAAGAGGTGTTGCCACATCTCTCTAACGACTGCATTATCAGCGACATAGCTTCGGTAAAGACCGGGCTGCAGGAGTTTTACGAGAAGAGCGGTTTCCGCTTCGTGAGCACGCACCCTATGTTCGGCCCGACTTTTGCCAATCTGAACCAGCTTTCAGAGGAGAATGCAGTCATCATCAAGGAGGGTGACTACATGGGCAAGATATTCTTCAAGGACCTCTACCAGAAGTTGGGGTTGAGTCTGCATGAGTATACATTTGATGAGCACGACCAGACGGTGGCCTACTCGCTGAGTATTCCTTTCGTGAGCACCTTTGCCTTTGCGGCAGTGATGAAGCACCAGGATGCTCCGGGCACCACCTTCAAGCGCCACATGCAGATAGCTAAGGGCGTGCTCAACGAAGATGATTACCTGCTGCAGGAAATCCTCTTCAACCCATACACATCGGGTCAGGTGGCACAGATCAGAGAGGAGCTTGCTGAGCTCATCGACATCATTGACCACAAGGATGCGAAGCGTATGAAACTCTTCCTTACCAAGATACGTAATCATGTGAAGGAAGATATTGAGATTAAAGAAAAATAAAAATGTTGATTTAATGGGGGAGCCCTTATTATTATGTTCCCCCTCCAGTTGTTGGTGTTTTGCATGTGAATGCAGAACATTTAAGTTGTTTAAAGGCCTTGCATGTGAATGTAGGGTCTTTTTTATATGTTGCCGGAAGCGGAAAAGCTTAATGACCTTAATGACCAATGACCTTAATGACCACCCCCGATTAGTGATTAATGATTAATGATTAGTGATTAGTGATTAGGCAGGCGTGCGTCCCCGGTAAGGCGCCAGCAGGTGGATAATAAGGAAAAAAGGGGGCAAAATGAAAATATGTAAGGAGATAGGGGCGATTTCTGAAATATTATTTGTACCTTTGCACCCACAAATCAAAGGATAGATTGTAGAATCAGTAAAAAAGATTGTAGAATCAATAAACAGATTGTAGAATCAGTAAAAAGAGAGCAGTTCTATTATGAGCGAACAGAAAGAAACAAAGAATATGAAGAATGCTGCTGAGGCGCAGGTCCCTGAGCAGAATACAACAGAAACAGCAGCTAAGCAGAATGAGGATGCTAAGCAGGCTGATACAACAGAACAGCAGGCGGATGCTGCTGCCTTCCAGGTAGTGAACGAGGGTTTTTCTACCCGTGAGGCCATTGAGGAGGCTAAACGCTGCCTACACTGCAAGATTCCGCAGTGCAAGAAGGGATGCCCGATAGGCAACGACATACCTGATTTCGTACACGAACTCTCTATGGGTAACATGGGTGCGGCGATGAGCATCATCAATGCCAAGAGCAACCTGCCGGCCATCTGCGGCCGTGTATGCCCTCATGAGAAACAGTGTCAGGGCAACTGCGTGCTCGGAAAGAAAGGCAAACCGGTACAGATTGGCAAACTGGAGCAGTTTATTGCCGATTTTGATACCAAAATGAACCTTTCGCGCGAGATGTTGCCACAGAAAACACGTGGCCGTGTGGCAGTCATCGGTTCGGGTCCAGCGGGCTTGACCGTAGCCGGCGATCTGGCGCGTCAGGGCTTCAACGTCACCATTTTCGAGGGCCAGGCTGAGCCGGGAGGCGTGTTGATGTATGGTATTCCTGAGTATCGCTTGCCTAAGTCGGTAGTGCGCGATGAGGTGGCTAAGATTGCTGCCCTCGGCGTGCAGTTTATCACCAACTGCATGGTGGGCGAGAACAATGTAACCATCGACAGTCTGTTCCGTGCAGGCTACGACGCCATCTTTATGGGCACAGGTACCAGCGTGCCTCAGAACATGGACTCTACACCGGGCTCAAAGCTCCACGGTGTGAGCCAGAGTACATACTTTCTGCATAACGTGAATGCCTATAACGAAGGCGCTTTGACCCGCGACATGGTTCCGCTGCGCGATGGCGAGAAGGTGGGTGTCATTGGCGGCGGAAACGTGGCCATGGATGCTGCCCGTACTGCTATCCGTCTGGGTGCCGACGTTACCGTGCTGTACCGTAAGACCCAGGAAGAGATGCCTGCCATCAAGAGCGAATATGAAGATGCGGTGAAGGAAGGCGTGAAATTTGAGTGGAAAACTACCGTTGAGGCCTTCCTGAAGGGCAAAAACGGCCGTCTGGGAAGCTGTGTTCTGAACACTCCTGAGGGTGAAAGGGTAGAAAAATTCGACAGAATCTATCTCGCCATCGGTTCAAGACCAGCCAACCGTATCGTTTCTACCACAGCCGGAATCGAGGTGGATGAGAAGGGATATGTTAAAGTTGTTGAACGTCCGTTCGGTATGACCACCCGTCGCGGTGTGTTCGCCGGAGGTGATGTGGTACACCGTCCGCAGACTGTAGTCCTGGCGATGAAGGCTGCCAAGGAGGTGGCTCAGGGCATCGCCCAATATGTAGATGCCATCAAGCTTCTTGAAGAGGCTAAGAGAATCGAGCAACGTGGAATAGTAGAATAATCAAATGAATTCAATTGAATTAAGTGAATTATTTCTGCAGTAACGGAACTGCTTTTACTGGGATTTGTCACTAGGCTCGGCAGATGTGCTGACTGCAGTCGGCAGACCTGCTGACTAGGCTCGGCAGAGCTGCTGAGCCTAGTGGTAATATCTGGGAAACTATGTGTTTTGACTAAAAAGACTATATGCAAGAACTCTAAAGGCTATATGCTTTTACTTATAAAAATATTTCTTAGTTTGAAAACACCATATCTTTCCTTTGAATGATACTATATACCTTTGAATGATACTATATAAATAAACCAACTGTTATAGACGCTTAATTTTTTTACATTACTCTTTAAATGAACTTAAACTTCTTGGGAAATTTAATGAAGTATCAGATTTAATCATTACTTTTGTATCAGATTCATATTAAGAAGAAGTAATTTGTCTGGTACAAAGAAAAGATATAAATCAGAGAAAAAGCATGAAGCGTATCATATTGGTTTTAACAGTATTGCTTGCCATGTTAGGGCAGGTAGCCTATGCGCAGAAAACGTGTGTCATCGCATCGGCAGAAAATCATGTGCCTATTCGTGAAGCACTTATTCATACCAATAACAATCATTGGGCAAGAACAGATTATCGGGGCTATTGGACGATGCGCTATCAGTTTGATTCAGCAACCGTATCGAAACCTGGTTTTATGAAGGCAACTATCCGGTACAAGGAACTGCCGGATACTCTGTTTCTCTTGCCGGATGCCAAACAATTAGGCGAAGTGACAGTTTGGGGCAAGAATCAGGAAGGCATCAAAAACATGGAAGAGGATATTCAGGAGAAGATAAACTCTTTGCCAACTTCATCTGCTGGCATCGGGTTTGATGCTTTCGGCTGGATGGATAAACAGGGTAAACGTGATAAGAAGCATCTGCAACAGGCTAAAAAGGTATTTGAAAAAATGGAACATAAGGATCCTGTGGTAGCTGCTTATGAAAAAGCAACGGGGAAAAAGTATGAATTGACTAATCCGTATGATGTCTCGGCTTTTAAGAAAGATCCTCCTTCTGAAATGGCTACAGAAGAGAAAAAAGCAACTTCTGATGCTGAATCAAAATCGAAAAAGAAGGAGAATCCTGAAAAATAAGCACAAGAGTAAACTGAAGAAATGAACTCGGGAAAGGCAGAGCGACATCTATTTTAGCCGACGGGATAAAAAAAACATAAACAAGTTGGCTTTCTCGAAAAAAAGTCGTATCTTTGTAGCCAAAAATATAAAGAAAGAAAAATGTTTGAAAATTTAAGTGATAGACTGGAACGCTCGTTCAAAATCTTGAAGGGCGAGGGAAAAATTACAGAAATCAACGTGGCGGAAACCATGAAGGATGTGCGCCGTGCACTCCTCGACGCCGACGTAAACTATAAAGTGGCTAAGGAATTCACCAACAAGGTGAAGGAGAAAGCACTCGGCATGAATGTACTTACTGCCGTAAAGCCGGGACAGTTGATGATCAAGTTGGTGCACGATGAACTGGAAGAACTCATGGGCGGCGAAGAAGCCCCATTGAAGCTCGAAAGTCATCCGGCCGTCATCCTCATGAGCGGTCTGCAGGGTTCGGGTAAGACTACCTTCAGTGGCAAGCTTGCCAACATGCTCAAGACCAAGAAAGGCAAGAAGCCATTGCTCGTGGCCTGCGACGTTTACCGTCCGGCAGCTATCCAGCAGCTCCATGTAGTGGGTGAGCAGGTGGGTGTTCCGGTATACAGCGAGCCTGAGAACAAGGATGTGCTCAGTATCGCCGACCATGCCATCCAGCAGGCTAAGACTAACGGCAACGATGTGGTAATCGTCGATACAGCCGGACGTCTCGCCATTGATGAGCAGATGATGAACGAGATCAGC
Organism: Segatella copri; assembly: GCA_021628325.1. Lineage (GTDB taxonomy): Bacteria > Bacteroidota > Bacteroidia > Bacteroidales > Bacteroidaceae > Prevotella > Prevotella copri_R. Next base: position 32,531 of record JAJXAL010000007.1, on the reverse strand, counting down.
AATCTCAAGAATCATCTCCGTCCAGACGAAACCCTCTTCGTGGTTGACTCCATGACCGGTCAGGATGCCGTAAACACAGCCAAGGAATTTAATGACCGCCTCGACTTTAACGGCGTTGTTCTCACCAAGCTCGATGGTGATACCCGTGGTGGTGCTGCCCTCAGTATCCGTACCGTGGTAACCAAGCCAATCAAGTTTATAGGTACCGGCGAGAAGATGGACGCCATTGACGTGTTCCACCCAGCTCGTATGGCAGACCGAATCCTCGGCATGGGTGACGTGGTATCTCTCGTAGAGCGCGCACAGGAGCAGTTCGACCTGGAAGAGGCTAAGAAACTGGAGAAGAAAATCAGAAAGAACCAGTTTGACTTCAACGATTTCTACAACCAGATCCAGCAGATCAAGAAGATGGGTAACATCAAGGATCTGGCAGCGATGATTCCGGGCGTGGGCAAGGCCATCCGCGACGTAGATATCCCAGAGGATGCATTCAAGGGCGTAGAGGCCATCATCCAGAGTATGACTCCTAAGGAGCGCACCAATCCGGCCATCCTCAACACGTCACGCCGCCAGCGCATCGCTAAGGGTTCGGGCACCAACATCCAGGAGGTGAACAAACTTATCAAGCAGTTTGACCAGACCCGCAAGGTGATGCAGATGATGACCGGCAACAAAATGGCGCAGATGATGAGCCGCATGAAGGGTATGCCAGGCATGCCTAAGATGCCGGGAATGTAAATCAGTTGATAGTTAATAGTTTATAGCGGCTTTGCCGTATAGCAAACTTGCGATAGGCAAAAATGCCCTATAAAGCAAGAATGCCCTATAAACTATAAATTATAAATTATAAACTAAAGAAAGAATGACGTTAATCGACGGAAAGGCGACGGCAGCCGCCATCAAGGAACAGATAGCCCAGGAGGTGGCACAGATAGTAGCCGCCGGTGGCAAGCAGCCACACCTGGCAGCCGTGCTCGTAGGGCACGACGGAGGCAGTGAAACCTATGTGAAAAACAAGGTGCTGGCCTGCGAGAAGTGTGGATTCAAGTCGACTCTCATCCGTTATGAGGAGGATGTTACCGAAGAAGAGCTCCTGCAGTGTGTAGACAAGCTGAACCAGGATGATGATGTTGACGGATTCATCGTTCAGCTTCCTCTGCCTAAGCACATCGATGAGCAGAAGGTGACCATGGCAATAGATTACCGCAAGGATGTAGACGGATTCCACCCAGTAAACGTGGGCAGAATGTCGCTCGGCATGCCTTGTTTCATCTCTGCCACTCCGCTCGGTATCCTCACCCTGCTGCAGCATTACAATATTGAGACCAGTGGCAAGAAATGCGTCATTCTGGGCCGAAGCAACATCGTAGGCAAGCCAATGGCTCAGCTGATGATGCAGAAGCAGTATGGCGATGCTACCGTCACCGTATGCCACTCCCATTCCAAGAATTTGAAGAAGGAGTGCCAGGAGGCAGATATCATCATCGCAGCCATAGGCCGTCCTGATTTCGTGACAGCCGATATGGTGAAGCCGGGAGCCGTAGTCATTGATGTGGGTACCACCCGCGTGCCTGATGCTACGAAGAAAAGTGGTTTCCGCCTGAACGGTGATGTGAAATTCGACGAGGTGGCAGAGAAGTGCTCCTTCATCACTCCTGTTCCGGGAGGCGTTGGTCCGATGACCATCTGTTCGCTGATGAAGAATACGCTGGCTGCCGGCAAGAAGGAATATTACAGCTAGAAAGAAGATAATTATTTCAGAAAGAAGCAGTGCTTAAGTCACTGCATACTTGATTTTTTATAACTCTCTAATTTGTGGGGCAGGGTGCAGTGATGCACTCTGCCTTTTTATCAAGCCGAGAGAAATAGTGTAAAATGAACAAACAATATTAATCTAAAAATATAGAAACATGATAAAACTAAAGTACATATTTACATCAGCGCTGCTCGTGGCAGCTGCCAGTGCCAGTCAGGCAGTCAGCAGTCAGCAGATGCAGAAGCAAATAGACAAGGATGCCCCTGCATACACCATACAGGGCAAGGACTCCATCTGCCAGATATTCATCTATTCGCCAGCACCCAACCAGGGCTTGCATCTGGCTTATTTCACCGACGATGAGCGTTGGGTGGATGTAGGACAGCTCTGCGCCAGCGACTACGGTCCGTGGGGAGCTGAAAAGAAGATGTATAACCCCTTCGTGGTAAAAGCCAACGACGGCACATGGCGCGCACTCTGGAGCGTGAACCAGCATGCACCGCAGTTTGCCGTAGCCTATTCAGAAGACCTCATCACCTGGCGCCCGCAGGATTATCCCATCATCCGCGAAAAGGGCGTGAAGGATGTGGCTGCCTATCAGATGGATGACGGCAACTTCGACATCTATCTCAAGACATCCAAAGGCAAACGATACGTACAGGCAAGCAACGATTTCCGTACCTTCAAGGAAGATACTCTGGAGGCTTCAGCTGATGAGATACTCTGGCAGCGCGACACCGCAACCATAGGCGGAAAACTCTTCCAGGGCTGCGATTTCGAGGTGCCGGCCGTACATCTCAACTACATCCGTTCCTGGTTCCACGCCCTCTCTGAAGAGGCAAAACTCAACGCCCAGCCGATACCGAAGACCGATGCCGACCTCGCAGCTTATGCCAAGGACAACCACATCGACCTGCCGAAAGATTCGGAAATCCCTGCCAACCTCAGCATCAATCCACAGAAATCCCACCGCATCTCCAACAAGCTGATGGGTATCTTCTTCGAAGACATCAGCCGCGCTGCCGACGGAGGACTCTCTGCAGAAATGTTGCAGAACGGCGACTTTGAGTATAACAAGGAAGACCACCGCCACCAGTGGAATGCCACCACGGCATGGGTGGGGGTAGAGAAAGAGGGCATCGCCACCGAAAACGGGGTGAGCCAGAACAATGCCCATTATGCCGTTCTGGGCGCTACACCTATTTATAATATAGGTTGGGACGGCATCGCCATACGTCGCGGAGCTGCCGTTGAGGGCAAGGAGGGTAAGCATCAGCCAGCCATTTACGAGGTGAGCCTGCATGCCCGCTGCATCGATGCCAAGAAGAAAGACCTCACCCTGGCGCTCGTAAACCAGGAGGGATTGCCTGTATGCCAGACCAAGATCAAGGTGCAGGGCGCAGACTGGAAGGAATATAAGGCGCAGCTCATCGTGACCGATAAATATGAGGGCGAACTCGCCAGCGAAGCCACCACCAAGGAGGGCAAACTGGGCAAGAACATCCGGTTCGCCATCTTGCCTAAGGGCGAGCAGAAAGTGGCGGTAGATTTGGTAAGTCTCAAACCACAAGATACTTACAAGGGTCATGGACTGCGTAAAGACCTTGCCGAGGCCATTGCCGACCTGAAGCCTCGCTTCGTGCGCTTCCCGGGCGGCTGCATGCTCCACGGTCAGGGGCTCAAGAACATTTACCACTGGAAGGAGAGCGTGGGTCCGCAGAAAGATCGCAAGCCAGCCTACAACATCTGGGGATACCATCAGACCCGCCAGCTGGGTTTCTATGAGTATTTCCAGTGGTGCGAGGATATGGGAGCCGAGCCGCTGCCTGTATTGGCGGCAGGTGTTCCTTGCCAGAACTCTGTGGCAGATGAGCGCGGAGTGGCTGGTCAGCAGGGCGGAATCCCGATGAGCGAGATGCCGCAGTATATTCAGGACGTGCTAGACTTGGTAGAATGGGCGAATGGCGACCCTGCCACCTCTAAGTGGGCTAAGATGAGAGCCGATGCGGGGCATCCGGCTCCGTTCAACCTCAAGATGATAGGCATCGGCAACGAAGACCTCATCTCTACCGATTTCGAGCAGCGCTACCTGATGATCTGCAAGGCAGTGAAGCAGAAGTATCCTCAGCTCGAGGTGGTAGGTACCGTAGGTCCGTTCCACTTCCCGTCTTCCGATTATATTGAGGGTTGGAAGATTGCCCGCGAAAACAAGCGCTGGATTGATGCCGTAGACGAGCATTATTATGAGCAGCCGGGCTGGTTCCTGAACCATCAGGATTATTACGACCATTACGACCGCAAGGCTCCTAAGGTTTATCTGGGCGAATATGCATCTCGCGGTGCCAATGCGGCAGACAATGCGCTGGCTGAGGGCATCCACCTCTGCAATGTGGAGCGCAACGGCGATGTGGTAGAAATGACATCCTATGCTCCTCTCTTGTGTAAGGACGGATACAGCAACTGGCAGCCGGACATGATTTACTTTGATAATAATAATGTACGCGCGAGCGAGAGCTACAAGATGCAGAAGATGTTCGGTCAGCATGCCGGTGACCTCTACATCTCATCCGTGCTCAGTCTGCCGGATGCGCTGAAGAAATATGTGGGCACCAGTGTAGTGAAGGATTCTAAATCGGGCAAAACCTGGCTTAAAGTGGTGAATGCCTTGCCTCGCACGCTGAAACTCTCGGTTTCTGGCTTGGGAAACATGCAGGTAACCATCGCAGGCAGAAGCGCTCAGGTTTTCGAACTTTAGCTTTCTTCAGAAGATGTTTTCTGATAGAAACGGATAGAACCAATAATGGCTCAGATTATTCATTTTGAGTAAAATAGAATGGAGAAATAGGATATTAAAATGTTCTTTTTCTCCATTTTTTATGTTTTACAGCATAAAATATGACCAAAAATTTGGTAGTTAATAATTTTTTTTATTATTTTGCACCCTGAAAATGAAGTTTTAAGTAATTTATATAAAATCAAATTTTAGAGAGAAAATGAAAAAGTTAGTATTAATGTTTGCTGCTGCCGTAATGGCAGTATCTGCATCTGCTCAGACTACACAGGAGAGCAAGTTCTTTGACAATTGGTATCTTGGTGTAAACGTTGGAGCTGCTACAAAGACTACTCACAATGCATGGTTCAAGAACGTGAATCCTTCAGTAGGTGTACGTCTCGGAAAGTGGTTTACTCCAGTTTGGGGTGCTGCTGTAGAGGCTGACCTCTATGCTCGTAACCGCAACCTGCCTTTTACACATAAGACTTTGGTTCGTGGTGCAAGCGGTAAGTTCATCGGTACTATCAATGCAACAAACCTCTTCTTGGGTTACAAGGGTGAGCCACGTAAATTCGAAATCATCCCATTGGCAGGCATTGGTGGTTACCACTCTTTCAACCTTCATAATGGCAACCTCAATGCCCTCACAGCTAACGCAGGTGTTGACTTCGCATTCAACCTTGGCGCAAACAAGGCTTGGCAGGTATATGTAGAGCCATCTATGAATTGGTTCCTTCACGACAACAAGAGTGCTTGCAATGGTTGCCAGTTTGATGTTAACAAGTCTGCTTTTCAGGTTAAGGTGGGTGTTAACTACAAGTTCAAGGGTTCTAACAACTCTCACAACTTCACTATCGTAACTCCACGCGACCAGAACGAGATTGATGGTTTGAATGGTCAGATCAACAACCTCCGCAACGACTTGAATAGCAAGGATTCTGAACTCGCAGCTAAGGACAAGCAGATCAAGGATCTCCAGAATGCGCTCAATGAGTGCCAGAAGGCTCCTAAGTATGTAAAGCCAGCTACTGCTACCAATTTGCAGCCAACAGTATTGTTTACTGTAGGTAAGTCAAAAGTAGAGCGTAGCCAGATGCCAAACATCGAGATGATTGCTCAGTATATGAAGAATCATCCAAATGCTAAGGTTGAAATTAAGGGTTATGCATCTCCAGAGGGTTCTAAGGAACTTAACCAGAAACTTTCTGAGGCTCGTGCCAATGCTGTAAAGAACATTCTCGTTAAGACTTACAAGATTAGCGCAAATCGTCTTCAGGCTAAGGGTATGGGTGCTACTGACAAGCTCTTCAAGCAGGTTGAGTTCAACCGTGTTGCTACATTCAATGATAACAATGCAGCTGAATAAAGAAATAAGTAGTTTCAGATATTTGGTCTTGTGACCAGGTCCTCCTAAACTTCGGTTTAGGAGGATTTTTTTTCTTCTTATCTTTCTTACATGTCTGGCCGCCTCGCTTTATACTTTTTCGTCAGGTAATCTTAATAAGATAAGAGTTCAGTGTGGTTAATAAGCTCTTTCTTGTTTTTTTGCACAAAATCAGCAGAAATGAGTATCTATCGTGATAAATTGTAAGCATTTTATTTGTTTTTCTAACAAAAAAACGAAGTTTTCTGAAATTTTATACGAAATTAGTTGGCTATTACATAAATTCTCTGTATCTTTGCAGGCAAATTATAACAAATGGGCTCGAAAGAGCCCTTTTAAGCAAGGAAATAAAAGAAAAAAAGATATGAAACATCCATTAAGAAGTAGCGTCTGCACTGAAGGCAGAAGAATGGCAGGTGCCCGAGCACTCTGGGTAGCTGCAGGTATGAAACACGAGCAGTTTGGTAAACCAATCATTGCTATCGTGAACAGCTTTACTCAGTTTGTGCCAGGTCATACCCATCTTCATGAAATCGGTCAGATCGTCAAGAAGGAAATCGAAGCTATGGGGTGCTACGCAGCCGAATTCAATACCATCGCCGTTGACGACGGTATCGCAATGGGACACGACGGAATGCTCTATTCCCTCCCAAGCCGTGACATCATTGCCGACTCTGTAGAATACATGGTCAATGCTCACAAGGCCGACGCCATGATCTGCATCTCAAACTGCGACAAGGTAACCCCAGGTATGCTCATGGCATCTATGCGACTGAACATTCCTACCGTGTTCTGCTCAGGTGGACCTATGGAAGCCGGACGCTGGAAGGGTGAGAACGCCGACTTGATTACAGCTATGATTAAGGGTGCTGATACAAGCGTTTCTGACGAGGAGATGACGCAGATTGAGCAGTGCGCCTGCCCAGGTTGCGGTAGCTGCTCAGGTATGTTTACCGCCAACTCAATGAACTCACTCACCGAGGCCATCGGTCTGAGTTTGCCAGGCAACGGAACCATTCTTGCTACCCACAAGAACCGCATCCAGCTCTTCAAAGATGCTGCACGCCAGATAGTTAAGAACGCTTATGCATATTATGAGGACGGCGACGAGAGCGTATTGCCACGCAATATAGCTACCCGCGACGCATTCCTCAACGCCATGACCCTGGACATCGCCATGGGCGGAAGCACCAACACCGTGCTCCACTTGCTGGCAGTAGCTCAGGAAGCTGGCGCAGACTTCAAGATGGAAGACATCGACCAGTTGAGCCGCAAGGTGCCTTGCCTCTGCAAGTTGAGCCCTAACACCCAGAAATACAGTGTACAGGAGTGCAACCGTGCAGGTGGTATCCTCGGTATCCTGAACGAGCTGAACAAGGGCGGTCTGATCAACGGCGCCGTAAAGCGTGTTGACGGCAAAACACTCGATGAGCAGATGAAGAAATACGACATTACCGGCACAGAGATTGATGCCGAGGCTGACAGAATCTACCATTCAGCACCGGGCAGAAAGTTCTCTACCCAGATGGGTAGTCAGGATGCTCAGTGGGAGAGTCTCGACACCGACCGCGCCGAGGGTTGTATCCGCGACCTCGAGCATGCCTACACCAAGGATGGCGGACTGGCAGTGCTCTTCGGCAACATCGCCCAGAACGGTTGCGTAGTAAAGACAGCCGGCGTAGACCCAGTGCTCTGGCATTTTGAGGGTCCAGCCGTATGCTTTGATTCTCAGGAAGATGCATGCGAAGGCATCCTCGGCGGAAAGGTTAACTCAGGCGACTGCGTAGTCATCACCCACGAGGGTCCGAAGGGTGGCCCTGGCATGCAGGAGATGCTCTACCCAACCTCTTACATCAAGAGCCGTCACCTGGGCAAGGAATGTGCCCTCATCACCGATGGCCGCTTCTCAGGCGGTACATCAGGCTTGAGCATCGGTCACATCAGTCCTGAGGCTGCAGCAGGTGGTAACATCGGCAAGATTAAGGATGGCGACATCATCGTCATTGATATCCCTAGCCGCTCCATCAATGTGAAACTCTCTGACGAGGAACTCGCAGCACGTCCACAGCAGCCGCTGAAGCGCAACCGCGTGGTTAGCAAGGCACTGCGCGCTTATGCCCAGAGCGTAAGTTCGGCAGATAAGGGCGGTGTGAGAATCATCGACTAGTCTTCGAGAGTCTTTGAAAAGACAGTTTTTAGAGTCTTTGAGAAAAGAAAAGTTTTTGAATTATTCAGAATAATAACATATAAATGGCAAAAGAAGTAATAACAGGAGCCGAAGCACTGATGCGCTCCCTGAAAAACGAGGATGTTAAAACCATCTTCGGATATCCGGGCGGCAGCATCATGCCAGTGTTTGATGCACTGTACGGTTACACGAGAGGTGAAAAGAAGATGTTTGACCACATCTTGGTACGTCACGAGCAGGCTGCTGCTCACGCTGCACAGGGTTATGCCCGAGTCAGCGGCGAAGTGGGCGTCGCTCTTGTCACTAGTGGTCCTGGAGCTACTAATACATTGACCGGCATCGCTGATGCCATGATGGATTCTACACCAATCGTAGTCATCGCCGGACAGGTAGGCGTAGGTGCCCTGGGTACCGATGCCTTCCAGGAGGTAGACCTCGTGGGTGTTACCCAGCCAATCTCCAAGTGGTCTTACCAGATACGCCGTGCCGAGGATGTGGCATGGGCTGTGAGCCGTGCTTTCTACATCGCCCGCAGCGGACGTCCGGGACCTGTGGTGCTCGACTTTACAAAGAATGCGCAGGTGGCTACATGCGAGTGTGAACCAGTGAAATGTGAGAAGGTTACATCTTACAACCCTTATCCTACGATAGATGAAAAGGCGGTGGCTGAAGCTGCCGAACTCATCAACAATGCCAAGAAACCATTCGCCCTCGTGGGGCATGGAGTAGAGCTTGGCGGTGCACATAATGAACTCATCGAATTCCTCGAGAAGGCAGATATCCCTGCCGGCAGAACCCTGCTCGGCCTTTCTGCCCTGCCTAGCAACCACCCGCTCAACATGGGTATGCTCGGCATGCACGGTTCTTATGCTACCAATATGAAGACCCAGGAGTGTGATGTGCTCATCGCCATCGGTATGCGTTTCAGCGACCGTATCACAGGCGTGCCTTCTAAGTATGCTCCCCAGGCTAAGATTATTCACCTGGACATTGACAAGGCTGAGATTGATAAGGTTATCAAGACCGATGTGGCTGTTGTGGGCGACTGCAAACAGAGTCTGCCAGCCATTACCCGTCTGCTGAACAAGAATGTTCACCGCGAGTGGAGAGATTCCTTCGAGGAATACCGCCAGCAGGAACAGGAAAAGGTAATAGAGAAGGATATCCACCCTACAGAGGGACCGCTGCTTATGGGCGAGGTGACCAACGTGGTAACGGAAGCTACTCATAATGAGGCTGTTCTCGTAAACGACGTAGGTCAGAACCAGATGATCAGTAGCCGCTACTTCAAGTTTACCAAGAAGCTGAGCATCGTAACCAGTGGTGGTTTCGGAACCATGGGCTTCGGTCTTCCGGCAGCCATCGGTGCCACCTTCGGAGCTCCCGACCGCACCATCTGCTGTTTCTTCGGCGACGGCGGTTTCCAGATGAACATCCAGGAACTAGGCACCATCATGGAGCAGCAGGCACCGGTAAAGATGATTCTGCTGAACAACAACTATCTGGGCAATGTGCGCCAGTGGCAAGACCTGATGTTCGGCGGCCGTCACTCCTTCACCCACATGATGAATCCTCATTATGCAGAGATTGCCAAGGCCTACGGCATACCATACGATGTGGTAATAGACCGCAAGGACCTTCAGGCTAAGGTGGAGAAGATGATCAGCACCAAGGGTCCTTACCTGCTGGAGTGCGCCATCAAGGAGAATGAAGACATCGTTCCGATGACGCTGCCGGGCAAGAGTGTAGATGAGATGCAACTCGAGTTGAATTATTAAAAGTTCTCGGCTATATATATAATAAGGTGTAAATTCCTTCAAGAGGGAGCATCCTCCGAAAAGGAAAGACTCCGAAAAGTAACCGATTATTTTAAAATTTGGAAAAATGGAGAATAACAACGAAAAGAAATTATATACATTGCTTGTTTACTCAGAAAACATTGCTGGTATCCTGAATCAGATTACCGCCGTGTTTACTCGCAGACAGGTAAACATCGAGAGCTTGAATGTTTCGGCCAGCAGTATCAAGAATATACACAAGTATACCATCACGGTTTGGAGTGATGAAGAGCAGATTGAGAAAATCAACAAGGCAATAGAGAAGAAGATTGACGTGGTGAAGAGCGATTACTACTCCGACGACCAGATCTTCATCCATGAAGTGGCTCTCTTCAAGATTTCCACTCCGGTATTGCTCGAAAATCCAGAGGTTTCGCGCACCATCCGCAAGCATGATGCCCGCATGATGGAGGTGAATCCTACTTACAGCACCGTGCTCCTGGCAGGACTTACCGAAGACATCGCCGACCTCTTCCAGCAGCTCAACAGCTACAACTGCCTCCTTCAGTATACCCGAAGCGGCAGAATCGCTGTTACGAGAAGTTTTGACGAACCCATCTCTGATTATCTCAAGCAGAATTCAGAAGATTAGATTTCTTTCATATTTTGATGCCCTTTGTTCCCCTGGCTTCAAACTAGCGGAGCAGGGGGCTTTTTCGGTTTAAAACAATAAGACAAACAGCAAGATAAAAGGACGAGACAGATATTATGGAACAGAAAATATTAGATAAGGTAGGGCGTTACGAATTTCTTTCGGAGCCTTTCCACTGCGATTTCAGCAGCCACCTCTTTATGGGGCATCTCGGAAATCATCTGCTCAATGCTGCCGATTTTCACAGCAACGACCGCGGGTTCGGTATGAACTACCTCATGCCCCGACACAAGACATGGGTTCTCAGCCGACTGGCCATTGAGATGACAGAGATGCCGAAGTCTTACGACCGCTTTGTGGTAGAAACCTGGTGCGAGAGTGCCATGAAATATTTCACATCCCGAGATTTCAAAATCTGCGGCAAGACATCATCATCCGAAGAAGCCAAGGTTTACGGTTACGGCAAGAGCGTGTGGGCAATGATTGATACGGAAACCCGACAGCCTGTTGATATTTTTGAAAATCACGACGGGCTTATCAAAGAATATATTGATTCGGAAAAACCTTGTCCTATCCAAGCAAGTTCGAGAGTGAAAATGGGCAAGGATGCCAAGCTGGTGAGAACCATTGACACCTATTATCATGATGTAGATGTTAACGGACACATCAACTCGGTAAAATACATCGAACATATCCTCGACCTCTTTGATCTGGATTATTACAAAAATCACTTTTTGCAAAGATTTGAGATAGCTTACGTAGCAGAAAGTCACCAGGGAGACCAACTTCATTTCTATTTGGAAGAAACAAGTGAGGCAGAAGAAATGCAAGAATACTGCATAAAGATAACAAAAACCGGCAAAAATGACGTAAATGAGGTGGAAGTTGTAAGAAGTAAGGCTAAATTTATTAAAAATTGAAAGAAAAATTTGGTAGTTTCATTTTATTTGCTTACCTTTGCACTCAGAAAATAAAAATAAACCCAGAGCCGCCTTCTTGGATAGGGGGTGGACGGATCAAACAGGCTCTCTTTGGATAAGAATACAGCTCGCATCCGTATGGACAAGTATAACCCGCGGCTCCACAAACGGCAAGCCGCACAAAAAAAATAAAAATTATGGCAGAAATGAATTTCGGTGGCGTAATGGAAACTGTTGTCACCAGTCATGAATTTTCATTGGAGAAAGCACGTGAAGTATTGAAGAACGAAACAATCGCAGTTATCGGTTATGGTATCCAGGGTCCTGGTCAGGCTTGTAACCTTCGCGATAATGGTTTCAACGTCATCGTCGGACAGCGTCAGGGTAAGACCTACGAGAAGTGTCTGAAGGATGGTTGGGTTCCTGGTAAGACTCTGTTCTCTATCGAGGAAGCTGCTGAAAAAGGTACTATCATCTGTATGTTGCTTTCTGATGCCGGTCAGATTGCATGCTGGCCAAAGATTAAGCCACACCTCACAGCAGGTAAGACTTTGTATTATTCACATGGTTTCGCTATCAACTGGAGCGACCGCACAGGCGTTGTTCCACCAAAGGATATTGATGTAATCATGGTTGCTCCTAAGGGTTCTGGTACTTCTCTCCGCACTATGTTCTGCGAGGGTCGTGGTTTGAACTGCTCTTACGCTGTATACCAGGATGCATCTGGCAAGGCAGAGGAGAAGACTATTGCCTTCGGTATCGGTATCGGTGCCGGTTATTTGTTCAAGACAACATTCCAGCGTGAGGCTACTTCTGACCTCACAGGTGAGCGTGGCTCATTGATGGGTGCAATTGAGGGATTGTTGGAGGCACAGTATGACGTGCTCCGCGAGAATGGTCACTCACCATCTGAGGCTTTCAACGAGACTGTTGAGGAGCTCACACAGAGCCTTGGCCCTCTCTTCGGTGCTAAGGGTATGGATTGGATGTATGCTAACTGTTCAACAACAGCTCAGCGTGGTGCTCTTGACTGGGCTCCTCGTTTCCGTGAGGCTATCAAGCCTGTAATGGAGTGGTTGTACTACTCTGTAAAGACTGGTAACGAGGCTCAGATTTCTATCGACAAGAACTCTCAGGCTGATTACCGCGAGAAGTTGAACGCTGAACTCGAGGCTATGCGCAACAAGGAAATGTGGCAGGCTGGTGTTACAGTTCGTAAACTTCGCCCTGAGAATAACTAATTTTTTTCTCGTACATAATGTTGAAAAGGGAATGGCCCGAGAGGTGTCGTTCCCTTTTTTCTGTTTATAAGGGGCTTTAGTGATTTCATATGGGAGCGGGCTCATAAAGTATAACTTATGATACACCTTTCTGCTATTTCATTTATGGGTCATGAACGATTTTGTCTCCCTCGACATAAAACATATTCTCTGCAACCATTTCTTCAAGAACTGCAGCCATATCTTCTGAATCATATTTCAGTTGGTTTAATTCTGTAATGTCATGTGGCTTTCCGTCTTTCAGCAAGTCTAGAATTTCTGATATAATAGTTTGCTTCTGGGGTATTTTGTGGTCTATGCAGACATCACATATCCCGCAGTCGTCCTTCATTTTCGTTTTTTCGCCAAAATAACTCAGAAGCTGGCGCGAACGGCAGATGCTGTCGTTCTTTGCATAACTGATAATGCTCTTGATGTGGGCAGTAAACTGTTTCTTACGTACCTCCCATACCTCCTCAGGGATGATAACTCTGAACCCATCTTCCCTAGGACGCGTGTAGCTGATATAAGGTGTCTTGCGACGGGGAATGAAGTCGATGATGTGGCGGGCACTCAGATTTTTCAGAATCATGTATACCTGCTGACGGTTTAGTTCGCTTACACGCTCTATCAGCGACTCATCAATGTAAACATAGTCGGTAAACAGACCGCCGTAATTACGCAGAAGCCCCGTAATAACAGACTCTTCCTTCTCCGAAACATTCTCTAGCAGATAGAGATCATTTCGGCTGATGTTAAATCTGATTCTTGCTTTTCCGTCAGGATTGTCCTCGTAGTGGATATAGCCTGAGCGCTCCAGAATGCGCAGAGCCGAGTCTACGCGAGTAGGGAAGTACTTGTAGGTGAAGCAGAACTTCTCTATCTCGAACATGAAAGTCTGTCCCATTCCGCTTCCTACTGCCACCTGGAAAAAGTAAGCAAGATGCTCGTAAACGTCTTTGATGAATTCTTTGTCTGGAAAGGTTTCGTCTATGCGTTTCATGAGTTTGTTTTCATCGCTCTGGTTGTAGAGCAGCACAGCATAAGCCTTTTCGCCGTCTCTTCCGCCTCTACCCGCCTCTTGAAAATAGGCTTCCAGTGAGTCTGGACAATCTATATGAATTACCATTCTCACATCTGACTTGTCTATTCCCATGCCGAAAGCATTGGTTGCTACCATTACCCTTATCTCGTCATTTTGCCAGTTTTTCTGTCGGATATCCTTCACGTCGGAATCCAGTCCGGCATGGTAAAATGTAGCAGAAATACCTTGTTTGTTCAGAAGTTCTGCCATCTCCTTGGTTCGTTTTCGGCTTCTCGCATAAATGATTGCTGAGCCTTGGGTACACTGTAGGATATGAACCATTTCGGTCAACTTGTCGTTGGTGGTGCGCACCACATAGGCAAGATTCTTGCGGGCAAAACTCATTTTAAATACGTTTTGCTTCTTGAAGTGAAGCTGGTTCTGGATATCTTCTACTACATCGGGAGTGGCCGTAGCCGTAAGAGCAAGGACTGGTACACCGGGCTTCATATCTCTTATTTTTGCAATTTCGAGATAAGATGGGCGGAAATCGTAACCCCACTGGCTGATGCAGTGAGCTTCATCTACCGTGATGAAACTCACCGGAATGTGGCGCAGTTTAGTTTGGAACAATTCTGAAGAAAGACGTTCTGGTGAAACATACAGAAACTTGATTTCACCGAAAATACAATTTTCCAATATTCGGAGAATCTCTTGGCGCGACAATCCTGTGTAGATGGCTTCAGCCAGGATGTTGCGGGCCTTGAGATGCTGTACCTGATCCTTCATCAGCGCAATGAGTGGAGTTACCACAATGCAGACGCCCTTTTGGGCAAGGGCTGGAACCTGGAAGGTGATGGATTTACCGCCACCTGTAGGCATAAGACCGAGGGTATCCTCACCTCGGGCTATACTCTCGATGATGTCTCGTTGTATGCCGCGAAAGTCAGGATACCCCCAATATGTACGTAGTATTTCTTGATATTTATCTGCCATTTTTTGAAACTTTTGCCCTTGCAGATTTCGATGCTTTTGCGTCCTGACGGATTTGCTCTACAAATCCGTGTAATCCGAGTAATCAGTGCCTAATCCATGCATAGGGCTAAGTACCTCATCCTTCGTTTGGACGGATGTCTTCTATCTGAAGTTGAACTTGGTTTTTCTTAAAAATATTCTCTTCTATGGTGAAGGCTATGTCGAAACTTCGCTTACTCTTAATGTAGCGGGCAGCTGCACTCTGACCGAAAGCGATGCCGTTTAAGACCGTGCTCGATTTTGAGTCTACCAGTTCCAACTTGATGTGTTCCTGTTCTCTGCCCACCACCTTGCTGGTACCATAATCATATACCCGGTTGGTGCAGAAAATAGGTTTCTGGTTACATGGACCGAAAGGAGAGAAGCGCTTCAAGTCGGCCTGCAGATGCTTGGTAATGTCTTTAAAGTCTATTTCAGCATCTATGTTGAGCATCGGTTCTGTCTGTTGAGGCGAAATATGCTCTTCTACATAATGCTGGAACCTGTCTCTGAACTCTCTAACCTTATCCCACTTCAAGGTAAGTCCGGCAGCATAGGTATGACCACCGAAATTGAGCAGGAGGTCGCGGCAACTCTTGATGGCTGAGTAGATGTCAAATCCCGTTACGCTACGTGCTGAACCTGTAGCCATATCACCATCTCGGGTCAGAACAATGGTAGGGCGGAAGTAGATTTCGGTGAGTCGGGAAGCAACAATGCCAATGACTCCCTTTTTCCAACCTTCATCATAGAGCACGATGCTGGAGTTGTGTTTCATGCTTTCCAGACGCGATACGATGCCGTTGGCTTCTTCAGTCATCTGCTTGTCTATGTCTTTGCGCTGCTCATTGTACTCATTGATGTGTCTGGCCATGCGCAGGGCTGAGGAATAGTCTCTTTCTACCAGCAGATCTACGCTCAGCTTGCCGTTCTCCATTCTGCCTGAAGCATTGATGCGGGGACCAATCTTGAACACAATATCGCTCATAGAGAGCTCGCGTCCGTTCAGTCCGCAGATGTCGATGATGGATTTCAGACCGATACTTGGGTTGGTATTCAGCAACTTAAGACCATGGAAGGCGAGTATTCTGTTCTCATCTACCACCGGCACAATGTCGGCAGCAATACTCACAGCGCAGAAGTCGAGCAGAGGAATGAGCCTGGAGAACGGAATGTTGTTGTTCTTGGCAAAAGCCTGCATAAACTTGAATCCTACACCGCATCCGCAGAGATGCTTGAATGGGAATGGATCGTCAGGACGCTTCGGATTGAGTATGGCCACAGCAGGTGGCATCACATCGTCAGGAACGTGATGGTCGCAGATGATGAAGTCTATTCCCAGACTCTTGGCATATTCTATCTCCTGAATAGCCTTGATTCCGCAGTCTAGAATAATAATCAGTTTTACACCAGTCTGATGAGCAAAATCTATTCCTTTCTTACTCACTCCGTAACCTTCGTCGTAGCGGTCGGGAATGTAGTAGTCGATGTTTGAATAGAATTGCTGCAAGAATTTGTACACCAGGGCAACGGCGGTGCATCCGTCTACGTCATAGTCTCCGTAAACAAGGATACGTTCCTTTCTACCCATAGCATCGTTCAGGCGGTCTACGGCAATATCCATGTCTTTCATCAGGAATGGATTGATGAGATCTGAGAGTTGTGGACGGAAGAACCGTTTGGCTGCAGACTCTGTCGTAATCTCGCGCTTGATGAGCAAATGGGCAAGAACTGGGCTCATATTTAGCTTGGCGCCTAATTCTTCAGCTGCTTTTTGCTGTTCAGGTGTTGGTGATTCGTAATTCCATTTAAAATGCATTTTAATTATTTTTTATTTCTGCCCCCAAAGTTACGAAAATAAAATGACAAAAGGAAATGTTTAGGGAGGAATTTTACTAAATTACCTAGAAATAAGTAAAAATAAGACTTGTTGGCAACTCAAAATAAGTGAATAAGAGATTTTCTTGGCAACAAAAAAGGCAGCAAACTCATCGGTTTGCTGCCCCTTGAATATTTTTGTTTAGGAGAATGTCCATAGAAAACCTATAGACTGTTAACTATAAACTTTTAACTATTAAAACTCTCCTAGATTCCGAGCTTCTTGCGGATGTCCTTAGGAAGGGCGTTCTTGTTAACCATGAAGTCCATAGTCTTGTAAGCTACGAAAGCCTTGGTCATGTACCAGGTTCCCTTGTAGTCACCATACTCGCCCCAAGAGTTCTTAACCATGTAGTACTCCTTGCCGTTCTGATCCTTAGCGATACCGTAGATGTGCATACCGTGGTCGTCAGTTGTCTCCCAATTATCGAATGCTTCCTGACGCATAGCCTGTGTAGGAACAATCTCAGGAGCATTTACGCCGAGAGAATCAAACTTCTCCTTCTTCTCGTCCTTAGAGAGCTTGAACCAATGGTCAGCATCTGTACCGGCCATAGAGCGAACCTTCTTTACGTCGTAAGCGATACCGAGACCCTTGCGAGTGAAACCATCTTCTGTTACGTCACCGCCCCAAGCTACTGTGTAACCGTTGTTTACAGCGTTGTCGATGATCTTGCAGATGTCTTCCATAGGAACGTTGTAACTCAAAGGCCAGCGCCAGTTATCCTGTACCTCAACAGCAAACTTGCTCCACATTGGGTGGTGGGTGTAGCTGGTGATGGTTACATAATCATCAAGATTCAAACCGAGGCTCTGGCAGAAGCTCTGTGGAGTATACTGCTTGCCCTCGTATGTGAACTTCTCAGGAGTCTTGCCGATGTAAGAGTCGATTATGCCCTGAAGACCGCTCTTCCAAGCAGGAGAAAGCTTCTTGGCTGTGCTCTTTGCTACTGCCTCTACGTATGGAGTCATTACGTTGAAGAACTCACCAAAGTTAGCCAGGGAGTCACCTGTCAATGAACCTGGTGCAGGCATGGCAGACTCTGGTACAATACCATAGTGCTGCAAAGCATAGAGTACATCGTAGGCACTACCACCCTCTGAGAAGCTCACGTC
Source organism: Segatella copri (assembly GCA_021628325.1). Classification (GTDB taxonomy): domain Bacteria; phylum Bacteroidota; class Bacteroidia; order Bacteroidales; family Bacteroidaceae; genus Prevotella; species Prevotella copri_R. The sequence continues at coordinate 14,789 of JAJXAL010000007.1, read as the reverse complement.
GCCGTGCATTCTTACTGCCACTGTGGCGCGGTCCATATAAGTCTTGTTGGCTACGAACATCTCGCTGAGGTCGTAGGTCTTGCCTGTCTTCTTCAAAATCTCGCTCTCGAAGTAGCTGAGGGTAGAGTAAGCCCAACACGTACCACTGCGGTTCTGGTCCTTGATGCTAGTGATAGGATTCTGCTTTACTACAGTAAATACAGGTTTGTTCTTTGCTACTTCTGCAGAGTCTGCAGCTTTCTTCGCATTTGCTCCTGTGGCTACCAAAGCCATCAAGGCTGCAACAATCATAGTTTTCTTCATGAATTCTTTTCTCTTTATATTAATGTTCTTGTTATATCTTCTCTCTGATTCCTTTTTCTGAAATGATTTCTCTTTCAGGAATTTTATTCCTTGTTGGCTGCCATGAACTCCTCAACATCTTTTGGATGATAAGGTATGCGGTCTTTGCCCAGGAATCTGCAACTATCTTTGGTGATGAGTACATCGTCCTCAATTCGGATACCACCGAAATCTTTATAGGTCTCAATCTTGTCGAAGTTGAGGAATTCTGCACAGTGACCGGATGCCTTCCAGTCTTCGATGAGGGCAGGGATGAAGTAAACTCCCGGCTCATCGGTTACTACGAAACCTTCCTGCAGACGGCGACCCATACGCAGGCAGTTGGTACCGAACTGCTCCAGATTAGGGCGTACCTCCTCGTCGAAACCAACGTTAATCTGGTCGAGGTTCTCCATGTCGTGAACATCCATTCCCATCATGTGGCCCAAACCATGAGGCAGGAACATGGCGTGTGCTCCAGCCTTTACAGCCTCTTCTGTATCACCCTTTGCAAGTCCGAGCTCCTTCATGCGGTCGAAGAGCAGACGGCAAACAGAGAAGTGTACGTCTGCCCATTTTACGCCTGGCTTGGCTACATCCAGTGCATGGTCGTGGCATTCTTCTACAATAGAGTAGATTTCCAACTGGCGCTGGCTGAACTTTCCGCTCACCGGCATGGTGCGGGTGTTGTCTGAACAGTAGTTGTTCATAGTTTCTGCACCTGCATCACAGAGTGCCAGTCTGCCTTCTTCCAGTACATTCATAGATGGATAACCATGCTGAATTTCACCGTGCTGACTGAAGATAGTTGGGAAACTGACCATGGCTCCGTAAGAGTGGGCAATGCCGCTTACCTGACCTGCAACATATTTTTCTGTCACACCCGGACGTACGAGCTTCATCGCTGTGGTATGCATCTTGTATCCGATGACAGCAGCACGCTCCAATTCCTCGATTTCTTCCTGGGTCTTAGTTGAACGCATCTTCACAACAGCCTTGATGAGGTCCATGCTGGCCTCTTCTTTCTGCTGGTTAGGATGGATGCCCAGAAGGTCGAATACCTGCAGCTTGATGTCGTAGCGGTAAGGTGGCAGGAAATGAATCTTGCGCTTCTTCGACATGGCGTCGTTGCAGATAGTCTTGAGCGTTTTCATAGGTGCTGAGTTGTGAACGCCTACCTGCGCTGCAAGATCGTGAACACTGTCAACGCTTCCGTACCATACGATGTCTACGAGGTCGATGTCATCGCCAATCAGGGTTTCAATATCGTTGTCTATATCTATCACACCTACCAGACCGTCGCGCTGCAATCCGAAATAATAGAGGAATGTCGAGTCCTGACGGAAAGGGTAATATCCGTTATTAGGGAAATTACATGGTGAATTGTTGTTTCCGAAAAGTATAATTACGCCGCTTTTCACAAGCTTCTTCAACTCCTGTCTGCGGCTGATGTAAGTCTCTTTGCTGAACATATTTTTAGTATTTTACATTATTTTGCTTGCAAAGTTAGCAATTATTTCCCAAAAAATACGTATCTTTGCAAGCAAAATTGAATAAAACGCGTAAATTTATAAATAATTAATATAAAAACGGCTTTTTGCTAGACAAAATGTAAGAAAATTGTCTATGCTGCAAGCAAAATATAATTATTTTGAGAATTTTAAAAGCAGAGAGTGTGTTATGAAATTGAATTTGAAAACAACAGGTTTGGTTCTTGAGGGAGGAGGCATGAGGGGTGTCTTCACCAGTGGAGTGTTGGATGCCTTCATGAAGCATGATGTTTATTTCCCTTATACGGTGGCTGTATCGGCTGGGGCATGTAATGGCATGTCGTATATGAGCCGCCAACCTCGGCGTGCCCGTATCTCTAACATCGATTATCTGGCCCGATACCAGTATATCGGTATTCGCCATCTGGTGACTCAGGGGTGTATCTTCGACCGCAAATTGCTCTACGATAAGTTTCCGAACCAGCTCTTGCCTTTCGATTTTGATACCTATTTTAAGTATGCCGATGGTTTCGAGATGGTTACTACCAATTGTCTTACGGGCAAGGCTATGTATCTTTCCGAGAATCATGACAGGCAGCGTGCACTGGATGTTGTGCGTGCTTCCAGCAGTTTGCCATATGTGAGCAAGATTGTGGAAGTGGATGGCATTCCGATGTTGGATGGTGGTATTGCGGACAGTATTCCGGTGCAGCACGCCATTGACATGGGGTGGCAACACAATGTGGTTGTCCTGACTCGCAACAAAGGATGGCGTGATATGGGCAAAGACCATAAGATTCCTTATTTATATAAGAACTATCCTCGCCTGCGTGTGGCTCTGAGTCACCGTCATCGGGCTTATAACGAACAGATCCAGCTTGTAGATGATCTGGAGGCTGCGGGTAAGATTACCTGTATCCGTCCAATCCGTCCGTTGGAAGTTGGCAGAATAGAGAAGGATACCGATAAACTGGAACGCCTCTACGAAGAAGGTTTCATGCTGGGTGAGGCTTTCTGCGAAAAATGCGTAGAAAAAGAATAATATTAATAAGGTGTAGTTGATAAATAAGGTGTAGAGTTTTAGTATATGGCTTGAGAATGAGTAGAACGGTGATTTTTAGGAACGGATTACACCGTGCCTAAAAATCACCGTTCTGGGTATGATAGTAATCAGCAATGATTTCTTCTTATTTCAGCAGGTCAGGGCGCAGGCGCTTGGTTCTTTCCATGGCCTGGTCGAATTCCCACTGGCGAATCTTGGCTTCGTTGCCACTGAGCAGAATCTCCGGAACCTTCCATCCCTTGTAGTCGGCAGGACGGGTGTAGATAGGGGCAGCAAGAATGTCGTCCTGGAAACAGTCGGAAAGTGCGCTCTGTTCGTCGCTGATAACACCCGGAACCAGTCGGATGACGGCATCTGAGATGATGGCTGCAGCAAGTTCGCCACCCGTCAGCACATAATCACCTACACTGATTTCGCGGGTAATGAGATGGTCGCGCACACGCTGGTCAATACCCTTGTAGTGACCGCAGAGGATGATGAGGTTACCCTGCATCGACATTTCGTTGGCTATCTTCTGGTTGAAAGTTTCACCATCTGGCGAAACATAAATCACGTCATCATACTCGCGCTCTGCCTTCAGTGCAGCAATGCAGCGGTCTATTGGTTCACATTGCATCACCATGCCGGCACTTCCGCCGTATGGATAGTCGTCCACACGCTTCCATTTATCTAATGTGTAGTCACGCAGGTTGTGCAGATGAATCTCCGCTAGACCCTTCTTCTGCGCACGTGCTAGAATGGACTCATTGAAGAATCCCTCCAGCATCTCTGGTAATACTGTAATAATGTCTATTCTCATAACATCTGCAAAAATAATAAATAATGCGGAGAGTACCAAAAAATTTTGCTTTTTCTTTCATTTTAACTCCTCTTTTCTTCACTTTCCTTTCTTTTTTCTCTGTTTTCCTGCCTTTCCGTAGCCATTCTTGTCTTTTCATATCATAATCCTGCTTTTCCGGAGAAAGAGAGTGATTAACGTATAAATATACAACAAAATTATCAAAAAACAGAAAAATCATATCAAAATGATAAATTTTCGATAAAACATGCTACTATTTGTAGAAAAAGTTGTATTTTTGCAAACAGAATTGCTCGAAAGAGTGTATAATTAATTAAAATTGTGAACAAGATGATATTGGACATTGAAATGCTGAGAAGCTTTTACGCTTCGTATTCGGAAAGTGTAGCCCAGGCTAAGGCTACGGTGAAACGACCTCTTACTTATGCCGAGAAGGTGCTCTTTGCGCATCTTTTCGACCCTACACAGTTGCGACCATATAAAAGAGGTATAGAATATGTTGACTTCCGTCCTAATCGCGTGGCGATGCAGGATGCGACTGCGCAAATGGCACTCTTGCAGTTCATGAATGCGGGTAAGGACAAGGTGGCCGTACCTGCTTCCGTACATTGTGATCACTTGATTCGTGCCGATGTGGGTGCTACGCAAGATCTTCCTGAGGCTTGCAAGACTAATAAAGAGGTATATGACTTCCTAAAATCTGTTTCTCAGAAATATCATATCGGATTCTGGGGACCTGGTGCCGGAATCATCCATCAGGTAGTGCTCGAAAATTATGCATTCCCTGGAGGTATGATGGTGGGTACTGATTCTCATACTCCTAATGCCGGCGGTCTCGGTATGGTGGCTGTAGGTGTAGGTGGTGCTGATGCTGTAGACGTGTTGACCGGTCAGCCTTGGGAACTCAAGATGCCTCGCCTCATCGGTGTGCATCTCACTGGCAAACTCTCTGGCTGGGCTACTCCTAAAGATGTGATTCTCGAAATCCTTGGCATCCTTACCGTAAAGGGCGGAACCAACGCCATCCTCGAATATTTCGGCGAGGGATTGGACAGCATCTCTACAACCGGCAAGGCTACCATCTGTAACATGGGAGCCGAACTGGGTGCAACATGCTCTATCTTCCCATTCGACCAGAACGCCAGCGAATATCTCCGCAAGACAGGCCGTGAGGAAATTGCATCTCTCGCACAGATGAATGCTGCCGAACTTCGTGCTGATGATGAGGTGTTGGCAGATCCGTCTGCTTTCTACGACCAGATTGTTGAAATCGACCTTTCTAAGGTTGAACCTCATCTTAACGGTCCGTTCACTCCAGATGCAGCCACCCCAATCTCTCACATGAAGGCAAAGGGTCCTGCCAACGACTATCCGATGGTAGTAGAAGTAGGATTGGTAGGTAGCTGTACCAACTCATCTTATCAGGACTTGGCCCGTGCTGCCAGCATTGCCCGTCAGGCTTATGAGAAGGGTATTGAGGTGAAGGGACAGCTCATCATCAACCCAGGTTCAGAGCAGATTCGCTATACAGCCGAGCGTGATGGTATCCTCGATGATTTCAAGAAGATTGGAGCCCTTATCATGACCAATGCCTGCGGTCCTTGCATCGGACAGTGGAAGCGTCATACTGATGATAATATGCGCAAGAATGCCATCGTTACCTCTTTCAACCGAAACTTCCGTCGTCGTGCTGATGGCAACCCTAATACGTTTGCCTTTATCGGCAGTCCAGAGCTCACCGTGGCTCTCACCATTGCGGGCCGTCTCGACTTTAATCCGGCTACCGATACTCTGCTGGATAAGGAAGGCAATAGCGTGATGCTCGATGCGCCTACAGGTTTCACCTTCCCACCTAAGGGTTTTGCCGTAGAGGATAAGGGATTCATTGCCCCAAGCGAAGAAAATGCCAATGTTGAGGTAGTCATTGCGCCTGACAGCAACCGACTCCAGAAACTTGCTCCGTTTGCTCCATGGGATGGAAAGGACCTGACAGATATGCCGCTTCTTATCAAGACCGAGGGCAAATGTACAACCGACCATATCTCTATGGCGGGTCCTTGGCTGAAGTTCCGTGGACATCTGCAGAACATCTCCGACAACCTTCTGATGGGTGCCGTAAACGCCTTTAACGGTGAGAGCAACAAGGTAAAGAACCAGTTGGATGGTGCTTATGTTGAGGTTTCTACCGCAGCCAAGGCTTACAAGGCTAAGGGCATCAGCAGCATCGTGGTAGCAGAGGATAATTATGGTGAAGGTTCATCCCGTGAGCACGCAGCCATGGAGCCTCGTTTCCTCAATGTGAAGGTGATTCTCGCCAAGAGTTTCGCCCGTATCCACGAAACCAACCTGAAGAAACAGGGTATGCTTGCCCTCACATTCTGCAACAAGGATGATTATAACAAGGTGCAGGAGGACGACCGCATCTCTTTGACAGGTTTGAAGGAGTTTGCGCCAGGTTCTAAACTCACCGTCACCCTGAAGCATAAGGATGGCTCTGAAGACAGTTTTGAGGTAGAACATACCTATAATGATACGCAGATAGCATGGTTCAAGGCAGGAAGTGCATTGAATTTTGCAGCAAAAAATAAGTAGTTATGAATAAGGAATATTTGATATATAAACTGAGCGATGAGGTAAAGAACTCATGCAAGATTGATAAGGAAGCATTCAAAAAGTTCAATGTGAAGCGTGGACTTCGTAATGAAGACGGCTCGGGTGTGTTGGTTGGATTGACCAATATCGGTAATGTTGTGGGTTATGAGCGCGATGCAGAAGGTAAGTTGACCCCTACAGAGGGTAAACTTTATTATCGTGGTTATGAACTCGATGATCTGGTAACTCCTCTCTTGAAGGAGAAGCGCTTCGGATTCGAGGAAGTAGCCTTCCTGCTGCTCTCGGGCCAGTTGCCTGATAAGGAGGAATTGGATGCTTTCAGAGAACTCCTGAACGATAATATGCCGCTTGATCATCGTACGATTACCCATATCATCGAGTTGGAAGGCAGTAACATCATGAACATCCTGGCCCGTTGTGTGCTCGAAATGTACACCTTCGATCCAAATCCTGATGACATCAGCCGTGACAATCTGATGCGCCAGAGCATAGAGTTGATAGCCAAGTTCCCAACCATTATCGCTTATGCATACAATATCTACCGTCACTCTGTTCAGGGTAGAAGTCTCCATATTCGTCATCCTCGTGAGAATCTCTCTATTGCTGAGAACTTTCTTTATATGATGAAGCATGAGAACTATTCCGAATTGGATGCCCGTATGCTCGACCTTCTCCTGATTATCCAGGCTGAACATGGTGGTGGTAACAACTCAACCTTTACTGTACGTGTAACATCTTCTACCCGTACAGATACTTACAGTTCTATTGCTGCTGGTATCGGTAGTTTAAAGGGTCCTTTGCATGGTGGTGCCAATATCAAGGTTATCAATATGTTCCACCACTTGAAAGAAGCTATCAAGGATTGGGGTAATGTAACTGAACTTGATACTTACCTTAAGCGAATGCTCAACAAGGAGGCTTATGACAAGACAGGTCTCATTTATGGTATCGGTCATGCGGTCTATACTTTGAGTGACCCGCGTGCCGTTGAACTGAAGCGCCTGGCAGGTGAACTTGCCAAGGAAAAGGGGAGAGAAGACGAGTATAATTTCCTGAAGCTGATAGAGCAGGAAGGTATCAAATGTCTGCAGGAACACCGTGGAGGCAGCAAGCCAGCGTGTGCAAATCTTGATTTCTACAGTGGCTTTATCTATGAAATGATTGGTTTGCCACAGGAAATCTATACACCTATTTTCGCCATGGCACGTATCGTGGGTTGGACAGCCCATCGTATTGAAGAACTCAATTTCGAAGGCCGTCGTATTATCCGTCCTGCATATAAGAATATTCTTGGCGAACTGGAGTATAAGCCACTTAATGAGAGATAAAATTCCTCTTTGTTATTATACAAGAAAGGCAATGCCCGTCGTTGGGTGTTGCCTTTTCCAGTCTATATACAAGCAGGCTATTGTCAAGTGATGCAGTGAAGTTTTTGTTTTGACCATTAGAATTAATATACGTTAAATATTCAAAGTAGTATGTTGTAATTTTGGAGAAATGAATAATTATTCTTATCTTTGTAGCCGAAAAGTATAAAGAAAAGTATAAGTATTGAAGTTTTAACCGTCTAGTTTTAAGACAAAACAGTAAATGGATTGCATGGAAAAAGAATTTGAAGATTACTGGAATAAGCACCAGAAAAGATTAATCTTGAATGCTCCAAAAGCACTACGCGATGAATATTTCGAATCAACCAAGCTTGACAGCCCGATAGATTGGGTCTGTTTTATCCTGCCTGTGGCTTTGGGCATTGGCCTCCAGCCAATTTTGGATATTCAGAGTGAGATTCTCTCTTGGGCAGTAGTATTGCTTATTGTGGTAGTTTGTTTTGCTGTGATGCAGCTGGTTAAGCCTATGTTGCAGAAAAAGAAATCTACCATACAAGTGGTCAAGAGCATTAAAGCTTTTTATTATGAAGTATACAAGAAAAATGGTTTAAAGAAATTAGAGCCTTGGAATTAGATTCCAAGGCTTTTTTGTTTGTTGAAACCATTATATAATCATGAAATCACTCATCACATCATCCGATATGTAAAGGCCTTCCCGAGTGAGGGAGAGCCTGCCGTTCTTTATTTTCATCAGCCCCCGGGTGATATGCGACTGGGCTTCCTGGAGCAGTCTGTCTGCCAGTTCTTTTCCGAATTCCTGCTCCATCTTCATGAGGTTTATTCCGTCGCTTGTTCGCAAGGCGGTTGTTATCAGATCGTTGTATCGGGTGGAAATATCTAGCTGTTCACTCTCAGAAGGCAGAATGCCATCGCCGATGCTTCGAATATAAGTCTGGATATTTTCGATATTCCAGCTGCGCTGCTTCCTATTGTAGGAGTGGGCGGCTGCTCCTATTCCGATATATGGTACCTCGTGCCAGTAACTGCTGTTGTGGCGTGAACGGAACCCCGGACGGGCAAAATTGCTGATTTCATAATGTTCGTAGCCTGCTCCAGTAAGCTGGTCTATCAGGGTTTCATACATCTTGCGACTGGTTTCTTCATCTATTTCGCTAATCTTTCCCTGTTTCAGCATATGGTAGAGGGGCGTTCCCTCTTCGTACATCAGACTGTAGGCAGATATGTGTTCCACATCCAGCTGTATGGCGTGTCTGATATCGCTCATCCATTGGGAAAGAGATTCTTCGGGGAATCCGAACATCAGGTCGATACTGATATTGCGGATGCCGATGTTGCGGAGCCGGTCGACGGCTTCTTCTACCTCTCTGGCGTTATGACGGCGATGCAGAAAGTGTAAGCGCTCATTGCTGAAGGTCTGCGCCCCCATGCTGATGCGGTTGACGGGGAGTTGCTTCAGCGTCTCACAGAAATCACCGGTTACATCGTCCGGATTGCATTCCATCGTGATCTCCATATTCTCTGCCAGCGTATAGTTTTTTCTGATAGCAGAGAAAATCTGGTTGAGTTGGGAGCCGTTGAGCTGACTCGGGGTTCCACCGCCCAGATAGATGGTTTCGATAGTTTCATTGCTTCCAAGAGCGGCTTTTGCCGGGCGCATCTGCATCTCCCGGCAGAGAGCATCAGTGTAATCATCCCTTAACTTGAGGGAGGTGGTACTGTAAAAACCGCAGTAGATGCACCGGCTTTCACAAAAGGGGATATGTATGTATAGTCCTGCCATATTTCTGAACTTCTTTTTCTATATATAATAAGGTGTAAAGACAAAAACATGTCTAAACAAAGTGCAAAAGTACTAATATGTTTTAAAAAACAGAAGTTTTTTGCCCAAAACTTTTGGCAATGTGCGATTTTTTTTGTACTTTAGTAGCATGAAACAGAAAAACCGGTGGTTTGACTGTGGATTGCAACTAGCAAATTTAAGTATAACCCTTAAAAATCTATAAGCGTCATGAGAGTTTATCAGACAAATGAGATTAAAAACATTGCGCTGTTGGGCAGTGCGGGTAGCGGCAAGACTACACTTGCCGAGAGTATGTTATTTGAAGCAGGCGTTATCAAGCGTAAAGGCTCTGTAGAAGCGAAAAATACGGTGAGCGACTACTTCCCTGTTGAGTTGGAATACGGTTACTCTGTGTTCCCTACAGTTTTTCATGTAGAGTGGAACAACAAGAAGCTTAACATTATAGATTGCCCAGGTAGCGATGATTTCGTGGGAGGTGCCATTACTTCACTCAATGTTACCGATCAGGCAGTTATTCTTATTAATGGTCAGTATGGTCCAGAAGTAGGTACACAGAACAACTTCCGTTATACAGAGAAGTTGGGTAAACCTGTCATCTTCCTGGTAAACCAGCTCGACTCAGACAAGTGCGACTTTGATAATATCATAGCCACCATGAAGGACATTTACGGTTCTAAGTGTGTGCAGATACAATATCCTATCGAGACCGGTTCAGGCTTCAATGCTCTCATTGACGTCTTATTGATGAAAAAATATTCTTGGAAGCCTGAGGGCGGTGCTCCTATTATTGAAGATATTCCAGAAGAGGAAATGGAGAAAGCCATGGAACTTCATACGGCTCTTGTTGAGGCTGCAGCCGAGAACGATGAGGGACTGATGGAGAAGTTCTTCGAGAGCGAGAGTCTGACAGAAGATGAACTTCGTGAGGGCATCCGCAAGGGATTGGTTACCCGTAGCATCTTCCCTGTGTTCTGCGTTTGTGCAGGTAAGTCGATGGGCGTTCACCGCCTGATGGAGTTCTTGGGCAATGTGGTTCCTTTCGTAAGCGAGATGCCGAAACTGCATAATACACGTGGTGAGGAAATTACGCCAGACAGCAATGGTCCTGAGAGTGTTTACTTCTTCAAGACTGGTATGGAACCTCATATCGGTGAGGTAAGCTACTTCAAGGTGATGAGCGGCTCTATCAAGAATGGTGACGACCTGACTAATGCAGATCGTGGCTCCAAGGAGCGTATCGGACAGATTTATGCCTGTGCGGGTGCCAACCGTGTGCCTGTAGAGCAGTTGAATGCCGGTGACATTGGCTGTACCGTGAAGATGAAGGACGTGAAGACCGGCAATACCCTTAATGGTAAGGGGGCTGAGTGGCGTTTCGACTTCATTAAATATCCTAATCCTAAGTATTCACGTGCTATCAAGGCTGCCAATGTTCAGGATACAGAGAAACTGATGGCTGCACTCCTGAAGATGCGCCAGGAAGACCCTACTTGGATTGTTGATCAGAGCAAGGAATTGCGCCAGGTAATCGTAAGAGGACAGGGTGAGTTCCATCTCCGCACGCTGAAGTGGCGTCTGGAAAACAACGAAAAACTCAATGTGACTTTCGAAGAGCCACGTATTCCTTATCGTGAGACTATTACCAAGAAGGCTCGTGCTGACTACCGCCATAAGAAACAGAGTGGTGGCTCTGGTCAGTTTGGTGAGGTGCATCTCATTGTTGAACCATACGCAGAAGGTATGCCTGATCCTACGTCATTTACCTTCAACGGTCAGGAGTTCAAGATGAATATCAAGAGCCGTGAAGAGGTTAGTTTGCCATGGGGTGGTAAACTGGTATTCCTCAACTCTGTGGTTGGTGGTGCCATTGATGCCCGCTTCATGCCAGCTATTCTGAAGGGTGTTATGGACTGTATGGAACATGGTCCGTTGACGGGCAGTTATGCACGTGATGTACGTGTCATCGTTTATGATGGTAAGATGCACCCAGTAGATAGTAATGAACTTTCGTTCATGCTTGCTGCCCGCCATGCGTTCAGCGATGCCTTCAAACAGGCTGGTCCGAAGATTCTGGAGCCTATCTATGATCTTGAGGTTTATGTGCCTGCTGATTTCATGGGTGATGTGATGAGTGATCTCCAGGGACGTCGTGCTCTCATTATGGGTATGGACAGCGAGGCCGGTTACCAGAAGTTGAGTGCCAAGATTCCTTTGAAGGAACTTGCCAGCTATTCCATCTCTCTGAGTTCATTGACAGGTGGACGTGCTTCATTCACTACCAAGTTTGCCAGCTACGAGTTGGTTCCTTCCGACATTCAGAGTAAGCTGATTGCGGATCATGAGGCAGAATTGGAGAAGGATGCTGAATAGCAATTGTTAGGTTAGAGAAAAATCTCTCTTATATAAATTAAAATTTTATGTTGATATGACCAATATGGGGAAGTGTGCATGTGATATGTATACTTCCTCTCTTTTTTTTATGGAAAATGAAAATATAGTTTTATATACGAAACTAAAAATACCGAAAAATGTTAAAAACTAGAAAGAGTAAATAATTAATTAACGATTTTAAGTTAACTGATTAAGAAATTTCTTATCTTTGCCCCCATGAAGAAGAAAACGATTTGGACCATAGCCATTATCATGGGCTTTTCGTTCCTTGCGCTGCTTTACTTGCAGCTCAGTTACATCCAGGAGATGGTAAACATGAAGAAGGAACAGTTTGACGAGTCGGTCAACAGAGCCCTGTATCAAGCTTCAAGAAATTTGGAGCTTAATGAAACTCTGCGCTATCTCGAAAAGAATGTCAACGAGACAGAACGTAAGGCCAATAAAGATAAGAACAAGGGAACGGCAGTTTATTCAACTTTCGAGTTGAAGACAAATGCCACACATCCTGGCAATATGCCGAAGGCGATGATACTGCGTAGCGATAAGAATTCGCTGACAGAAACACAGAAGTCGCTTCAGGAAATCGTGAAGAACCGCTATGTCTATCAGAAAGCGTTGCTGGATGAGGTGGTATATTCTATCCTTTATTCGGCATCAGACAAGCCGCTGAAGGAGAGAATCAACTTCAAGCAGCTCGATCAGGACCTCAAGGCTGAGATGATGAATAATGGTATCAACATACCTTATCATTTCACCGTGACTACCCAGGATGGACGAGAGGTTTACCGCTGTCCTGACTATACGGACGAGGGTGAGGAATACAGCTACTCGCAGGTACTCTTCCGCAACGACCCACAGTCGAAGATGGGTGTAGTAAGGGTGCATTTCCCGGATATGAACAGCTATATCTTCTCCAGTGTGCGCTTTATGATTCCTAGTGTCATCTTCACGCTGGTACTGCTGATTACCTTCATCTTTACCATTGTGGTTATCTTCAGACAAAAGAGATATACTGAGATAAAGAACGACTTCATCAATAATATGACCCACGAACTGAAGACGCCGATTGCCAGTATCAGTCTGGCAGCGCAGATGCTCAATGATACCTCGGTAGCAAAGAGTGAACAGATGCAGAAACATCTGGGTAACGTGATCAACGATGAATCGAAGCGTCTTCGTTTCCTGGTAGAAAAGGTATTGCAGATGAGTATGTTCGACCGCAAGAAGGCGGTGTTCAAGAAGAAAGAACTCGATCTGAACGAGATGGTTGAGAATATTGCCAATTCCTTCTCGCTCCGCGTTGAGCATACTGGTGGTAAGGTCTATACCGATATCGAAGCCATCGATTCGGGACTCTATGTTGACGAGGTACATTTCCAGAATGTCATCTTCAATCTGATGGACAATGCTGTGAAATACCGCAAGCCAGACGAGCCGCTTAACATTACGATGAAGACCTGGAATGATGAAGAACATCTGTATCTCTCGATTACGGATACCGGTCTGGGTATGAAGAAGGAGAATCTGAAGAAGATATTCGACAAGTTCTACCGCGTACATACGGGCAATGTCCATGATGTGAAGGGATTCGGACTGGGATTGGCTTATGTCAAGAAGATAGTAGATCTTCATGATGGTGAAATTAAGGTAGATAGCGAATTGGGAAAGGGTACAACCTTTACCATCAAGTTGCCGGTGATTCACAGTTAAGGCTTGAAGAAACAGAATAAAGAATTAAAAGAATATTAATAATTTTAAAGAATAAAGATATGGAAGAGAAAATTAAAATCTTGCTTTGCGAGGACGATGAAAATTTAGGTATGTTGCTTCGCGAATATTTGCAGGCAAAGGGATTTACCACAGTTCTGTGCCCTGATGGCGAGGTAGGTTATAAGGAATTCAATAAGAATAAGTTTGATATTGCAGTACTCGACGTGATGATGCCAAAGAAGGACGGCTTTACCCTGGCACAGGAAATTCGTCAGACTAATGCCGACCTCCCAATCATCTTCCTTACTGCCAAGACATTGAAGGAAGATATCCTTGAAGGTTTCAAGATTGGTGCTGATGATTATATCACCAAACCATTCTCTATGGAAGAATTGGTATTCCGTGTAGAGGCTATTCTCCGCCGCGTACGTGGCAAGAAGAGCAAGGAGTCTACCATGTATCACATTGGTGATTTTACCTTCGATACACAGAAGCAGCTTCTTACCATTGGTGAAAAGCAGACCAAACTTACCACCAAGGAGAATGAACTTCTTGCTTTGCTCTGTGCTCACTCTAATGAGATTCTGCAGCGTGATTTTGCTCTGAAGACCATCTGGATTGATGACAACTACTTCAATGCACGCTCAATGGATGTTTATATCACCAAACTCCGTAAGCATTTGAAGGACGATCCTCAGATTGAAATCATCAATATCCATGGTAAGGGATACAAACTCATTGTTCCTAACGAGGATTAAATATTTCAGTAACAGGGAAAAGATTCTCAAAGATATAAAAAGGATAAGTCGGTGACCGGCTTATCCTTTTTTTAATGAATATACAAATCCGGCTACTCCCGCCAGAATGAAAAAGAGGCCAGCGAAGAGTACGCTGTTTCCCTGAATGGAAAACGCAAAGCTGGCCACCATCAGCAGGACGCCTAAAATGATGAAAGCCATGCCCATAGATGGTAGGGTATGGAGCAGAGTAATCAGTTTCTTATTCATTTTTGCCATATTCTTTACAATTTAGAGGTTGTTTTTATACTATTAACAATTATTTTGTGCAAAAGTACGAAAAATATTTGGTTAATTCAAGAAAAAGTCGTAATTTTGCACCGCAATTCGTGAAAAGGCTGTGTTTTCGCACACATTTTCCGGTTTGCATGAGAATTTTTATATTAATATTTAATCATTTAAAGTAGTATGAATCAATACGAAACCGTTTTCATTTTGACTCCCGTTTTGTCTGA
>JAJXAL010000069.1:0-20542 GCA_021628325.1 Segatella copri | reverse complement strand
CAAAGGTACGAATAAATGAGAATACTACAATGGTATAAACGCGGAGCCGCTTACTTTTACGATTTTGGGAAAGGTATAAACGCAGAGCCGCTTAGCTGTCAACAGCCTAAAAAGGTGAAGGGCGGGTGAAGAGTAAAAAAGCACTCTTCACCCGCCCAACTTCCTATCCTTCAGCTACTTACACCAAAAAGGTGAAGAGTGAAGAGTTGTTGGGAAAATTCTCTCGCATCCGTAAAGATGCAGAGAGAAAATTCCGGTGTCTCAAAAGAAACGATGGATTAGTCAGCCAACTTAGCCTTCAAGAACTCACGGTTCAAGCGGGCGATGTTAGCGATAGACTCGTTCTTAGGACAAACAGCCTCGCAAGCACGAGTGTTTGTACAGTTACCGAATCCGAGCTCGTCCATGCGTGCAATCATCTTCTTAGCACGGGCAGCAGCCTCTACACGACCCTGTGGGAGAAGTGCCAGCTGGCTAACCTTTGAGCTGACGAAGAGCATAGCAGAACCATTCTTACATGCAGCAACACAAGCACCGCAACCGATACATGTAGCGCAATCCATTGCCTCGTCTGCATTCTCCTTAGGAATCAGGATAGCGTTGGCATCCTGAGCCTGACCTGTACGAATGCTGGTGTAACCACCTGCCTGGATGATCTTGTCGAATGCTGAACGGTCTACCATACAGTCCTTGATGATAGGGAAACCAGCAGAACGCCAAGGCTCAACGGTGATAACATCGCCATCGTTGAAACGACGCATGTAGAGCTGACATGTTGTAGCACCACGCTCTGTCTTACCGTGAGGTGTACCATTAATATAGAGAGAGCACATACCGCAGATACCCTCGCGGCAGTCGTGGTCGAAGACGAAAGGCTCCTGACCTGACTCGATGAGCTCCTCGTTCAAGATGTCGAGCATCTCGAGGAATGAAGTATCATCTGGGATGTTCTTCATCTCGTGTGTATCGAAGTGACCCTGTGCTGTAGGGCCGTCCTGCTTCCAATACTTAACTGTGAAACTTATATTTCTTGCCATTGTCTTGTTCGCTTTTTAATTCTTGTAATTTCTTGTCTGTACCTTAATTGCCTCATACTCGAGAGGTTCCTTGTTGAGCACTGGAGCAGTTGTATCGTTGCCCTGATACTCCCAGCAACCTACGTAGAAGAAGTGCTCGTCATCACGCTTTGCCTCGCCTTCCTCTGTCTGGTACTCCTCACGGAAGTGACCACCACAGCTCTCGTTGCGGTGCAATGCATCGTAAGCGATCAACTCGCCCATCAAGATGAAGTCACGCAAGTGGATAGCCTTATCCAACTCTACGTTCAAGCCTTCCTTCTTGCCAGGGATGAAGAGGTTCTTGTTGAATTCCTCGCGGAGAGCCTTCATCTTCTTCAAGCCTTCCTCAAGACCTTCCTTGGTACGACCCATACCTACGTGCTCCCAAAGGATGTGACCCAACTCCTTGTGGATAGAATCTACAGAGCGCTTGCCCTGAATACCCATCAGGCGGTCGATTTCCTTCTGAACACCTGCCTCTGCCTCTGCGAACTCTGGGAGATCGGTAGAGAGCTTTGGCCACAATGCCTGGTCGGCCAAGTAGTTCTGGATAGTGTATGGCAATACGAAGTAACCGTCAGCCAAACCCTGCATCAAAGCAGATGCACCAAGACGGTTAGCACCGTGGTCAGAGAAGTTACACTCACCAATAGCGAAGAGACCTGGGATAGTGGTCATCAACTCGTAGTCAACCCAGATACCACCCATTGTATAGTGGATAGCAGGGAAGATCATCATTGGGTTGTAGTACTTCACGCCGTTAATCTCGTTAGCCAACTCACCTGGGTTAACGTCGGTAATCTCCTCATACATATCGAAGAGGTTGCCATAACGCTGCAGGATAACGTCGATACCGAGACGGTTGATAGACTCAGAGAAGTCGAGGAATACGGCAAGACCAGTGTTGTTGACACCGAAGCCCTTGTCGCAACGCTCCTTAGCTGCACGAGAAGCCACGTCACGAGGAACCAGGTTACCGAATGCTGGGTAACGGCGCTCCAAGTAGTAGTCGCGGTCTTCCTCAGGAATATCAGAACCCTTCTTTGTACCAGCCTGCAATGCCTTAGCATCCTCAATCTTCTTAGGAACCCAGATACGACCATCGTTACGGAGTGACTCTGACATCAAAGTCAACTTACTCTGGTTTGTACCGTGAACAGGGATACATGTAGGGTGAATCTGAACGTAAGATGGGTTAGCGAAGTCAGCACCCTTGCGGTAGCACTGGATAGCTGCTGTACAGTTACAACCCATAGCGTTTGTAGAGAGGAAGTAAGCGTTACCATAACCACCGGTAGCGATAACTACGGCGTTGGCAGAGAAACGCTCCAACTTACCTGTGATCAAATTCTTGGCGATGATACCACGAGCATGACCGTCAACGATAACAATATCCTCCATCTCGTAACGGGTGAAGAGCTTTACCTTACCTGCCTCAACCATGCGGCTCAAAGAAGAGTAAGCACCGAGGAGGAGCTGCTGACCTGTCTGACCCTTAGCATAGAATGTACGAGATACCTGAGCACCACCGAAAGAACGGTTAGCCAGCATACCACCGTACTCACGAGCGAAAGGAACGCCCTGAGCTACGCACTGGTCGATGATGTCGTTGCTCACCTCAGCCAAACGGTAAACGTTAGCCTCACGAGCACGGTAGTCACCACCCTTTACAGTATCGTAGAACAGACGGTAAACAGAGTCACCATCATTCTGATAATTCTTAGCTGCATTGATACCACCCTGTGCTGCGATAGAGTGAGCACGACGTGGAGAGTCCTGGATGCAGAAGTTCAAGATATTGAAGCCCATCTCGCCGAGAGAAGCAGCAGCAGAAGCACCTGCCAAACCTGTACCTACAACGATAACGTCGAGCTTTAACTTATTCTTTGGGTTAACCAAACGCTGGTGAGCCTTATAGTTGGTCCACTTCTCAGCAACTGGTCCTTCAGGTATTCTAGAATTTAATGTTTTTGCCATAATCTTTTTTAATACTTAAATGATTACACGAATTATGCGCAGCACAAAGATGGAGCGCAACCGAAAGCGAATGCCAATACAACTACGATGAAGAGGAGAAGCAGGATGGTAGAATAAATCATACCGATCATCTTCCAACGGCAGAACCAAGTCTTACCGCTCCAACCGAGAGTCTGAATAGCACTCCAGAAACCGTGAGTGAGGTGGAACCAAAGAGCTACCAACCAGATGATGTAGAGAACTACGAACACAGGGTTAGCGAAGGTGTCCTGAATGAATGCGAAGCCATCTGATGGGCAGTGGCCGAAGCTTGTACCCAAAAGCTCTGCAAACATCATGTTGTACCAGAAATTAAAGAGGTGAAGCAACAAACCGAGAACGATGATGATACCGAGCACCAACATGTTCTGGCTAGCCCACTCTACTTTCTCTGGCTTTGCTGTTACCTCGTAACGCTGGTTACCGCGAGCACGACGGTTCTGTGCTGTCAGGATGAAAGCGTAAACGATGTGACAAACTGCCAAAGCTGCCAAACCCAAAGTTGCAACTACGGCGTACCAGTTAGCACCCAACAACTCGCAGATTGTGTTGTAAGCTTCTCCAGAGAAAAGCGCAACCACATTCATGCAACCGTGGAATGTCAAGAATAGAATAAGAGCGATACCAGTTACTGACATCACTACCTTTCTACCAATAGATGAATTGATTAACCACATAAATGATTGAAATTTAATTATTTAACTGTTTGAAACTAATTTATATTCCACACTTTTCGTCCCTGCAATACCTATTTTTTGGCATTCTGCAATCCTCATTTCTAGGTATATTTTCGCAAGTCTGCTGCAAAATTACTATATTTTAATGATTTATCAAAGTATTTTTGCTAAAATTTCGATTTTATTTCTTACTTTTGCCGAAAATTAGAAAAAATATAGATTAAACGAAGTATGAAATTCAATTATGACGTGCTCGTTATCGGTGGAGGACATGCCGGATGCGAGGCTGCTGCAGCCTCTGCAAACATGGGTGCCAAAACCTGTTTGATAACGATGGATATGAACAAGATTGGACAGATGAGTTGCAACCCCGCCATCGGAGGTATTGCCAAGGGACAGATTGTGCGCGAAATCGATGCTTTGGGCGGACAGATGGGTATCGTAACGGATAAAACCGCCATCCAGTTCCGAATGCTCAACATCGGAAAGGGTCCTGCCGTATGGAGCCCCCGTGCCCAATGCGACAGAGGTAAGTTTATCTGGGAATGGAGAACCATCCTCGACCACACCGACAACCTCGACATCTGGCAAGACCAGGCTGACGAACTGCTCGTAGCTAACGGAGAAGCCATCGGCGTAAAAACCATCTGGGGAGCCGAATTCTATGCCAAGAGCATCATCATCACCGCTGGAACATTCCTCAACGGACTGATGCATGTAGGAAGAAAGATGGTAGAAGGCGGAAGATGCGCCGAACCTGCCGTACACAACTTTACGGAGAGCATCACCCGATGGGGTATCACTACAGCCAGAATGAAAACCGGTACTCCGGTCAGAATAGACAAGAGAAGTGTTCATTTTGAAGATATGGAAGAACAGCCGGGCGACAGCGATTTCCACCAGTTCTCTTACATGGGAGAACATCGGGTTCTGAAACAATTGCCTTGCTGGACTTGCTACACCAACAAGAAGGTACACGAAACTTTAAAAAGCGGTCTCGCTGACTCACCTTTATATAATGGTCAGATTCAGAGTACCGGTCCACGTTACTGTCCGAGCATCGAAACCAAACTCGTTACCTTCCCGGATAAGGATCAGCATCCACTCTTCCTGGAGCCGGAAGGCGAAGATACAAACGAGATGTATCTGAACGGTTTTTCTTCGAGCATGCCGATGGATATCCAGCTGAATGCACTTCACGAGATTCCTGCTTTGAGAGATGCCAAGATTTACAGACCGGGATACGCCATCGAATACGATTACTTCGACCCGACCCAACTCAAACATTCACTGGAGTCGAAAATCATCAAAGGTCTCTTCTTTGCCGGACAGGTGAACGGAACCACCGGTTATGAGGAAGCAGGAGGACAGGGAACCGTGGCAGGAATCAACGCAGCCTTGCATTGTGTTGGCGACAAAACATTCGAGATGAACCGCGATGAGAGTTATATCGGCGTACTCATCGATGATCTCACCACAAAGGGAGTTGACGAACCATACCGTATGTTTACCTCCAGAGCCGAATACCGCATTCTGCTCCGTCAGGACGATGCCGATGCCCGACTCACCGAAAAAGCATACGAACTCGGAATTGCCAAGCGCGACCGTTACGACTGGTGGATAGAGAAAAAAGAAGCCATCGGAAGAATCATTGAATTCTGCGCCAACTATCCTATCAAGAAGGATGAGATAAATTCAAAACTGGAAGCACTCGGTACTACTCCACTTCGCGCCGGCTGCAAGCTCATCGACCTCATCGCTCGTCCGCATCTAAACCTCACGAATCTTTCGGAGATTATTCCGGACCTGAAGGCTACACTGGAAACACCAGCCAACCGAAAGGAAGAGATAACGGAAGCTGCAGAAATCAAGATGAAGTACAAAGGTTACATCGAGCGAGAACGTCTCATCGCCGATAAGATGCACCGATTGGAGGACATCAAGATAAAGGACCGCTTCAACTATTCCGAGCTCCACGAAATCTCCACAGAAGGGCGTCAGAAACTCGAGCGCATCGACCCGGAAACCTTGGCACAGGCAAGCCGAATTCCGGGCGTATCACCAAGCGATATCAACGTGATGCTTGTATTACTCGGAAGATAAGCCGTTTCACAGCGAAAAACAAGGGAACTTCCAATGTTTCACGTGAAACAGGTTATCAACAAAACATTTGATGCTCAACCGCTTAAGGAAGGTTGCATCAAGTGTTTTGCGATTAAAGTAAAACTTCAGCAATTCGTGAAACAAAAGCGGATAAAATCGAGTAAAAGGCAAAAACGAACGGGCAAAAAGCCCATAAAAAGGAACAAGGAAAAAGAACAAAATAAGTATCAATTTAAAGCATAAAAAGTAATGAACAATCAGCTATTATTAGACAATCTGCGTTGCATTCCAGATTGGCCAATCAAGGGTGTAAACTTCCGCGATGTTTCAACCCTTTTCAAGAATCCTGCATCTTTAAAAGAGATCAGCGATGAGATGTATGAACTCTACAAAGACAAAGGAATCACCAAGATTGTAGGCATCGAATCACGCGGTTTCGTAATGTCTTCTGCCCTTGCTATTCGTCTCGGAGCCGGCGTAGTTTTATGCCGCAAACCAGGCAAACTTCCATGCAAAACCGTACAGGAAAGTTATGCTAAGGAATATGGCATGGATACCATCGAAATCCACGAAGATGCCATCAATGAGAACGACATCGTACTTCTCCACGACGACCTCCTTGCCACCGGTGGAACCATGAAAGCAGCATGCGACCTGGTAAAGAAATTCCATCCGAAAAAGGTATATGCCAACTTCATCATCGAACTCGTAAACGAGAATTTCGAAGGCAGAAACTCCTTTGATCCAGACGTTGAAGTAACTACTTTATTACAGTTATAAGCAGCAAAAATACTGCAAGAAATACTGCGAGAATGCAGCAAGGAAGCAATAAAAGACACTAGAGCGTTGCCGTTTCACGTGAAACAGTAACGCTCGTTTTCCCTTTAAAAACAAGTAAAAATATGACGAAACAAGAGAATGAGGAGCGCTTGGCAAGGCTTAAAAACATAGTTTTAAGTATGCCGGAAAAGCCAGGAAGCTACCAATATTACGACGAAAATCATACGATTATATATGTGGGAAAGGCGAAAAATCTGAAGAGAAGAGTATCTTCCTACTTCCATAAAGAGGTAGACAGATATAAGACAAAGGTGCTTGTTTCTAAGATTCACGACATATCTTATACGGTCGTAAACACAGAAGAAGACGCACTTTTGCTCGAAAACAGCCTGATCAAAAAGTATAATCCAAGATACAATGTCCTGCTGAAAGACGGCAAGACATACCCTTCTATATGCGTAACAAACGAGTATTTTCCACGCATTTTCAAGACTCGTCATATCAATAAAAAAGTGGGAACCTTCTTCGGTCCTTACCCACATATCGGCAGCATGTATGCCGTTTTAGAGGTCATCAAGAAGCTTTATAAGCCACGCACCTGCAGAATGCCTATCACCAGAGAAGGCGTTGCTGAAGGCAGATACAAGCCGTGTCTGGAGTATCATATCCACAACTGCGGAGCACCCTGCATCAACAAGCAGAGCTATGAGGAATATCAGGAAAACATGCGCCAGGCACGTGAAATTCTGAAGGGAAACACGCGGGAAGTAAGCAAATATCTCTACGATTTGATGATGAAAAATGCCGAACTTCTACGTTTTGAAATAGCCGAAGAATATAAGAAAAAGTACCAATTACTGGATGAATTTGAGGCAAAAAGCGAGGTGGTAAGCCATACAATTACAGATGTAGATGTCTTCACCATCGTAAATGATGATGCCAACAAAAACGCCTTCATCAACTATATTCACGTAAAAAACGGCACCATCAACCAGAGCTTTACCTACGAGTATAAGCGCAAGCTGGAGGAGAGCGACGAGGAACTTCTGATTACTGCCATTCCAGAAATCAGAGAACGTTTTCACTCCACATCGAAGGAGATAATCGTGCCCTTCGAAATGGAATGGAAGCTGAAAGATGCCACCTTCTTCGTACCCCAGAGAGGAGACAAAAAGCACCTTCTGGAACTGTCGGAAATGAACTGCAAGCAGTATAAATTCGACCGTCTGAAGCAGGCAGAAAAGCTCAATCCGGAGCAGAAACAGACCCGATTGATGAAGGAATTACAAGCAAAACTGAAGCTTCCGAAGCTACCTTATCAGATAGAATGTTTCGATAATTCCAACATATCCGGTACTGATGCCGTGGCAGGATGTATCGTATATAAAGGTATGAAACCATCCAGAAAAGACTATAGGAAATACAACATCAAGACGGTGGAAGGACCTGATGATTACGCATCCATGCAAGAGGTGGTAAGACGCCGGTACAGTCGCATGATAGAGGAAGAAACTGCACTTCCAGACCTCATTATTACCGATGGCGGAAAGGGTCAGATGGACGTAGTAAGAGAGGTTATTGTTGACGAATTACACCTGGATATTCCTATCGCAGGACTGGCCAAGGACGACCGCCATCGGACCAACGAACTCCTCTTCGGATTCCCACCTCAAACCATCGCCCTACCACCCGAAAGCGAGCTGTTCAAGGTTATGACGCAGATACAGGATGAGGTGCACAGATACGCTATCACCTTCCATCGCGACAAACGCAGCAAGCATGCTCTTCACTCAGAATTAGACGATATCAAAGGCATCGGTCCAAAGGCTAAAGAAGCCCTTCTGAGCAAGTTTAAGAGCGTGAAAAAGATGAAAGAAGCATCATCGGAACAACTTTCAGAAGTATTAGGCCCTCATAAGGCAGAAATTCTTTCAAAATATTTCGAAGAAAAAGGCGAGAATATGAAATAAAAGTTGTATATTTGCAGTTCAAACTATACTATATATATTAATAATAAGAAGAAGAACAGAACCGAAGCAAGCATTCCACAAATGCTATTCATAAAGTTCTATGTTCAACATTCAAAGTTCAAAAGTAGTAATATGAGAATCGTAATACAGCGTGTCTCTCACGCCTCAGTTACCATCGAAGGAGAGGTTAAATCTGCCATCAGGCAAGGCTATCTGATCCTTCTGGGAATAGAGGAAAGCGACACTTCAGAAGATGTAGACTGGCTGGTCAGAAAGATAATCGGACTCCGTGTTTTCGACGACGAAAACCACGTTATGAACCGCTCCATCATGGATATAAATGGTGAGATTCTGGTCATCAGCCAGTTCACCCTATTCGCCAGCTACAAGAAAGGAAACCGCCCAAGCTGGCTCAGAGCAGCCAAGCACGAAATCAGCATTCCACTCTATGAGGAGTTCTGCAAAAAGCTATCCGATGCACTCGGAAAGCCAGTAGGAACAGGCGAATTTGGTGCCGATATGAAGGTAGATTTACTGAACGATGGACCGGTAACCATCATGATGGATACTCACAACAAGGAATAATGCCCTACCCTGAAAGAAAGGCATCTTTCCCCATAAAAGAATTAGGAAGATGACAATAAAAGAAGCACAAGAAGCTGTAGATCAGTGGATTAAAGAATATGGCGTACGCTATTTCAGCGAACTTACCAATATGGCTTGCCTCACAGAAGAAGTGGGCGAACTGGCACGCGTCATTGCCCGAACATACGGCGACCAGAGTTTCAAGAAAGGCGAGAAACCTAACTTGGGCGAAGAGATGGCCGATGTTCTTTGGGTGCTTATCTGCCTGGCTAACCAGACAGGGGTTGACTTGACAGAAGAACTCCAGAAGAGTTTTGACAAGAAGACCAAAAGGGATTCTGAAAGACATAAAAACAACCCAAAATTATCTGAGCATCAGGAAGATAAAGAACAAGATAACAAGAATTAAAATTGCTATTCATATAAAAACTTAACTTTAATAATTATATAAATAACATTAAGTATGAGCAGTATTAAAGAACAGGTTCTTGCACAGCAGGGACAGTATAAAGAGTCAGACGACAAGTATTTATCAGTTTTGAAGCAGTACAACTGCAACCTCAACGATGAGGAAGTAGCTGCTGCAGTAAAGAAGATTCTCGATGAAAAGGTAGCAGAGAATGAGACCATGGAGGTCAAGAAGTTCCTCTTCGGTAGCATCGAGTTGACTTCTCTCCATACAGAAGATACAGAAGAAAGCATCCTGAAGATGATTGAAAAGGTGAACCAGTTTGCCAAGGATTATCCTCAGCTTCCTCACGTAGCAACCGTATGTACCTACCCTAACTTTGCCGGCCTTATCAGCCAGAGTCTGGAGGTTGACGGCGTAGAAATCGCTGTAGTAAGTGGAAATTTCCCATCCTCTCAGACCTTTATCGAGGTAAAGATTGCAGAAACCGCTATGGCTATCAAGGATGGTGCTACAGAGGTGGATATCGTAATGCCTGTTGGCAAGTTCTTCAGCGAAGATTACGAGGGTCTCTGCGATGATATTCAGGAACTCAAGGAGACATGCGGAGAGCATAAGATGAAGTGCATTCTGGAGACAGGCGATCTGAAGAATTGCAGCAACATCATGAAGGCTTCTATCCTCGCAATGTACTCAGGTTCTGACTATATCAAAACCTCAACAGGCAAGGAGAAGGTCTCAGCTACCCCTGAGGCAGCATACGTTATGTGCCAGGCTATCAAGGCATATTACGAAAAGACTGGCATTCAGATTGGTTTCAAGCCTGCTGGTGGTATCAATACCGTTCATGATGCCGTAGTTTACTACACCATCGTGAAGGAAGTTTTGGGCGAGAAATGGCTGACCAACCAGTGGTTGCGCCTCGGCACATCACGCCTGACTAACCTCCTCTTGAGCGAAATTCTGGGCAAGGAAATCAAGTACTTCTAAAGATAATTTCAAAGTAACATTAAACATACTTAGAAAGATAGTTTTAAAGTACCATTTAAGATACTTCTAAAGAGAATTCTAGAGTATTGTTTAAAAGAAAAATTTAAAGAAAAGTAACTGATTATCAATAGAATACAAAAAAAACAAAGGGTTGATTCTCGCTGAGAACCAACCCTTTTTATATTAAGCTTTTCTTTCAATCACAAAATCCAGGTAAGCCTTCAAGGCATTGTATATATCCTTATCCTCCACATAAGTATCGAGGAAATTCATGGCTTCGGCATGGAAATCCCACATGCGCTTATCCGCATATTCAATACCTCCATTTTCCTTTGTAAATGCCACTAACTGAGCTATTTCATCAGCCGTCACAGTATGAGCCTTTACCTTTCTGGCAAGCTTCATCATCTCCTCATCACCGGTAGACTTCAAAGCATATATTACAGGCAAAGTCAGTTTTCCTTCAACCATATCATTACCAGTAGGTTTACCTATCTCCTTGGAATCATAATAATCAAAGATATCATCACGGATCTGGAAGATGATGCCCAAGTTCTGTCCGAAACGCTTCGCCTCTTCAATCTGCAGTTCTGAAGCATTGGCAGACATCGCTCCGATACCGGCGCAAGCCTCAAAGAGAGCAGCCGTTTTCTGCTTAATCACCTGATAATAAATATCTTCCGATATCTCTTCATTACTGATACTGTTGAGCTGAAGAATCTCACCATTAGACAGGATACGTCCCAACTCAGCAAGATAACGCACGATTTCCTCCGAATGCGAATAAGATACATGAAGCAAGGCGGTGGAAAGAATGAAATCGCCCACAAGCACAGCCACCTTATTATTATAAGTAGCATTCACGCTAGCCTGTCCGCGGCGCTCCCCACTCTCATCAACCACATCATCATGTACCAGCGAAGCGGTATGAAGAAGTTCCAGACCTACAGCAGAATGCTGGGTAACACTGGAAACCTTTCCAAAATTACGTGCCATCAACAAGATGAGTATAGGGCGCATACGTTTTCCAGCGCGCTGACGGATGTGGTCGAGCACCTGGGAAAGGAGGCCATCGCTATGCATGAGAGACTTGTTGAACAAATCTATAAAATCTGCTAATTCTGCCTCAATAGGCAGCTTGATAAGTGATAAATAGTCCATTATATGTGAGTAAATCTACTTAATTTCTGAAATTTGTTACAAAATTAATCAATTCTTCTTGAAATATCGCATTTTTTTAGTAATTTTACACCACAAAAATGAATATTATGGATAAATTGTTCCTTTTAGACGCGTATGCGCTCATTTATAGGTCGTATTACGCCTTTATGAAAGCCCCTCGAATCAATTCGAAGGGACTCAATACTTCGTGTGTAATGGGGTTCTGCAATACCCTCAACGAGATACTTACCAAGGAGAAACCTACCCATATTGCGGTGGCTTTCGACCACGGCAAGACCTTCCGTCATGAGGCTTTCCCTGCATATAAAGCTCAACGAGAAGAGACACCGGAAGACATCAAACTCTCTGTGCCTATCATCAAAAATATCTTGGAGGCATATCATATCCCTATCCTTCAGGTAGATGGTTTCGAGGCGGATGATATCATTGGAACAGTTGCCTTGAAGGCAGGTGAAAAGGGGATGGAAACCTACATGCTCACACCCGATAAGGATTACGCACAACTGGTTCGTAACAATGTTTTCATGTTCCGTCCTCGTCATGGCGGTGGATACGAAAAGTTGGGCGTACAGGAAATTGAAGAGAAATACAGCATCACTTCCCCACTCCAGGTTATCGACCTCCTTGCTCTGATGGGCGACTCAGCTGATAACTTCCCAGGCTGTCCGGGCGTGGGAGAAAAGACAGCCATCAAACTTATCAACGAGTTCGGTAGTGTAGAAGGTCTTATCGAGAACTCTTCTCAAGTGAAAGGCAAGCTCCGCGAAAAAGTGGAGGGTGCTGTAGAAGATATCAGGATGTCAAAGTTCCTGGCAACCATACGAACCGATGTTCCGGTAGAGATCAAGATGGAAGATTTGAAACGGGTAGAGCCAGACAATACAAAATTGGATGAAATCTTCACCGAGTTAGAATTTAAGTCGTTTGCCAACCGAGTTCTTAACAAACCTAAAAAGGTGCAAACAAAGCCTACAGGAGAGCTCGATTTATTTGGCGTACAGCTGGCAGATAGTAAGGGAGAGCCAAAAAACGCGAGTTTTGAGACCATTAAAACGACCTCTCATTCATATAAACTCATTGATACAGAAGTAGATGCAAGGAAACTTTATGACTATTTATTGACATTCAATATTCTCAGTCTAGACACAGAGACCACATCTACCGCTGCTATTGATGCAGAATTGGTGGGTTTGAGCTTTGCCGTGAAGGAAAAAGAGGCTTTCTACGTAGCAATTCCGGCAAATCGTGAAGAAGCCTTAAAAATCGTAAACATCTTCAAACCTATCTACGAGAACCCGGAAATCCTGAAAGTGGGGCAGAACATCAAATACGATTACGAGGTGTTGATGAACTACGGCATAGAGATTCAGGGCAAGATGTTCGATACGATGCTCGCCCACTATCTCATCCAGCCAGAACTTTACCACAACATGGATTACTTGGCAGAAGTATTCCTCAACTATCAGACCATCCACATTGAAGAGCTGATTGGTCCGAAGGGAAAGAACCAGAAGTCGATGCGCGATCTCGCCCCATCAGATATTTACGAATATGCTGCCGAAGATGCCGACATCACCTTGAGATTGAAAAATGTGCTCGAACCAAAACTCAAAGAGATAGATTGTGAAGATCTGTTTTGGAATGTAGAAATGCCGCTTGTACCTGTTTTAGCCCACATGGAGATGACGGGAGTATGCATCGACACCGATACCCTAAAGGAAACATCCGAGAAACTCACCAACCGCCTCAATGAGATAGAACATCATATCTATGAGTTGGCAGGCGAATCGTTCAATATCGCTTCCCCACGCCAGGTTGGAGAAATACTCTTCGGAAAGATGAAGATTGTAGAGAAGCCTAAGAAGACGAAGACGGGCCAGTACGTAACAAGCGAAGAAGTTCTTCAGCAGCTGCGCAGCAAGAGTCCAATCATCGATGAGATACTGAACTACAGAGGTTTAAAGAAACTTTTGGGAACCTATATAGATGCCCTTCCAAAGCTTATCAACTCTCGCACCGGTCACATTCATGCCTCTTTCAACCAAGCCATCACAGCCACAGGACGTCTTTCTTCAAGTGATCCAAACTTGCAGAATATTCCTGTACGCGATGACGATGGCAAGGAGATACGCAGATGCTTCATCCCAGAACCAGGCTGCCTGTTCTTCTCTGCCGACTATTCACAGATAGAACTTCGCATCATGGCACACCTGAGCCAGGATCCAAACATGGTAGAGGCATTCCGTGAAGGCTCTGATATTCATGCAGCTACAGCTGCTAAGATTTGGCACGAAGACATCAAAGAAGTAACAGATGCACAGCGCAAGAAGGCAAAAACTGCCAACTTCGGCATCATCTACGGCATCACGACCTTCGGTCTTGCCCAACGCATGAACATCGAAAACCGAGAGGCAAAGCAGATCATAGAAGACTACTTCCGCACCTTCCCTGGTGTTCAGGCTTACATGGAGAAGGCAAAGGAAATGGCAAGAGAGAAAGGCTATGCCGAAACCCTCTTCCACCGCCGTCGCTACCTGCCAGACATCAACAGCAAGAATGGTACTGTAAGAGGATTTGCCGAGCGCAATGCCATCAATGCCCCTATCCAGGGCTCTGAGGCAGACATCATCAAAGTGGCTATGATCCGCATCTTCAACCGATTCAGAGCAGAAGGCATCAGGAGCAAGATGATTATCCAGGTGCATGACGAACTCAATTTCTCCGTATATCCGGAAGAGAAGGAAAAGGTAGAGAAGATTGTGGTAGAAGAGATGCAGAACGCCTACCAGCTCAGTGTGCCTCTGGTTGCTGATGCAGGATGGGGAAACAACTGGCTAGAAGCACATTAGAAAAAACCAGAAGGCGGCCGCAGAAACCGCAAGGCAACTTAAATACAAAGAAGCTCGCAAGATACCAAACAATCATCTTGCGAACTTTTCTTTTCGAGATGTTTCACATGAAACAAACAAATCTTCTATCAAAACACCACTAAAAAGACAAATAACTCCTTTATTCACAAGTACATCTAGAAATCTTTGTTTATTTAGATTAAAAAGGATAATAAAATTATAATATTTTCAAATTTATTTGGTTCTTACAGAAATAAAGTGTATATTTGCATTGTAAATCAGAAAGATATGCAAACGCACCTGTCTGATTAAAAGTGAATAGATAACACTAATCAATCAAATTAAGAAAGAAAGGAACATTATGAAGAAATATGTTTGCGACGTGTGTGGTTGGATTTATGATCCAGAAGTAGGTGATCCAGAGGGCGGTATCGCTCCAGGTACAGCATTCGAAGACATCCCAGATGATTGGGTTTGCCCTCTTTGCGGAGTAGGCAAGGAAGATTTCAGCCCTGTAGAGGAATAAGGCTCTTTTGGAGGAATCACCCGAAGGAAATCCTCACAAAGGAATCATCTGAATGAAATGCCTGATATTCAGGCAACACATTCATAAAATAATAGGAGGAACCATTATGACAAAAGTTAGAGAAATCTACCGCTGCCAGATTTGTGGCAATGTAGTAGAAGTTGTAAACCCAGGAGCCGTGCTCAGTTGCTGTGGCGAGCCGATGAAGCTGATGAAGGAAAACACCAGTGATGGCGCCAAAGAGAAGCACGTGCCTGTGATAGAACCTATTGAGGGCGGCTATCGCGTAACAGTAGGAAGTGTGGAGCATCCGATGCTTCCAGAGCATTACATCCAATGGATAGAATTGCTCACCCCTACCGATGTGCTTCGTCACGAGTTGAAGCCTGGCGAAAAGCCTGAAGCTATCTTCCTGACCAACGCAGAAGCCAAGGATGTTACAGCTCGAGAATACTGCAACCTTCACGGATTGTGGAAGGGGGTAATCTAAAAGATTGCCTATAGGTAAGATCTAAAAGATTTCAGAAGGATAAAATCAAAAGAAATAGTATTATTCAGGAGGATGCGTCTCTATATTGCAGACACATCTTCCTGCTTTTTTAGCTATCAATCAAAGTTTTTCTCAAAAAAATTTGGAACTTATTGAAATTATTCGTATATTTGCACCAAATAACTATCATACACGCATTTTTAACAATAATACGATATCATTTAATCATTATTTAATTATAAACATTTAAATCACAACAATTATGAGAAGAACTATTTTTACTTTTATCATGCTTTGTTTCGTAACACTAACTCTGCAGGCACAAGATGTCTGGACAGCAGCAGGTTCTAGCACAATCTTCGGTTCTCATTGGGATGAAACGGATACCAGCAATGACCTGACCGATAAAGGGAACGGCATCTGGGAACTCACCAAAACCGACTGCATTCTTGAAAAAAATGTGAAATACGAACTTAAAGTCGTGAAGAATCATTCATGGGCCGAATCGTACCCTAAAACCAGCGCCAACTATGTCTTTATGGTAGAAGAGACAGGTACCTATAACGTCACTATCCAGTTTAATGAAACCAGCCACGAAGTCAGTGTAACCACCAAAAAAACTGGTGATGCTGTTATCGGCGAAAAGACATGGACTGTAGCCGGTTCACCCGAAATTCTCGGAGTAAAATGGGATCCGAAAGCAACAGAAAACGATATGATCAAACAGAAAGATAACGTCACATATATTCTGACCAAGACCAATCTGACCCTCGCTATAGATACTTATAAATATAAGATCTGTGCAAACCACAATTGGTCAGAGAACTATGGTGATGATACTGACCCAGAAGGTAATGCTTCCATTTATATCAAAGAAGACGGAATCTACGACGTTACTTTCACCTTCAATTCAGCAACCAATAAGGTATCAGCTACAGCTGTACCAAGCGTAACCGACGGCATTAGCCAGATTGCCAGTGACATCAAGACCAAGAAAGTAATCTTCAATCTTCAGGGACAGCGCATTTCTGCTCCAAAACAGGGAGTTTACATCATTAACGGCAAAAAAGTAGTCTTGAAATAACAAATACTTATCATAGTAATCATCAGAAAGGCATTCACCAGCATCGTGAATGCCTTTTTTAGTTAATTTTCCACGATTTCTTCGTATCTTTCATTTATAATGTGTAACTTTGCACCGGAAATTTAAACGTTTAAAGATAAAATGGCATTAAAATGTGGTATTGTAGGCCTCCCAAACGTGGGTAAGTCTACACTGTTCAACTGTCTGTCTAGTGCAAAGGCACAGGCAGCTAACTTCCCTTTCTGTACTATCGAACCAAACTTGGGCGTCATCAC
The DNA here is from genome assembly GCA_021628325.1 of Segatella copri. Taxonomy (GTDB): domain Bacteria; phylum Bacteroidota; class Bacteroidia; order Bacteroidales; family Bacteroidaceae; genus Prevotella; species Prevotella copri_R. The sequence goes on along the minus strand of JAJXAL010000069.1, from coordinate 3,548 downwards.
CGTACCAGACGAGCGACTCAACAAGTTGGCAGAGATTGTTCACCCAGGACGCATCGTCCCAGCTACTTGCGAAATCGTGGATATCGCAGGTCTCGTAAAGGGTGCCAGCAAGGGCGAAGGTCTTGGTAATAAATTCTTGGGAAATATCCGTGAGTGCGATGCTATCATCCACGTAATCCGCTGCTTCGACGATGACAACATCGTTCGCGAGGGTGGCGCTAAGGTTGATCCTTTGGAGGATAAGAGCGTCATCGATACAGAGTTGCAGCTCAAGGACCTGGAAACTATCGAATCTCAGCTCACCAAGCAGAAGAAGACTGCTGCAGCAGGCAACAAGGATGCTAAGACGATGGTTACCGTTCTGGAGGCTTACAAGGCTGTTCTGGAGCAGGGAAAGAATGCTCGTGGCGTTACTTTCGAAACCAAGGAAGAGCAGAAGGTGGCTCACGACCTCTTCCTCCTCACTACCAAGCCTGTGCTCTACGTAGCCAATGTTGACGAGGCTTCTGCCAAGACCGGCAACGAGTATAGCAAGAAGGTAGAGGAAATCGCCAAGGAAGAAGGTGCTGAGTGCATGGTCATCGCTGCAAAGACAGAAGAAGACATCGCATCGCTCGAAACCTACGAGGACAAACTGATGTTCCTCGAAGAACTCGGACTGGAAGAGAGCGGCGTAAACCGACTCATCAAGAAGGCATATGCCCTGCTGAACCTCGAAACATTCATCACCGCTGGTGAGATGGAGGTCAAGGCATGGACCTATCACAAGGGCTGGAAAGCTCCTCAGTGTGCCGGCGTCATCCACACCGACTTCGAGAAGGGATTCATCCGTGCAGAGGTTATCAAGTATGATGACTATATCAAGTATGGCTCAGAAGCTGCAGTACGCGAGGCTGGCAAGCTCGGTATCGAGGGCAAGGAGTACGTCGTACAGGATGGTGACATCATGCACTTCCGCTTCAATGTATAATCCTATTCTTCTACGGTTATGATAGCAAATCTGCTTAACTATATCGTATGGGACCCAGACCCAATCCTGGCTCATCTGGGTCCTATGACCATCCGCTACTACTCCACCTGCTGGATGATTGGTCTGCTGCTGGGCTATCTGCTCATGAGCAAGCTTTACAAGCAGCAGGGGCTCTCAGATGAGAAGTTCTCCCCACTGTTTCTCTACATCTTCTTAGGAGTACTGATAGGTGGTCGTTTGGGACATTGCATCTTCTATCAGCCGGAATATTTCCTCACCCAGTGGGATCACTTCATCGAGATGCTGATACCTGTTCACCACATGCCAGACGGCAGTTGGAAGTTTACGGGTTATGAGGGACTGGCGAGCCACGGAGGCGTATTCGGCATGTTCGTCGGCATCTGGCTCTATTGCCGCAACATGAAGGTGAGCGGCTGGGTAGTGCTCGATAATATGGGTATCTGCTCAGGTATTACAGCCACCTTTATCCGTTTGGGCAATCTGATGAATTCAGAGATTATCGGCAAGGTAACCGATGTGCCTTGGGCGTTTATCTTCGTTCGCGAAGACCAGTATCCACGCCATCCAGGTCAGCTCTATGAGGCATTGGCTTATTTCTGCTTCTTCCTCATCATCCTCTTCATCTATAAGAAGAGAGGTCCTAAGAGCGTTGGAACCGGTTTCTATTTCGGTCTTTGCCTTACTCTCATCTTCACCTTCCGTTTCTTCATCGAATATACCAAGGAGATTCAGGTAGCATTCGAGGCAGGTCTGCCTATGGATATGGGACAGATATTGAGTATTCCGCTCATCATCGCCGGTGTATGGAGCATCGCTTCCAGCACAAAGAGAGCGAAAGAAAAGAACGTAGAGGCAAAATAATATTTGACGACTTATTTTCATATTATAAAAATCCCTCCTCGTGCAACAGCATCTGCTGCCACGGGGAGGGATTTATATTTTTATCTTCCCAGTAGAATCTTCTTGATGTCATTGAGCTTGTTCAATGCCTCTACCGGAGTGAGATTGTTCACATCCAGCCCGAGTATTTCATCACGTATCTGCGTCAGTACAGGATCATCGAGCTGGAAGAAACTGAGCTGCACACCATCCTTAGGTTCATCAATGTGCTGTACGTTCGGTTTACCGGCACCGCCAACCCCTGCATTGTCATCCTCCAACTGTTTGAGAATCACATTGGCACGATTCACGATGCTGCGGGGCATACCGGCAATCTCTGCCACATGGATACCGAAAGAGTGCTCACTGCCTCCCGGTTCCAGTTTACGCAGGAAGATTACCTTTCCGTCCACCTCTCTCACACTCACATTGAAGTTCTTGATGCGAGGGAAGTTCTTCTCCATCTCGTTGAGCTCATGATAGTGGGTAGCAAAGAGCGTACGTGCCTGCGCCTTCTTATGTTCATGCAGATATTCCACGATAGCCCAGGCAATGGAAATACCATCGTAGGTAGAAGTACCTCTTCCCAGCTCATCAAAGAGCACCAGCGAGCGCGGAGAAACGTTGTTCAGGATGTTTGCTGCCTCGGTCATCTCTACCATGAAGGTCGATTCGCCGAGCGATATATTGTCGCTTGCACCTACACGTGTAAAGATTTTATCCACCAGTCCCACTCGGGCGCTCTCTGCGGGCACAAAACAGCCTACCTGTGCCAGCAGCACGATAAGGGCGGTCTGGCGCAGCAGAGCCGATTTACCAGCCATGTTAGGACCGGTAATCATCATGATCTGCTGTTTCTCGGTATCGAGCAGCACATCGTTAGGTACATAGCGTTCGCCCAGCGGCAGTTGGGTTTCAATCACCGGATGCCTGCCCTGCTTGATGTCGAGCACCTCAGAATCATCGACGATAGGGCGCACGTAGCGGTTCTCGTCAGATGTCTTTGCAAATGACAAAAGACAGTCCATACGGGCGATGAGGTTGGCATTGATCTGTATCTGCGGAATATACTCCTGCATGGCAGCTATCAGTTCGTTGAAGAGCTGTGCTTCCAATACCAGAATCTTCTCATCAGCACCGAGAATCTTTTCCTCATATTCCTTCAGTTCCTGGGTGATATAACGCTCTGCCTGAGCCAGCGTCTGCTTGCGTATCCACTCCTCAGGCACCTTATCCTTAAAGGTATTTCTCACCTCCAGATAGTATCCGAAAACATTATTGTAACCTACCTTCAGACTCGAAATTCCTGTCTTTTCTATCTCCCTTTCCTGTATCTTGAGCAGATAATCCTTGCCGTGGCGGCTGATGGCACGAAGGTCGTCAAGTTCGGCATTGAATCCGTCGGCTATCACGTCACCCTTGTTGACCAGCTGTGGCGGATCGGGCTGTATTTCCCTGGCGATGCGGTCTTTCAGGGTCTCGCATACGTTCAGCTGCTCGCCTACCCGCTTCAGAGCCTCGTTCGTAGCATGCTGACATGCCACCTTGATAGGCTTGATGGCTTCGAGTGCATTCTTCAGCTGAACCACTTCGCGAGGCGAAACTCTACCCACGGCTACTTTGGAAATGATACGCTCCAGGTCGCTGATGCGATGCAGCTGGTCATCGAGAAGCTGAC
>JAJXAL010000223.1:0-2435 GCA_021628325.1 Segatella copri | reverse complement strand
GGCAGCAGGTCTTGGATGGTCCAAGGCTGGCGACCGATTTCTGCTACTATCCAGCCCGATTCTGAGGCGATGTAAGCCAGCGGAATCATGATGATGGCGAAAATGAGGAACCAGCGGTATTGGGCGATTTCCTTCTTATAGACCAGGAATAGGCTGAGGGCGAAGAAGAGGATGAGCAGGCAGCCTACTCCCACCATCAGGCGGAAGGCGTAGAAGCAGATCGGGATGCTCGGTACCAGTTCCTTGGCGTCCTTGATGTAACCATATCCGAAGTATTTCATATTCTCCTTCAAGATTGGCAGCTGGTCTTTCGCCTTGGTTTCGCAATAGGTTTTCAGGGCAACTATCGCCTTCTTGCCCCGGGCTATCTTTTCCTGCACGGATGGTTCCCGGGTGCCATCCTCGTGGGTGTAACCCTTGATAATATCGTTCACGCCAGGCACGTAGCCATCGGCTGTGCGGGTGGCTAAGAACGAGAGCATGTTAGGGATGGCGATGCGCATGGCTGGCTCTTGCTCGTTCTCATAATCGGGCTGCTGGAAGGGGTGAACGGCTGCTATCGCCGTGAGGCTTTCGCCGTTTCCACCATTATATAATGCTTCCATCGCAGCCAGTTTCATCGGCTGCACTTGTGCCACCCGATAGGCGGAATTGTCGCCGGTCATCGCAGCCAGCAGGGTGGCGATGAGTCCTACTCCGGCACCCATCTTGATGCTCGCCTTCGCCAGCTGGGTTTCTCTCTTTTTCAGTAGATACCAGCAACTTACGGCTACCACGAAGGTGGCGCCGATGATCCAGGAGGAAGTAACGGTATGGGTGAACTTGTTGATGGCGAATGGCGAGAGTGCCACATCCATAAACGAAGTCATCTCGAAGCGCATGGTGTCGGGATTGAATTCCTGCCCTACAGGATATTGCATCCAGGCGTTGGCTACGAGAATCCACCAGGCAGAAATGGTGGCGCCAAGTCCCGTGAGCCAGGTGGAGGCAAGGTGGAAGCCCCGGCTCACCTTATCCCAGCCAAAGAACATTACGGCTACGAAGGTGCTCTCCATGAAGAATGCCAGGATGCCTTCGATGGCTAGGGGAGCGCCGAAAACGTCGCCCACAAACCAGGAGTAGTTGCTCCAGTTGGTGCCGAATTCAAACTCCAGGATGATGCCCGTGGCAACGCCCATGGCGAAGTTGACGCCAAAGAGCTTTTGCCAGAAACGGGTTACGTGCTTCCAGAACGGCTTGTTGGTGCGGTAGTAGCATGTTTCGGCGATGCCCATGATTACTGCCAGTCCCAGGGTGAGCGGCACGAACAGCCAATGGTAGATGGCCGTGAGTGCGAATTGCGCCCTCGACCAGTCGATGGTGGCTGATGTAATGTCTAACAATAGATTTGTCATCATAGTTGAATGGTTTTAAAATTGTTATTATATAATGTTTTTGTATTTCTTTCGATGTGAAGGTTGCGGGGATTCTGAGTTTTATCTGCTCAGGATTTCCTTGGATACGAAGCCAGCCTTGTCTCCGTTCTTGGCATTCGTATTGATAAAATCTGGAAAGAAAAAGAGCTTGAGCACCAGAAAGATGATGGCAAGCTTGATGAGGATGACTGCCCAGAGCGTCTTGCCCAGGGTCATCGTCCTGAAACCATCGTAATAGAGATGGAAAATCCGGGACAGCAGTCCTTGTTTCATCGGTTTCACATCCGTTTTCATCAGGTTTTTATCCTTTTTCTTCAGCATAAGCACTCCTTCTTAAAAAAATCTGCTGCAAATCTACAATAAAATTATGTAACTACCAAATATTTTCTTGAAAAAGTTACAAAAAAGATTGTTTTTAGATATCCCATAAGGGAGTTATTTTAAAGTTTTTCTTTTTAATTTCATCTGTTTATCCATCAAAAAGTAATCTATCTTCTCTAAAAACTCTCGTTTTATTCCTTTATGTTAAAATCTTCTCCCCAAAAATCGCCTATCTTTGCAGTCTCATTACAAGAAAAAAGTTCTAATAATCTTTGTGCTTTAAAGAGAAAACATCGTAGAATTCGTTGTGCTGGAAAATCTGATGTTTTTTTATGGAATAAGTCTTGCCGTTTCATCAGAATTTATTATCTTTGTCCCCTAAAACATAGAAAACATTTTAATCAGAAATAATCAGAAGAAATAATGAATATAGAATCTGTTAGAGAGTATTGCCTCTCGCTTCCCCTCGTAACCGAGGATTTTCCTTTTGATGAGCAGACCTTGGTGTTTCGCATCTTGGGCAAGATCTTTGCCTGTGTTGACCTGGAGCGCCCTAAATGGGTTACGATGAAATGTAATGCCGATTACGCCCTCGAACTCCGGGAAGAGCATCCCGAAATAGAAGGCGCATGGCATTGGAATAAGAAATACTGGAATCAGGTAAACCTTTATGGCACGCTGGAAGATGATTTCATCCAG
>JAJXAL010000068.1:0-20799 GCA_021628325.1 Segatella copri | reverse complement strand
TATCGGTATCGAAATCATCATCCCAGCCCTTGTAGGCTACGAGATACTTGCAGTTTACTGTACCGCCAAACCACTCGAAGGAATCATCATTGGAATAAGATACCTGAACGTGGTCAATCTCTGTGCCTGAACCTACAGAACCTAAGGTTAAACCATTAATCTCCTTATCCTTCTGGAATGGATAACCGGCAAACTCAATGCGTACATAACTCAAGGCTCCTGAGTTGTCAGCATCATCTGCGCCACCATGCTTGGTACGAGGACCACCCTCTATCTGCTGCTCAGTCTGGTTGTTCTTAGCCTTGCCGCAGAGAATGATGCCACCCCAGTCGCCAGGCTTTCTGCTGCCGGCAGCCTCTTCAGATGTAAAGACGATAGGCTCTGTGGCTGTACCCTTGGCGATAAGCTTGCCGCCACGCTCTGCGATGAGTGCCGCCTTGGTCTGCTTGTCGCCCTTGATGATAGTTCCCGGTTCGATGGTAAGCTCAGCACCATCTGCAATATATACCCATCCCTTGAGGAGATAAGTGCCTTTCTTCAAAGTCTGCTTGCCTGTGAAGACGAATTCCTGGTCGCCGTTGCCAATCTGTGTTCCGTTGGCGTTTTCCTTGTCATCTGTTCCGAAGAGGATGTGGTCGCAAGCCTTCAAGCCGCCATTGGTTGTCCACTTGTAAACTACTTCTGATCCAGGATTTGGAGAAGGAGTTGGATCGTCATTGTCACTGCTGCAGCTGCTCAACATGGCAGATGCTGCGAGGATGCCCATGCATCCTAAAAAATACATCTTGTTCATCATTGTTTCCTGTTTTATTAAACAAATATCTAATATTATCTTTCTTGAAATTCTACGGATAGTCTCTAAAATTTATAGATTGCCTGCAAACCGATGTTTCTGCCCGGCTTGTAGCATCTTGCTATTTCTTCTACTTCCTTCTTGCTTCCGTCGCTATACGTTACATCAGCAAACTGCTTGTAATATATCTTTTCTGCAAGAAGATCCCTTACGTTGAGCTTCAGTTCCAGATGCTCGCCGAATTTCTTAGCCAGCGAGAAGTCGATGGTGTTGCGGGGCATCTCGTAGCTGTGAGGCACTCGGGCGTTGGAGTCATCGCCTGTGCTTCCCTCGCTTCTGCCCACACCGATGATTCGCTTGCCTATACGGTTGTAAAGCAGGGCGATATCCATCTTTAATGGCTCGTTCTTATAGAAGATGCCGGTGTTGATAAGGTATGGCGACTGACCCTGCATCGGTCTGTCTTCCTCTTTCGAGCCCTTCTCAAACTGCACCTTGCTCTTAATCAAGGCACCGTTAAACGACCAGCTGAAATCCTTCAATCCTATGAAACCGAGATTCTTTCTGATATCCAGCTCCACACCGTAGTTGTTGGCACTCTTCGCATTCTTGTAGGAATAAATCAGGTCTGTGCCACCTGCCACCGTGTAGGTCCACTCGATAGGAGAATCGAAGTGCTTGTAGAAGACTGCCAGCGAAATGAGCTCTCCACGGGATGGATACCACTCATATCGCAGGTCGAGGTTATCGACATAACAGTTCTTCAACTCAGTGTTTCCCTGCACATTGCTGGCAAGGTCGAAGTCGTAATACACCGACGACGATACTTCACGGAATTCTGGGCGGTTAATACTGCGGCCATACGACAGTCGCACCTGGTGCTGGTCGTTGATCTTATATGTTGTATTGAGAGATGGAAAAACATCATCGGTCTTGTAATGACGGCTCGATTCACTCTTCTCGTAGTCACGGGAATTGGAGATGAGTTCCATATCATTATGCTCGAAGCGGACACCGGCGTGGATGCCGAGTTTGCCAAAGGGGAGAGACATCGCCAGGTATCCTGCGCCTAAGGTGTTGTGTCCGCGGTAGTTATTGCGCATCTGCTTTTCCTCCAGAAGATACAGCTTGTCGTAACCCATGTTCGCCTCGCTGGAGAGCAGTGTAGGGATATGGCTGTGGCGGAAGTCGGATGGCATATTGTTATCTGAAACATTCCAGTTGTAGATAAAGTTGCGGGTCTGGTATTCTCGGCTGCGATATTCTCCATAGGCACCCACCTTCAAGTCTGGCTCAAAGTTGCCAAACTTGAAGTGGTGCTTGTCATTTACACCAAGAGAGAGAATGTGTTCGTCGAGCTGAGTCCACTCGCGGGATATGTCGTTGCCGGTGCTCAGGGCATAAACGCCCGATTCCAGAGCATCGTCGATGAGGTATCTACGACGGTCAGGCAAATGGCGGTTGGCATACGCATACCCGATACTCCAGTCAAGGGCATCGCTAGTGAAGGTGTGCTTACCGGTAAGCTGACCGTTATATGTAGTTCTACTGCGGTAGTAATACTCTGCGCTTCGCTCCAGGTTCGACTGGGCGCTCACGCCATCACGCCAGGTATATCGGCTGGTAGCCAACTGGTTGAAGATGTTCTTGAGCTGATACTTGTGATTGCCGTCCTTGGAAAGGAAGGTGAAGTTGAGCATTGCTCCGAGTCTCACGTTATTATTATACTGGTCGTCAACAGAGTGACGAAGATAGTTCGGCTTGTCGTTTGCCGCATCATAGATGCCATAGAGATTGTTCTCCATGTTCTCGTAGGTGCGGTATTCGTTGGTATAGTTCAGGGCGGCGAGCATGCCGAGTGTTCTTCCGCCGAGCATCCAGCGCTGGTTCAGGCTGGCTGCCAGTTTCAAGTCGCCCAAAGGCTTCTTGTTCTTGATGAGCCAATCATTATTGAATCCGTTGCCCAGGAGCGAAGTAGCATAATCGCCCACCGGTTTTCCGTTGGCATCGAGCTGTGGATTCAAGTCAGCATGGATGCCCCCATTCAGGTTTCTCAAGCCATTGTCGAACCCTAGGAAATCGGTTCCGGAACCTTTTGAGTAAGAAAAGTCCTTGAAGGCAGAAGATGTATTCCAGTTTCCGCCCACGGCGATGTTGAAACTGTTTTCTGCCGGAATCTCCTTGGTGTTGACGATGATGAAACCGCCTGAGTAATCAGCGGGATATTCAGCCGTTGGCGACTTCACGATGGTAAGGTTGTCAATCTGCGAACTTGGGATGATGTCGAAGGAGAATGCCCTGGAATCAGCCTCAGAACTAGGCACTGCTCCTCCGTTCACCCACACATTGTTGTAGCGCTGTGACAATCCGCGAACCATCACGAATTTATCGTCGATGAGGCTCACGCCTGGCACTCGGCGTATCACCTCACCCGCATTCGTATCCTGAGTTCTGGATATTTCCTGTGCCGAAACATTACTCACGATGACGGGACTGCTTTTGGCCACCTGTATCATTGCCGCATCCGTATTACGCCTTTCCACTGCGGTAACCGTCACCTCTTTCAGCTGCTGTTCATCAGGTTGCAGCGCGATCACCTGGTCTGCGTCCTTCGCCTGAACCCCGTCAATTTTTTGAGTCTTATATCCTACATAGTTAATATATAGTGTATATTTCCTTTCTTTATCCAATCCATCAATCTGGAAGTTTCCGTCGATGTTGGTGATAGCCTTCACGTTGGTTCCATCCACAGTGACGACTGCACCGATGAGTGTCTCTTTCGATTTCTGGTCGATAACCACACCCTTAATCTGTTGCGCCCACGTTGGCATGCTAGCCGCCGAGAGCAATCCTAATACAATAATTCCCCTTTTAGCATTCATAACCTATATCGTTTGATTACGGTTGCAAAGGTACGGCAGTATTATTACATTGCGATTGCGATGAGATTGAAAGGCATTGACGAAGCAGAGACAATGGTGTTACGGTTGCAATAACTAAAGATATTTAAATATTTAACCCGATATTTGGAGATAAATAAAGGAGTCCACTTTAAAAAGTAGTTTTTAGTTCTTTTTCCTACAAAATACCATTTGATTATCAGGTGGTTACGTACATATAAAGATATACTATTTATGAGAGAACGCCAAAAAATCCGTAGCCACATTGACTACATTTGAAGAATTTCATGACTTTTACCATTATTCTTTAATACGATAACATTAAGCTACAAATACATAATAATGGTTGCTGACCTGTGATGTAATAATGGAAACACACAAATATTTTACATCCTCAAAAACTCCGTGAATCGTTATATTCTCGGGCAGGTGCAGCTGTGATAGAGATTTACTCGACGTGTTTCGATTTTTATCGTTAAAAATACCCGAGTCATAACAAAATCTTTTATTAATTGAATATCAGTGGGTTAAGTACTTTAAAAAGCGTAACTGCTAACGATTTAGAAACGAGCTATATTCTTTTTCTTTCACAACCTTGTAATATACAAAGAACGCTTTGATTACAGGTACAAAGATAAATTGAAATTCTGAAATACAATTATTTTTGCTCATTTTTTCACTTTCTTTAATGGATTCCCTTGGCAAGCCCTTTGCACTTTACCTACTTCAAGGTATTGCAAATATATACCGATTTTCGTACCTTTGCAGCCGATTTTGAATATTCAAACCAAGAATGAAGGTACGATATGCTTATGTGTCTGTGCTTTTGCTCATGTCCTTCTCAACAATAGCAAATGTATGGGCATCGTCTTCCCTTTCTCCTGACGGAAGGGCTTTCTCTTATGCTGTGTCGAGTGATACAGTAAGGGAGAGTCGTGCCTTGTTAGAGGGCGATGGCGACTCTGTGGAAACGCAAAAAGAAGATTCTATCTTTAAGACGCTCAACCTCGGCGAAGTGGTGGTTACTGCTGCCATGAAGGAGGTGGAGATGAAGGGCGATACCACAGTTATCAATGCCAATGCTTTCCAGACTCCCGAAGGAGCATACCTCGAAGAACTCTTGAAGCGAGTGCCTGGATTGGAATACGAAAAGCAGAACAAGACGATGACCTACAACGGTCTTCCCATCCATGAAATCAATGTCAATGGCGAGAGTTTCTTTGGCGGCAACAGCACCCTCGCCCTCGAAAACCTGCCAGCCAAGTTGGTGAGCAAAATCAAGGTGTATGACAAGCGGAGCGAACTGGAGAAAATCACCAAGGTGCGCAAGGGCGGCGAAAACTATGTGCTCGACTTGCAGACCAAGCGAGAGTTCAACGGCACGCTGATTACTTCGGCTGGCATAGGCAGGGGCAACAACGAAAAGAAGGAAGCCGAGTTAATATCCAACCTCTTCCGCCAGACTGGCGATAACATCTCCGTGATAGCTCGAAGTGGCAACCGATACATGACTTCTCGCTATCCCGACAACCGACAGGACAACGTGGCGATGAACTTTGCCAAGAAGTTCTCCAAGCGATTCACCCTCTATGGCAACATGATGTACAACCATTATGCCAGTGGCAACGAGAGCACCCTATATAGCGAGCAATATCTCACCACAGGCAACCGTTACCAGAACTCGGCATCCACCAGCACCAATCGCAACACGATGGGCAATGGTTCGTTGGGCATGAGGTGGAGCTTGGATGACAAGACCTATTTTAATATAGGTGGAAACTTCAGCAAGTCGAAGAGCGACAACACCAGCGACAGCCAGCAATCCACCTCTTCAGAAGGCGATGAGCGTATCAACAGCATCACGAGAAACTCGGATTCGAAGAGCGACAGCCATTCGTTCTCCGTCAATGCCGACATCACCCGAGTGTTCAACGACAAGGGTACGAGCATCAGCCTCACGGGTAGTTACTCCGACAGCAAGAGTACCAACGAGTCACATTCCCTTTCCGAGACCACTTACTATCAGTTGGAGAGCAGTCTGGGTGGCGATTCCGTGCTTTATCGCAACCAATACCAGCACTCCCCCTCCACCAATCGTGCCTATTCCGTAGGCATCAACTTAACGCAACCCTTGGCTGAGAACTTGCGCCTGCAACTCGGTTATCGCTATGCTGCCACACGACAGATGAGCGACCGAAGTACTTACGAGAGCGAGGTGTATATGGATAGCCTAAGCAACCACACTCTGAGCAAGACCATTACCCACGACCTCAGCCTCTACCTCAATTATGATGGCAAGCAATGGGAGGCAAATGCAGGAGTGTTGATGCAGCCCGAGCGCAGGAGTCTTGACCAAAAGACCGGCTTGCTCCACGCCGACACGGTAAGGACGAGTGTGAACTGGAACCCACAGTTGAATGTGTCATGGCATCGGGGCAAGACTAGCTTCGAGCTGAATTATGACGGTAGTAGCCGACAGCCCGACCTCGGTAGCTTGATGTCGCTCACCGATAATAGCGACCCGCTGCACATCACCCATGGCAATCCTTCGCTCAAAGCATCCTATAATCAGAATTTCCGATTGACAGGTAGGAACACGCGCCTCGGGCTTTCGGGCGATGTTAATTTCAGCAACACCTATAACAGTCAGACGCAAGCCGTCTTTTACAACCTTGCCACTGGTGGCACGGAGACTTATCCTGTGAATGTGAATGGCAACTGGAATATGCGTGCCAGTCTTCGTTATCAGAAGCGATGGAAGAAACGGTTCAATCTCTCCGCTCGCACAGGTGCCAACTTTAGCCAAAGTGTAGCCTTGGTGAACGAGGGGAAGAGCGAGGAGCCAGACCGCAGCGTCACCCACAATACGTCGTATAATGCCAACCTTCGCTTGGGTTATCAGCCGAAATGGGGAGGCTTCGACTTGCAGGGCGATTGGCGTTATCGCCATGCCACCAACCAACTCCGGGGTACATCCAACTATACCCGAAGCTATAACTTTTCGCTGAATACTTACGCAGAACTTCCTCTTGGCTTCCTGGTCAAGAGCGATGCTGCATACTCTTTCCGTAACGGCACCAACATCAAAAAAGGCGAAGACGACCAAGTGGTTTGGAACTTGGAGGCATCTTGGCGATTCCTCAAAAAGAAGCAAGCCGAGCTTTCGCTCTATTGGTCAGATATTCTCAGCGACAAGAAAAACTATTATCGCAATGTTACGGCGACAGGATTGACGGAAAGCCGTACCTCACAAATTGGCAGCTACTTCATCATCAGTTTTAGGTATCGGCTGAATAAGCAACTGTGAAAAACATATTGAAAATCTTAGATATGTTATGATTTCTCAACAAGACAGATGAGAAACCCTATAAATCATAATAAATTAGTATTGCACATTATTTAATAAATATGTACCTTTGCAGCCACAAATTAAAGGTAATATTTTGATTAATTATAAACATTTAAAAGAATAATAAAACAATGAAAATTTTAAAGAATTTTATCGGTCTCGCTGCAATAGCTCTCTGCCTCGGCTTCGCTTCTTGCAGCAGCGATGATGATGCGCCTTCTTATAGTGAGGTGGCAGTTGACAATTCTCAGCTCAAAACCCTTCTCGAAAGCAAAGGATATACATTCGACGAGAACGGCAAATTGCTCCTTGACGACAAAGCAAACAGCACCACATCTCTCGACCTTTCAGGCACAAAGGTTGATACCGCTGCCTTGAAGGAACTTTCTGTTTTTCCTAATTTGAAAGAGTTGAACCTTAGCAGCAATGGCTATGGTCCAGTTTTCCATATCGCTTCACTTCCTTCACAGATTACAGGTCTTGACTTGCAAGGCAATGACATCTATGACTTCGACGGCTTGGTAACAGCCAAGGTTGAGAATGATGAGGTGAAAGCTACTATCCTTCATGAGTTTACAAAACTTTATCTCCCTGCTTCCTGCAAGTATAATGTAGAGGATTTGATGCCTTTCTATACAGAGAATGAGGCAGAGAATAAGACTGTTGACATGCAAATGGTTAATGATAAGGGTTCTTTGGAGAAGTATAATACTTTGAGAGAGATTCCAGATACTTACTTTGCAGCTTATTTGAAGATGAACTTTAGTTCGGTTTTCACTTCTGACGGAAAGTTGGACATCAGCAAACCTCTCGGTCTTGAAGACAGAGGACGCAATATTTTCTTGCAGTATGACACACAATATGCAGATATTGAAAAAATTGCTTCTATCGAAGGAATAGAATATTTTGTGAACAATCCTTTTTATGAGTCTTTTTATGTGTACATTGATGTTCAGGCAAGTACAGAAGAAACTAAGCAATTTGAATGTCACAGATTATCTCCAAGACAAAATGTCAAAGGCTTGGTCGTAAAAAAGACAAATTTTATTGGAGGACTAGATTTGAGCGACGCAACTGCTCTTTCTTCTTTAGGAATCAGTAACAATCCGTCTGTAACATCTTTGGATTTGACAAATACGGCTTTTCTTAATCAGGAAATAAAGGATTTTGATGCAACCATGTCAAACTTGTTAGATTGCAGAGATTGTAAGAATCTTGAGGAAATAAAAATCAACCTCAATAATAAAAAGGTTACATCTCAAATTATTTTGGCAAACTTGCCTAAATTAAAGGCTATTAATTTACAAAGTATTGAAGCAATAGGCGATTTGGCTCTTTGTCAATTACCAAACTGTGAAATTATTTATCCAATTAATTTGATTGCATATTATCGTAGTTCTAACAACAAGTTGTACGATTTTGAATCCAATCCACGCAGAAAGGTTTATTTCACTGTGTCACAAGATGTTTTAGACAAAGAAAGTACAAAGAACTTTGTCCAGACCTACTCTGCTCACTTGCAGAATGACAATAGTACATATTCAGAATATAATCCAGTAAACTGGAATTAATTTTAATAACAATTTAATTTTTTATTTATTATGTTTAAAAAAACACTTTTAATGGCGATAGCCTTCATCAGCATGATGGTTTTCGCAAGTACTGCATCAGCTCAGACAACTATCTATGGTTGCTTGGACAAAGTTTACATAAACAAGGACAAGAATCCTGTACATCAGAATGATGTTTCTCCTGCTCTTAACACAACCTTGACTCCTAATGGTGATGGTTCATACAAGTTGGAGTTGTCAGAGTTCAAAGTTGGCAAAATGCCTGCAAAGTTGAAGGTTGTTGCTAACAAAGTTGTTCTTGATGGTTCTACAGTTAACGAGTGTGACAATGCTATTATTTTGAGCTTTGGTGCAGGCTTGAAGTTTGACGCAACTATTGAGGGGTCTTATGATGCCTCTACAGGGAAGTTGGAATACACTGTAAAAAGTGTAGATGCGTCCTTCCTCGGTGTGGACTTCGATACTGAGGTTCATTTCACAACAGAATGTACAATAAAATAAATTAACTTAGGTCTTTACCTTAAAATATAAGGGAAGACCTTTGTTTGTTACATGATGAAAGCAAACTTCAAGAAAAACATCGCCTTCCTATCTTTGCTTTTTTTCGCTGTTTTTGCATTTTGTTCTTGTTCTTCTGATGAAGAAATCACTAACTCTGATGCAAATTCTGAACTTGTGAAAGAGGCAACAAACTATCTCAATGGCGAGATTGTACTTAGTACAAATGCAACGATGAATGGAGTGAACAAAACCCTTTTACCAGAGGGATGTCCTACAAAGTTTAAGTTTGAGTGGAGTAAGACTGACGCACAAACATTCACCATTTCTTTGCTTGACTTCACGGTCGGAAACATGGGAATGATTATCAATTTTAAGTGTGATGTCAAGACCATGGTTCTCAACTCTTGGGAGCAGAAAGAATATACAGGTGATGGTTGGATAAAGTTTAAGGGTGAAGATGGCTCTGTATGGGGTACAGATACAGATGGCTCTGCATCAAGTGCAAAAGGCAGTAGCGTGCAAGGCTATTACAATGCCAAAACACACGAAATTCAGTTCATCGTAAACTATAACATGATGAATGTACGTTCAGAATGTTTCTTGCAAACAATAGACAAGAATCGCATCAACAATTATGCAGCTGAATTTGAACAGTACGAAAAAGACTTGGCTGCGTATAAAAAGGAGCACGGAATCAAATAAGAGACTGTAGCTTATATATAAAAGGAAAGAGGGATATGCCCAGACATGTCTCTCTTTCTTTTTGCAAGTAAAAAATGAAGGGAAGAGAAACAAGCCATAGCGAGGCTGAAATCGTGTAAGAAATTGGAAAAAATAGAATAGCAATATAAATGAAGACAATTAGAAATGTAATGCTCATCGGCTTACTGCTGATACTCGCACTCCCTGTCGCTGCACAGCGAAAGGTGAAGTTCGGTATCTTCGACAAAGCCACTGAGCAGCCAATCATCGGCGCAGTCATCACCTACGCCGACAACGAGAAATTGAAATCGCCACAGCGTGTTGTTACCAACATGGATGGTGAGGCTACCATCTCGGTGACTCAGAGTGGCAAGTGTTATTACCAGGTGGTATCCGTGGGCTATAACCCTCTGAGGGGAACCATCGGAAGCGACAGCTCCCTCAAGCTCTTCATGACCGAAGACGTGATGAAGGTGAACGAGGTGGTGGTTACAGGTTCCCGCACCGCGCGACCAATCAAGCTCTCGCCAGTGAGCACGCAGGTGATCGGCGGTAAGGAACTGGTAGATGCAGGCTATGCCGACCTGACCAAGGCTCTGCAACAGGAGACACCGGGTATGAACATCCAGAAGGTGGGTTTCGGCAACGAAATCTCCATGCAGGGCTTGGATGCCCGCCACGTGCTCTTCCTGCAGGATGGTGAGCGATTGACGGGCGACATGGCGGGTAACCTCGACTACGAGCGATTCAACCTCCATGCCATCGACCGCATCGAAATCGTGAAGGGTGCCAGCAGTACCCTCTATGGAAGCCGTGCATCGGGTGCCGTCATCAACCTTATCACCAAGAAAACCACCAAGCCTATCGATATTCAGGCTGGTGTACGCTGGGGACAGATGAACGAAACCAACTACAAGAATCCATCCCAAAAGGATTTCCTGTATATGTTTGAGAAGAATGCCGACCGCCCGAACCTGCAGAGCTGGGTGTCGGCAGGATTCAATGCAGGAAAGGTAACTTCGCAGACGGATGTGTGGTATTCTTCGAGCGATGCCTTCTACATGTACCAGGCGGAGAACAACAAGAAGGTCTATACCCAAGAGGCGAATCCTTGGCTCGACCACGACGTGACCATTACCAGCGTGGCTTCCCGTCCGCCAATGAGCATCGAGGGTACAGAGCATATCTCGGTATCGCAGAAGGTATTCTACGACCCTTTCAAGAATCTGGAGATTCTTGCCTACGGTAGTGCGTTCTATATGAACACCTACGACCTCATTCAGGACATGACCTTCAGCCAGGCGCGTGACTGGACGGCTGGAACCAAGATTAAGTACTCCTTCAAGGATTGGTTCAAGATTACCGCCTCCCTTCATGGCGACTTCTACGACCGCTTCAAGCGCCACGAGCGCATCGACGAGCGTACCAAGGTGTATAAGAGCCGTATCTTCCAGCCTCGCCTCTCCATCACCTCGCAGAAGTTCGAGGGTCACGACCTCATCCTCGGTATCGAGCACCTGAGCGATGACCTGACGAGCGACCGATTCAACGGCGATGCCTCCCACATCATGCGCACCCGTTCGCTGAAGGAAACGGAGGCTTTCCTGCAGGACGAGTGGACGATGAACGACCACTGGATGGTTTCGGCAGGTGTGAGAACCAACTTCAGCCGTGCCTTCGGACTGATGGCGATGCCTAAGATTGCCTTCAAGTGGAGTCCTTCGGAGCACTGGGCATGGAGAGCCAACTACTCGATGGGCTACCGTTCGCCAAGCATCAAGGAGCTGTTCTTCAACTGGGACCACCTGGGCATGTTCATGATTAAGGGTAACGAGGACCTGAAGCCTGAGAAGAACAACTACGTGAGCCTGGGCACAGAGTACTCGAGCGATAACTTCTTCATCTCGGGCAATGTGTATGGCAACTTCTTCCGCAAGAAGATAGAGGGCGTATGGCGCATCTACGACATGCAGTATAACTTTGAATACACCAACCTCGCCAAGCAGAACCTCATCGGACTGGAGACCATCATGCGCTGGCACTTCCTCAACCACTTCACGATGAATGCCACCTACAGCTACGTGAACGTGAGCAAGACAGATGGTATCCAGGTGAACACCACTTCGCCTCATGCGGCTACGGCGAGTCTCGACTATAAGTACAACAAGAAGAACTACCGACTGGGCGCCACCTTCTCGGCAAGCTACATGGGTGAGAAGAAGTTTGATGTGCAGGACCGACTCTCTGTAAACGGTGAGAGCCACGATGCCTACTTCCGCTGCCAGTTGCCACAGTATGTATTGTGCAACCTGTCGGTGATTCAGACCTTCTATAATAAGGTGAAGGTGACGGTGGGTGTGGATAACATCTTTAATTACGTGCCAAAGACCCTGGGTTCGGGCATCACCATGTTTAACGTGCCAGCCACGGCAGGAGCCAAGGCGCATGTGCAGGTGGAAGTGTTGGTAGATGAATTGGTAAAAGCATTTAGAAAGAAGAAATGATGAAGAAAGCATTACTATATATAATAGGTATGGCAGCTGCAATGACGAGCTGCGTATCTTATGAGGCAGAGGACTTCACAGGTCATACCTTGCCCCGAAAAACAGGTTATAGCACGGGTGTTACCAACGACTGGCTCTATTTTGACCTGAAGACGGGCCATCGCTATAATGTGCTGAATCCTAACCAGAGTGTCATCGCCTTTATAGATGGCAAACCAATAGAGGAGTATTTCCATTATAAAGGTACAACTAAACTCGTAAAGTATTGGAGCGAGGGCGTGCAGAAGAACATCTTCGAGGATGCAGAGCGTGATGCAAAGGGCGATACCATCTTTACCAAGAATCAAGCTACAGGCAAGTTAACCTATAAGACGGTGAAGCGCCAGGCAAGCAGCATTCTGGTGATGGAAAACAAGGAGGATGATCCAAAGACCATGGCTTATCCTGCTACGGAGTGGGACCTTGCCTTTGACGGCTACCAGCTGCGAACCAACAGTGGAACAAGCGGCATAGGCAAGGGCGGTGCTGCCGACCTGGGCTATGGCGAATATGACAAGTGGACGAGCAAGGCGCAGGTGGATGCTTATCTGGCTGAACACAACATGACTTTCGCCGTGGATGATTCAGCAAGCGTCTATGTCACCATGTCGCGGGAAGACTGGAACAAGTATTGCATCGCCAACAAACTGGATATGAACAAGAACCCTTGGTTCGACCCGAACAACGGTCCAGCCAAGCAGTTGGTAAGCGGCAATCCGGTGCTCGAAAAGGCAATGAGTTTCTCGGGGCCACCTCCAGTATATACTCCTTCTTTCCATACCTACGTAATCCGTTCGTGGGATGGCGAGAGATATTACAAGCTCCAGATTATCTCCTGGTATGATGCCAATGTGCAGATAGGTGATGAAGGAGGAAGAATCAGTTATTACTTAGATGAATTAAAGTAAACATTAAACATTATGAAACAATTGAATTGGTGGAAATCCATCGCTTCGTTCCTCGTGGTACTCTTTACCATGCCGTTGGGACATGCGCTGATGATGATAATGGATAAGACGATGACTCCTGAAGCTGTGCATTACTCAGCCTTCTTCATGGGGTTGGCAGGTCTTATCATGGTAGTAATCGGTGTCTTCGTAAAGGGAGACACCAAACAGACTCTTTGGGGACTTTTCGGAGGTCTGCTCTTCTGGACCGGTTGGATAGAATTTCTGTTCCAGTACTATGCTACCCGCTGGGGTACACAGCCGGAGATGGAGAATGGCGAAGTTGTGACTCGCCCTGAATACCTCATCCTCCCTGCCACCTTCGGCATGTGGATGATGGTGATGGTACTCTACATCTTCTCAACCAAAAACGGATGTAACTTCATCAACTGGTGGCAGCGTGTTCTTTTCCGTTCCAGCAAGAATAAGATTGCCGCCCGTCCGATGACACATCATACAAGTATCGTCACCTTCATGGAACTGAACATGATTCTCTGGACTAGCTATCTCCTGTTGATGTTCTGCTACGACAAGAATTTCCTCGGCGACCATCATCCTGTAACTTCGGTTGTTGCCGCAGCTTGTCTGATAGGTAGTTTCTTCATCTTCCGAAAGCAGTTGCGTTTGAGCACATGGGGAGCCAATATCCGTATGGCTATCGCAACGGTTGTCGTGTTCTGGGTACCTGTGGAAGTGCTTGGTCGCTTGGACTTTTTCAAGGAGATTTGGATTGAGCCGGAGAAGTATATCACCCAGATGATCTGCATCCTCGTGGCATTCGTTGCATTGCTCGTCTATATCATGTTTGCAACTCACAAGAAGAAAAGCCATGAGTAACAAGAAACTATATTGGTGGAAATCCATCGTGTCGATGGGCGTGATATTGGGAAGCATGCCCATGGTTCACTTGGTGGCACGAGTATTGAAGGACAACTACGACGGCACGCAACTGTTGGGTGCTGGCATGGCTGTGGGATTCGTGGGCTTGGTAATGGTGGTGGTCGGTGTTTTCGTCAAGGGACAGACTCGCCAGACCTTGCTCGGACTTATCGGTGGCATGTTCTACTGGACGGGTTGGGTGGATTTCCTCTTCATGTATTATGCCCATCGTTGGGGCACACATGCTGAGATTGACCCAGTGACAGGAGAAGTGTTGAGCCGCCCTGAATATCTTCTGCTCCCTGCCACCTTTGGCTTGTGGGCAATGGTGATGTTGCTCTACATCTTCTGTTCCCGAAATGCCTGCAACTTCCTCAACTGGTGGCAGACGCTCTTCTTGGGGAAGAACAAGCGACTCATCGCCGCTCGCCCGATGACACGCCACACCAGCATTGTTACCTTCATGGAAATCAACACAATGCTCTGGACTTGCTATCTCCTGCTGATGAACCTCTACGATCCTCAATTGTTTGGTCGTGAGAGTCCAGTCACCTTCGGTGTAGCCTTCGGTGCCTTGCTTTCCGCCCCATACGTATTTCGCAAGCAACTCCACTTGCAATCGTGGGGAGCAAACATCAGAATGGGTACGGCAACGGTCATCGTGTTCTGGATAGCGGTAGAGGCATTTAATCGCACGGGCATCATCGGGAAGCTCATTGCACATCCGAGCGAATATCCTTGGCATTGGGTGGTAATGGTGATAGAACTTTGTTTCTTGGCAGGAAAGATTGTCAAGGATGCAAGGGCGAAGAAAGAAAAGAAATAAGATAGATAATCAGATAAGGAAATCAATGAAGAAAGGAACTTGGAGAAAACAACATAAATGGCTTGGTATCGGCTTGAGCTTCTTCATGCTGATGTTCTGCGTGTCAGGCATCCTGCTCAATCATCGTTCACTCATCAAGGAGGTGAACGTGAGCAGGAAGTACCTGCCAAGTCGTTATGAGTTTCGGAATTGGAACGGTGGATTGCTACGAGGCACGCTTGACATTGGCAAGGATTTAATGGTAGATTCCATGAGGAATGTGGATTCTTGTCGCCAACTGTTGCTTTATGGCAATGGTGGCATCTGGCTCACCGACTCCAAGGCTTCCTACTTCAAGGATTTCAATGAGGGGTTGCCAGAAGGTGCAGACTATCGTCAAATCAAAAATGTCATAAGGCTTGATAATGGAAGGATATTTGCTGTCTCACCTTTCGGGCTTTATCGCTATGGAGTGCATAACAAATGGCATGAGGTGAATATGTCACTGGAGGACGAGGAGAAATTTACGGACATCGCTTCGCATGGCGATACCCTTGTAGTGCTCAGTCGTTCCTTTGTCTATACCTCGCTTCCTCCTTATAAGACTTTTAAGCGCATTCAACTTCATGCGCCAAAGGATTATGACGGCAAAGTAACTGCCTTTCGTACCGTTTGGCTACTCCATAGTGGAGAACTTTTCGGAATAACAGGAAAGATTGTGGTTGATGCCATAGCCATTATTCTTGTGGTTCTCTGTATTACGGGTATCGTCTTTTGGCTGAGACCGAAGCGAAAGGCATTACTGCAAACCTCGCTTCATCTGCATGACAGAATCGGGCGATATACTATCATACTTGCGCTCTTGATTGCACTGACGGGTTGGTGTCTCCGCCCTCCTGTGATGATAGCATTAGTGTTAAGCAAGATTCCGTCTATCCCAGGCACAACACTCAGAAGCAAGAATCCTTGGAACGACAAGCTCCGCATAATTCGTTATGATGAGAGCTGCCATGATTGGCTGTTATCCTCATCGGAAGGATTCTATTCATTGAATATCAAAAATGCTACAGTGAAAATTATTACTTCTGTTCCACCTGTCAGCGTGATGGGATTGAATGTATTACAGAAAGATGCAAATGGTAGATGGCTTTGCGGTTCATTTAGCGGCTTGTTTGTTTGGGACAGACGACAAGGAACTGCTACCGATTACTTTACGAACAAACCTGCACCGAATGAAGCAGGAGCACCATTCGGAAAGAAAGCAGTCGCAGGTATGAGCCAAGACTTTTCCACCCCTGTCGTAGCGGAATATTACGAGGGAACAAACTTTGCCCCTCAACCTTCGAGCATGAACCAACTTCCGATGTCGCTTTGGAATGTGGCATTAGAGGTGCATAGTGGCAGAATTTTCATTGGAACGATAGCCACATACATATTCATCTTTGTTATGGGCATTCTTGCGTTTTGGTGCTTGTGGTCGGGCTATAAAATTAGATTAAAAAAGAAATAACATTGCACAAAATCCAATTCTCATTAAATGCGAAAACAAACTGATGGTGGCGAGGTAAAAATACATAAATATTGGAGTTTATATACGTTTTTTAATGTATTGCACCTTATCTTTGCTTATCGGAAATCATCCATAACCAAAGTAATAGAAATTGAAAATGGCAAAGAGAAAAAAAGACTTTACATTACTTCTCATTGCACTCTTTTGCAGTTCTTTGGCTCATGCACAAAAGCAAGTTCCTGCAGAACGGAAAGACTCCATTGACAATGGAAGTAATATTATAAAAATAGTTGGAAATCATTCCAACAAGGGTGCGGCCAACAATGCCCTTGACGTGTTGAGTGGTCAGGCTGCTGGTGTCAATGTGACATCCAACGGTCTGGATCGTATGAGCTATGCTCAATAGTGTGCGAGTACGTGGTACAACCTCCATACTGCAAAGATGTCTGGATCTGAACAAAAAGCTGAAGCAGAACAAGGGCTACGAGTAAGAGCTGACATAAGCATTACATAAACAAGGACATTTAATGTGTCATCTATTCAGGAACAAAGGGCAGACAAATCCGACTTTTCATAATTCTGTATGCAATGCCAAGGGTAAGCGTTGCCTTTGTGCTGTCTTGGTTATGCGAGAACTAACTTTTAAAGTTTGCACGGGCAAGTTCCGTGCAATGTTATCAATGATAGTGCAAATCGAGAGCAATGAAGCTTGCTTCAATTGCCGAGGTGAAGCCTATCTTATGAAACTATCAATAAAACACAGTAGAACTCAGAACTGTATTATTATATACATGTTCTACACTGCGATTAGGATTCCAGCCCAAAGTGAGGATTTTCTAATCGCAGTTTTTGTTTTAATAACGTTTGTGTTCAACCATGATAGTTTAATTTTATTCTCATGTGCAAAATGTAAATATGAATTTGAAAGATAACACTAAAGACCAATAGACAAAAGTCACGTTAGAACCGTATTTTTGTAATAAAAGACACAGTTTTGTTTAAGTAAGTATAATTTTGCTGTTTATAAGTTTAATTCAGTTTAAAATATCAACATAAAAGTTCTTCGTATCTGCATTTTTAGTACTTTTGCAAATGGAAAGAAAGAGGCTGTATACCTCCGCAATATGTATAACATTTAAAAAAGGAGAAAACTTGAGTTTTTCTTTCCTATGGCTAAGGCTTTAAAAACTATAGTTACCAAGTCATGCAAGGATAGCAGAAAATTTTCTCAAGCGGACTCGTTGCATTATTATGAAACTAAGGTTTATAATTATTATAGCATTATCCATATCGAATAATATGGCATTTGCTCAAGAATGGAATTTAACAGGAAGACTATTTGATAAAGCAGAAGGCTCTTTACCGTTGGAAGCCACGGAAATAATAGTAAGTCATCTTGATGGAGAAACTATCTCCAGTGGTTTTTCTGATAATCAAGGAAAGTTTACATTCTCTTTACCGTCAGGAAAGTTTGTCGTCAGATACAGACAATTAGGTGATATATTAAAAGCTGACACCATTGACGTACACAACAATGTTGATTTGGGCGATATCATGTTGACTGTGAAGGAGCACACACTGAATGAGGTGATGATTACCTCTCAGCGCAGACTATTTAGCCAGAAAGCTGGCAAACTTGTTTATCTTGTTCAAAACAGTCCCTTTGCCAGTGGTTTCAATATGCGAGATATGCTCCATAATATTCCTCGTATAGATCCGACAAGTGATGAAATAAAGATTATTGGCAAAAACGGTGTAGTTGTTTTGGTTAATGGCCATCGCATTAACTTAGATGGTAAAGATTTGGATATGTACCTACGCACCTTACCATCTGAAAATGTAAGCAAAATAGAACTTGTAACCAATCCTTCTGCCGAATTTGATGCAGAAGGCAATTGCGGAGTAATCAATATTATTCTAAAGAGTAAGCCTGTGGGGTTTGATGGGAATGTCCACACGGTGTTAACACAACGCTCTCACTTTAGCGCAGAAGAAGGATTTGGACTGTCTTTTTCTTCAGGCAATTTTTCTGTTGAATACAAAATAAATAATTCCAATGAAAAGCGCCGCCAAATAGTACAGAATACTTATTCTTATCCTGACTATATGCGCTTTACGACCGACAATACTTTAAATAGGTATGACATACTAGGCCAGAATCTAAATAGCAATTACCAATTAGGCGATTTGAATTTGGGATTTTTTGCAACATTAAATAATTCTCGCAGTAAAGCCCACCAAATAGGGCAGATGACTTTCAATGCAGACGCATATCCATCGAATTCTTATTCCGAGTCGAATCACGATAAATACCGTTTGGAGACAATCTCCCCCTATGTGGACTGGAAACTTGATAGCTTAGGAAAAAAAATAACGATAAATTACAACTATATCCATGTCATTGACAAAATTAATCAGAATTTTGATTCGAGTACAGCACACAGCTTCTCGAACAGCAATAATGATTATAGCTATATCGTCAATACCCTGAGCGCAGATTTAAACCTTCCATTTACTTGGCTAAATTTTGAGTTAGGTGGAAAATATTCCCATTTCAGGACCAATAATGTCTCTGAGTTTGGAATTAGAAATGGTTTTTTATATAAAGAAACGGTAACAGCCTTCTATGCAGATGTCAACCGAATGTTTGGTTCTTTTTACGCCAAAGCTGGTTTACGGTATGAACACACCAATGATGATGGAATAACCTTGGAAGGACTGTCCGTTTCTAATAAATATGATCACTGGTTTCCATTTGCAGAAATCTCATACAATCCTTCAGATAATCATTCCTTTGCCTTAAGCTACAGCAAACGTATTGACAGACCTTCTATGAATGATATGAATCCTACACGTGTTTTTCGTAACACCTACACATACACCGAAGGTAATGATAGACTTACACCATCGGTCATGGACAATTTGGAGTTTAACTATGTGTTTAAAGGGAATTTCTCTTTTAACCTGTATTATTATCACACATCTGATGCCATACAGAATCTGACTCAGGTAGTGAATGACTTGTTCACCAAGTATTCTCCAAAGAATTGTCTTACCATTAATACTTTTGGTACGGATGCTAGTTATAATTTCTCATTTGGAAAATTCAATTTGTATTCAAGTGTATCTATGTTCTACGTTAAAGCAAAATCTTACATTGACGAGCTGGATGACAAAGATTTGCGAAGTCTGAACACATCTTTTTCTGCCAATTTAAATTACCGTTACAAAGTCTTGAACTTTTATGCGAACTATTATCATGTGCTTCCAGGAATAGAAGAATCCTTTCACACTGGAAACATCGATTGTGTCGGCTTAGGATGCAAGATTGATATTATTAAGAACAAACTTCTTTTGAATATACAAGCCCAAGACATCTTTAGTGGTACTAAGAGCAATAACAGAACTGAATATAAAGATTATGTCTTTAGAAACAAAATAAACAATGACAACACCTCATTCCGTGTGGGATTGACTTATAATTTCGGCAAGCAAAAAGCTAAAAAGGCAGATATAAACATCAGCAACAATGAGACTAATCGCTTGCCTGATATAAAGAAATAAGAAAATGAAAATTATACAAAGTTTTTGGACCGGTAACAAGAACAGCCTGACCGATAGTTATGGATGGCTTTTACCTATATTCAACTATCTGAGTTGGATTATTAGTTGTAATCAGTTACGACGTTATTATGATGATGTTACTTTGGTAACCGACAGTCAAGGATATGATGTTCTTATCAACAAATTGCACTTGCCATATACGGATGTAATCGTATCTCTTGACTGCCTGAATCATTATAATCCGAACTTGTGGGCATTGGCAAAAATTAAGGCCTACCAGTCTATAAAGGAACCATTTATCCATGTTGATGGCGATGTTTTCATTTGGACAAAAATTGATGAAAGCCTAAAGAATCATGATCTCATTGTCCAGAATGAAGAAACCACAACTGACTATTATGGAAAGATGTGGCGTGATATCCGTCATGCTATCAGCTATATGCCAGAGGAAATGAAACGATATGACCTTCATATTGATAATAAAGCTTATAATATGGGCATTTTTGGAGGTACAGATATTGATTTTATTCAGCGATATACCTATAAGGCATTTGATTTTGTAGATAAAAATATCAAAATGGTAAATAAGCTGCAGGGAACTAATTTCAATATATTCTTTGAACAAGTTTTACTATATGAGATGGTGCTTTCCGAAGGCAAAACTACAGGCTGCTTTATACATCCTCAAATCCGCAACCTATTGGGTTTCGTGGGATTTTGCTTGTAAAAGACAAA
>JAJXAL010000006.1:0-64162 GCA_021628325.1 Segatella copri | reverse complement strand
TGTCTTTTACAAGCAAAATCCCACGAAACCCAATAGGTTGCGGATTTGAGGATATTTTGGGAATTTATCGATGTTTTCTTCGATAAAGTTGGCTACTGCAGTATAGGCGAGATCCTTGTAATGTGGATCAGCGGGCGTTTCGCCGGTAGAAATGTGAGCGCCGATGAAATGGCACATTTTTACGATGGCATGCCGATGAAATGGCTCATATTGTGCCTTGCGCTCCTCCTCAAGCAACTGTTCGATGAGTGAGTCGGAGAATTGTCTGCGCAGAGCAAGTTCCGCAGTACCTATCTCGCTCCGGTGGGCTGTCAGGTCATCAAAAGTTACGAAACCGCGTACCGGCGAGTAAGCCCTCAATACCAGAGGCGACCAGAAGAAGGAGGCGATGTTGTTGCTTGCCTGAACAGTCTCGCTCCATCCTTCCACCGTGCGCAGGCGGTTCAGAATGCCGTGCAGCTGCTGGTCCTGCTTATAGGTCAGTTCTCTGAACAGGGCGTCAACCCTCGCCTGTGATGCGGGAGAGATATTTTCGTTTGATACAACGCCGAAACCGTTGTCGGTCATTACGAGGTCGTTGGAACGGAGACGCAGGATAAAGGTCTTCAGAATGACATAGGAACGCACATTCCCCAATATCGGACTGTCCTCCATACAGGCTGCATCTTCGAAGTCTGAACCGATAACCGTAGCCACCAGGTCGAAATATACGTTCTCCAGTGCAGGCTGCATCTTCGTGAAGACATCTTCAGAAGCAGCTCCCACGAATGGAAGGAGCTGCTCAAACTGTTCTGCGGTAATATTAATCATCTGTCTTTGAATTTGGATTGTTAGACACTTTCTTGGCATCCTTGTTCTCATCAAGGGTAGTGAGCATGATGAGCGGCACATCCGGATAAACCTTCTCCTCCCAGTGGTTGAAGTAGATGATCACCCAGTGAACCGTCTCCATCAGGTCGTGGAATGCCTTCTCTATGCTCTGCTTCAGCGTGAAGAGCTCGCGCTTGTCGGAACCCGAATTGTTGCTCTGGCTCTTGCCGGGAGTGGCGCCCACCAGGTTAGGGTGGATGTTGTCGGCATAGCACTGCATGTTGTTGCTCTCGGCGATATCATCACTGTAGTCGCCTCCGTCCTTCGAGGTATCGATGCGGGTGATGCGCACCATCTTCACCTCCTTGCCGTCGGGCGTGGTATAGTAGCCCGCTATCCAGAGCTTGCCGCTGTTCTCTATGCCCGAGATGAAGTCGCGTATCTTCTCCTTTTCGGCAAGCTTGCGCTTCTTCTGTTCCTCCGTACTGGTGATGTGCTCCTCCTTGAAGATGCCGCGCCAGTAGTCGTTGTGTATCTCTACCAGGTAGGGGATGGTGGCGTGGTTCTTCAGCTTCGCCATCTTGCCGATGGCGATGAGACGGGAGATGTCATACCATTTGTCCCTGAAGATGGCGGAGTAGTAGGGCACGGGATAGTACTGGCAGCCCGGGGTAGGGAAGCGGGTAACGATGGCGAAGACCCTGTCCTTGCATCCCGGTTGCCCCGACTGTCTTGCCTTCACCTTGCCGTTCTGGCCGTCCAGCCCCATGCGCTTCTGCAGGTCGCCCAGCGGATCCAGCTCGTCGAGCAGCGGCAGCACCTCTATGTTGGCTGGCACAGTGGCGTTTCTCCAGTTGGCATAGAGCACATATTCCGAGCGTCCGTTCACGCTCTTGGTAAACCGGCAGTAGCACGCCTCCTTGTGTCTTACCGCCACAATCTTGTCGCCCTTCTTGTTGAGCACGATGGCAGATACGCAGAAGAAGAAATACTTCATGTCGGTAATCTGTTCCAGGAAGAAGCGGCTCATCGAGTTGTGCATCCGGAACAGGTTCACCTCCCTGTCCTTCGTAGGCAGCTTGGTCTCCACGTCGTTGTACTGGAACCCCATGCCGTAGCAGGTGAGCACGTTGAAGAGTTTGTTCTGAGCCATCACGCTGCTCCTGCCTATGTTGCTGATCAGTTTGTAGGGCAGCTGGTTCTCGTAGCCGAAGGGTACATAGGTATATTCCTTTCCCCCGACTTTCACGCTGACGAGAGGCGTGGTACCGTCATCATCGAAGACGGTGGACGACTCCGTGAAACCGCTCGTGGGCGATGATGTCTGATAATCCATCACCTCGCCCATGGTGGCATAGGTGATGTCTATGTTGTTGCTGTTGTTGTTGCTTGCCATAATTATTATAAGTATATTGGATGGTCATTGTATCTGAAGATGAAGATGTCTCTCACCTTGCGTATCTGGTGGTTGACGGGATTGTAGAGGTTGTGGGTGCCCTGTTGCCATGAGGAACTCTTGACGAACCAGCCCCTATAGTGGATGATGGAACCATCGCCAGCCTTCCAACAGTCTAGGTCCACGGGCGTGCGGTCGATGCGCGAGATGTCGAGGGCACGGCGCAGCTCGTTGATGTGGATGGCCTTGGCGGTCTTGTTGTCTGTGTTGTTTGCCATATCTGAAGGAGTTTAATTGAACGTATCGTCGAAGGAACGGTCGAAGATCTTGCCTGACGAGGTGTCGATGTTTTTGAACACGACATTCTGGATGCGCTGAGAGTACTGGTATGAGAAGGTGAACTCAGCGAGGTCGTCAGCCTCGTTGGTGCGCTCGCTCTTGGAGTCTGTGAGGGTGATTTGCTTATCCTGGGCATAGTCACGGAACAGGTAAACCTCATCGGAGCGCAGCAGGTCTTCGGCGAAGTGTGCCATGGATGGTGGGATGATGCCCGTGTCGCCCTCGAAAGTGCGTGTCTCTTTGACTTGGTAATTTATCTTTTTGCCCCCGATGACGGCACTCTTGCGCTCGAAAATCGGTGCGATTTTCTTCTTGCCCAGGCAATAGAAAATCTCTTGGCAGCCGAAGCTGTTGGTGAAGAGGAGCACTGGGTCGGCAATGGAGCCTGTGTGGTCAATCTGATATTGCTGGGTGCGGTCGCCCACGGTGACGGTGTAGGCGAAGAGGTAGCCCTCTGATGCGTCGCAGTATCGGTCTGGTGAGACATCGAATGAGGTGATGCCGTTGGCGGTGTGGGTAGGTGTGGCTGAGGATGGAACCTGAACGGTGGTGACCTGGTTGTCTTTGAAGAACTGTGCCACCACGGTAGGGGTGGAGCTGTTGATGCCAGCGGCATGGAGATATTCACGATGCCCCAGTCGAGTGAGCTTGGTGCCATCGAGGAGGGTGAGGAAGTATCGGTCTATGAATGATGAGCACGACATGTCGATGTCAACGGTGGCGTAGTAGGCGGTGATGGCACCGCTCGACCATGTGGCGATATCGCTCTCGCCCTGGTGCTCTGTGATGTCGATGGTGAAGGAAGCTGTCACTGTAGGTCGCACGGCATCGGCGATGAGTGTGCCGAGGTCGTAGATGGTGATGGAGCCAGAGACTGGGTAGTAGGTCTCGCTGAGCAGCTCCATGCCGTTGCACTTGATGGTGACGGTAGCGGTGTCGCCCGATATCTTAAATGTAAAGGTATCGAGCGACGATGTAAACAATGGCGAAGTTGGTTTTGTTGCAGTGATCATATTGTTGTCTCATTAAAACACTGCAAAGTTAGGAAGAAAAGGAGGAAAATAAAAATACCCGATAGTCTTGCGACTACCGGGTACTGGGGGATAGAGCTGCCATGCCATGTGCCTAAGACCCCATCCGTCGTTTTATTGTTTACTAAAAATGAAAAAAAATGATCTTGTTTTTTAGAAGGGGGCATCTCGCTGCAGGTGCCAGGTGAGACCGCCGCCCTCGACATTTACCATGTCATAGCCATGCGAGTTCATGTACTTTGTGATGGTAGAGATAGAGATTGTCACCATATCGGAGAGTGCCTCTTGTATCTCTCGTGAGGTCTTGAACTCTTGTGGATCAACCTCATCGTCTGGGTCGTATGGCTTGTAGTCGATGAGATATTGACCTAGGGCTTGCTCCACTAGATTATCCTCAGTCTCCTTGTCTGGCTCTGGTGGAGGTGGTGGGGCTTGGTATGTGCCGAAGCCTATGATGTGCTTGCGCTCTTTCATGCCACACCTCCTTTCGCCTTCAGAGCCTGGTTGATGGTCTTGAAGAGGTTCTCCATGCGCTTGAATGCATTGAGCATCAGGAGAACCTGTCCGGCACCGCCAAAATCATCCACGGCATTGGTTATTACCTCGTTTGAGATAAACTTGTCTTGAGCAAACTCAAGAGTCTCGATGAAGTTGTCCAGCTGGCCAACGTTTATCATATCTACTAGCGCATTCCAGACGTCTGCTGTCATGTGCAGGTTGGTTGAATTATTTTCGTTCATGCCTAATCTTTGTTTATGGTTTTCAACTTGGCCAAAGTCATATTGAGTTGCTTAGCCTCCTTAGCTCCATATGGAAGAGCATAGTAGCGATGATCATACCATCGGATAATAGTCTGCTTGTGTGGCGCATCATCGATGTAAACAACTGATGCGACAACTTTGTTGTCTCTCTGAAATTTGAGTTCCACCTTATGGGCGTTCATCTGCTTGCCTTCAGTAATGAAGAAATTGATGTTGAAGATATCCTTGATATTCAGCTTAGCTGTGCGTCTTCTGCGGTTTCTACTTTTCTTCATCACGCTACCTCCCCTCCGAAAATGAAACCACCAATCATGACAACAGCCATCACAGCTGCGAAACCAACCATGGTGAGCACAACCTCTCCATAGGTCACGGTCTCCCCGCAGATATAGCTGAAGGTCTCGCTCTTGGTCTTGGCGAGCTTCTTGATTTCACACTTGAGGGCATTCATGCCCTCCTCAACGCTGATGCCTGCAGGTCTCACCTGCGCATCACTTAATAGAATTGAATTCTGCATATTGCATCATCTTGTAACCATTAACAGCCGATTGTACAAAAGGGTGGCGGCTGCATTCCCCGTTGGTTACAAGATGATGGCTTATCCGAGAGGACAAATCAAATCTTACGGTTCATGCAGCCGCCATGTATTGGGCATATCAATTTTCCCAGTTGGGAAAAATTATTTTCCCAGTTAGAAAAAAAGATTTTCCTAGGCATAAAAAAAGCCTGCGGCCAGAAGCCATAGGCGAAACGGTCGCCCTACCGGATAGACTACTATCATCTTGTAACCGTTGGCAAAAGTACGAAGAATATTTGGAACCGCCAAAAAAAAAGCGAGAAATTTTCATTCCTCGCTCATTTTTATTTTCAAAACATGCTTAATAACATATTATTGCTCATCTTTGGTAATCAGACCCTCTCGAATCTCAGAATCATTCTTCACTCTCTTCACCAGAACATAGTGGAGAACAGCCCTGCCGGCACCCTCTGTTACATAATATGTCTTGTCAAGTATCCAACCTTTCTTAGCCATATAATTCACGGCTGCCATGACGGTATTGAACTTGATCTGTTTGCCATCCTCATCATATAAGCTCTCGAAGGAACCTCCACCATTAGAGACAGCTCCCATATCAAGCATGACCTTCACTTTGCCG
This sequence comes from Segatella copri, assembly GCA_021628325.1. Lineage (GTDB taxonomy): Bacteria > Bacteroidota > Bacteroidia > Bacteroidales > Bacteroidaceae > Prevotella > Prevotella copri_R. The sequence goes on along the minus strand of JAJXAL010000006.1, from coordinate 58,668 downwards.
ACACCCCAGAAGTTATATGCCTTGAGGTCGCAATAAACCGGATACTTACCATCCTCAGACTGGATGGTGCTCTGCGCTTTAGCGCCAATAGCCATAAAAATGATGGCTAAAAATAGAATAATTTTCTTCATAACTGCAATTAATTGAATAAATTCCGGTGCAAAAGTAATAATATAATTTGAAAATGAGGAATGAAAAGGAATAAAAACGGAAAGAAAACGGAAAGAATCTGAATCATATCCAGGAATGACCGGAAATGACAGCGAAAACGACCGAAAGCGACCGGAAACGACCGCAGGATCTCCCTTCAGTTCTGCCACTTCGAGGAATGGATTCCTCGGAAATTCCCCGATTTTCCCCGCATTTTCCTCGATTTTCCGTGCATATTCCGCAAAAAAATACCCCCGGTACATTGAGTATCGAGGGTTTGTTATGCTTATTTCTGGAAATATACCTTAAGTGGTAGTGAGTTCTCTACGTCGCCGATTTTGAACGAAAACTTATAATTACCTTCAGCCGGGAACTGCAGGTCAGTAAACTCAAAGATGAAGTTGCTGAAGAGAAACTCATCTGAAGGGTGTGGCTCAATCTTGGAATTGATGGGCTGGCCAAGAATCATCTTGCCAGTGCTCATCTCTGTAACCTCTGCCGAGAACTCTTGCTGAAGTTTGCTTTCCTCGCTGTTCATCTTAACTCTCGCTACCATGAAGAGGTTGCTCTTAGGCAGCGGTGCTTTTCTTACCACATAGTGGTCAAAAGTGCCCACGATGGTAAGTTTGCCGTCATTATCTTGTGCAAAGTCACACAATGCAAGAATATCTATGTTCATTTTATATGTCCTTTAATGTTAGACTCGATAGCCGAGTGTTTGAAAAGTTTTTTATAATTGTCGAATGAATATTTGAGTTTGCTCACCGTGCGCTTGTTTGTGCTCACTAGGTTGGCTCCATGTCTGCCAGAGATGCCTTCCTTGGTATTGAACTTCAGAGAATTTCTTTTGGAGTCAACCCAAAGCCTGATGGCATCGCCTTGTATCTTGTCACCCACATTGCCATGGACGTTGAGATCTTCTCGTATTTTCTTGTCCTCTTCGTTGAGCTCAAGAGCTTCGGTGATTTCTACGGAACTATTTCGGTCTAGTTCGTATAATGTCATCTTTTTGCCCGTGATAGGTTCCTCTTTGAGTCCCTTCCACTCAGCCCTTCTGGCAATGACATCAGCTTTTTTGCCCTCTATGATTTCACCTTCTTTGATATATATAGCCATTATTGGAGACTTTTTTGCATTGATTTTTCACTGAAAGAGAATACCTCAGCCATATCATCAGGCGAGGTGATGCTCATGAGCGATGGGCTGACCTCAAGAGCCACCTCAATGTCTTCAATGGAAGCATCTTTATCTTGTTTGATGATGTACTTATCCTCATGCTCTTCAATCTCTTTATCAAACTCTTCTTCGGTAATATTGCCGTCAAGCATTTCGCAATATAGTTTGAAGTAGTTGCGCTCACGTGTGCGGTTGTTAACGGCACGAGTCATCAACTCCTTGAGTCTGTCGGCAGTACTGATGTTGAAAAAGTTAGCCTTATTGGTAACACCAGCGAATGCAACCTTGCCAGTACCTTTGTCTTGTATAGCCACAACAGGGCTGCCATCAGTTTGGTATGTTGTATATATAGTCGTTGTATTGCTCATAATTCACATCCTGTTTATATTAACACGGTGCAAAGATACGGCTATTTTTTGTAAATCGCAAATTTAATGATAAATTTAACAACAAAAATTGCAATAAAGATTGGAAAATGGTATATAAAGAATGCTCGACCGCTTTTTGGCTCTTGCCAGACGCTTTCGCCGCAGGCGAAAATTTTTGGAAAATGAGGGGGAAGGTTTTAGCCTTCCCCTTACCTTATTATATATATATTATAGCTTGCCTTTGTCGTGATAGCTGTAGAAGCCATCCTCAGCCAAGATGATATGGTCCATCAAGAAAAGTCTCATCACCTCGCACGCCTTGGCTATCTTCTGCGTGAGCATATCGTCCGCCTTGCTCGGCTGCGTGCTGTTCGATGGGTGGTTGTGTGCCACGGCGATGATGGTTGCATTGTTGAGCACGGCTTCTTTCATTATCAGTCGAACGTCCACCGCTGTCTCGGTGATGCCTCCCTCGCTGAGCTTGGTGCACTTTATCAGCCTAAAGTTTTGGTTCATCAGCACTACCCAAAAGCCCTCTGTCTCATTGCAGCCTATCATTGGGCGAAGATAGTTGTAGAGTGCCAGGCTGCTGCCTAGGTCGGTGTTTCTCGCTACCTTTTCCATTTGGTAGCGTCTGCCTAGCTCGATGGCTGCCTGTAGGGCTATCGCCTTGCAGTCTCCAATTCCTGGTACCACTTCCAGGTCTTCTATTCTCGCCTTGCCGATGTTGCGAAGCGAGTTGCCCATGATGTTATAAATCTGTCGTGCCTGCTCTTGGCTGTCCTTGGTACCTGCCCCTCTGTTGATTACCAAAGAAATCAAGTCAACGTTGGTAAGGGTGTCGAAACCTTGGTTATAGGCTCTGTACTGCGGTCTCTCCTCCATACAAAGATTGTTATAATTTTGTCTCATATCTTTTGTTATTTGTTAGTTATACATTCTCTTTGTTCTCGCTAGGAACATCGCTCCCATCACTTGTGCGCCACATTCGGCTAGCTCGTTGGCGAACTCTCGGGCGGTCGCTCCGCTCGTCACCACGTCGTCGAAGATGATGACTTTCTTTCCGCTGAAGTACTCTCTATCGAGTGCCACTCTGTAGTCGAAGCTCTCACACACTCTGTCTGTGCTGAAGTGCTTGGCTGTGCGCTCTCCATAGATGGAAATGTGCTCGTTTCCGTTCTGTACCTTTGCGCCTTGGCTCACCTTTTGGGCGAAGCGAGAAAAGCGCTTGGTGTACTTCTTTGAGTTGGCTGCTGGAGCGCAAACCATCACGAAGTCGCTGGCTTTGTCGCCATAGGTGTTGACGAAAGAGCTGACCACCATATCGGCAGCTGCGTCTGTCGCCCACTGCTTTCCATCCTTGAAGGCAAAGATGAAGTTTCTCACTTGCTCTGCTTGTGCTGAGCGGTCGAAACGCTTGGAGCTGTACTCGTAATAATTGAAAGTTTTCATACGCTTAAAATTTTTATTCTAGCCAGAGGGAGGAAGGAGCTTTTTTGTTTGAACTCGTCTTTGCCTGCCCGTCTGAGAGTTTTTTTTATTCTGTCCGTCGGTCGTTTTTGTCGCTTTTTACGGTGCGATGCAGACGAGCGGAGAAGAGGTATGAAAGCCAAGGAATTTAGGCAAAAGTTTTAAGGAATACCCAATCTCTGATTGCGGAAGGCTGCCGAAAAGTTTTTGGAAAATAGATTTATCGGTACTTGGTGCATGCCGTCCGCCGTACCTTTGCACCCGAAAAAGAGATAATGACCGATGGATAACCGATAAAGGGAAAAGCTCTCGGACAGGATAAAGCGGACAAAGAAAAGGCTTTTTGCCTTTACCCTGGTGTTAAGCCTCAGTGGCGTTTGAGCGTCATGGATGTTAGACCGATGAAACCGCAAATTTTAACATATTTACACGATATGAGAAAGGGTAAATTTGCGGCATCAAAAAAGCCATGTTTTTCGGAGTTTGGGGAGAAAAACATACCTTAGAGCGATGAAATCGCAGCATTTTGCAGTCTTCGACCTCGGGGCGGAGAGGGCAAAATGTGTCGTTTTACGACAGGTTTTCCACACCCAAAGAGTGGAAAACCCCGATTTTATCGTGGTTTCAAGGGATTCAAAGGGAAAGAATTGCCCTTTGTCTCCGAAAGGACCCCCCACCGCCCTGCGCCCGAGCGCGCCCTCGACCCCCTTGGATTGGGCGGAATATGTAAAGGACCGTTAAAGAATTTGCAAGAATGTAAAACGTGTTTTTCATGTGGAGATAGTCACGGAAGGGCACGAAAAAAGGGAGCACGCTTCACAGCGCACTCCCCTCATCGGCGGTCAAGCAAGAATGCCAGCCACCATGTTATTTATCTAATAAGTAAATCGGTCAGCGTATCAGAGCATGGAGCCACAGGAGACGTAGCCATCAGCCTGTGGGAACTTCTCGATGCCAATCATCAGAGAGTCGAAGGCATCGGAGCCATCGGTGCGAGCCTCCAGCTTGTCCTCTTCGGTCTCTGCCAGCTTTTCGCCTCGCTTATCCTTCTTGCCATTGTAGACACCAGCGAGTCGGATGGATAAAAGCATGTCTTCATTGTTCTCATCATTGAGCATGGCACGGTGGTCAGCCTTGCCCAGGAACATGCGATTGATGAGCAGCATTTTTTCTATATGCCCCATCGGGTTGCCCAGATAGACCTCGTTGACATACCAACCATGGTCGGTGAGATAGTTGGTGATGAAGGTGTGAAAGTCATCATTCATCAGGGCGTAGTTGTTGCCCACGAAGGTGGAGTCATAGTAGAAGTTGACCTCTTTGCAGCGATGATATGCATAGTAAGCCATGAACTTGTCGAGCAGGGTGGGCAGCTTCTCCTCATACTTGACAAAGATGCTCTTGAGCAAGCGTGCCTCTCCACGCAGGTTGTCTTGGCCAATGGCTATCCAGTTGATGAGGGCGTTGGCATCGAAGGCGATGCAGAGCGGACGGTCTGGGTCAACGTCTGCATCCATTCTTGAATCAACGTGCTGCAGCTTTTCCACATCATACTCCAGTCCATCGAGGTAGTCGAGGTTTGGAGCAGAGTAGAGGTTGACATCCCTGAGGTTGGAGTAGAAGCCATCGAGCGAGATGGAAGGTCGCTTGCACATGATGGATGTCTGGAAGGTGAGTGCAGGGAGGTCACGTTTCATCTGCTTGATGAACTCCATGCCCAGGACCTCGACATTATAGACGGATGAGTACTCCTTGTAAAAGAGAGCCTTGGAACGCAGTTGTGCCAGGAGCAGCCCAATCTCTTTGAGTCTGCGCTTGGCATATAGGCTGATGTGGCCAGAGGTCTTGATGCGGTTGCGTATGTCATACTCCTCCACCACGAGTGATGATATCGCCTCTATGAGGTGAGGGTCGCAGTCTTTTTTATAGTTGAGGAACCAGGAGCCTTTTTTAGTCACGGGCATATCTGAAGTAATGAGCATGCCATGGTGATAGTAGTGTTGGCCAAAGAGGTTGACATTGCCTCGGTTGGCAGGGAAAGTCTCGTCTTTGAGCTGCTCGAAGTCGATGAACTTAGCCTCGTCGATGTCGAGGTAGTCGAGCGAGAGGGAGTTAGATGTGCCCTTGCGGTCTTGTGAGATGATGGTGCCGATGGAGCCGTTGTAGAACGATATGGTGTTCTCCCAGTTGGAAGGAGGGATGACAGGATCAGGCCACCCCAACTTTTTGGGCGGTTTGATGCCGATGACATAGTGCTTGCCACGGTGGAAGCCCCATCGCTCCCAGTGCTGTAGCATGGACGGTATGGTGTTGGTGAGGCATCGCTTGGTATTGGCGGAGACGAAGCCGCCATTGCTGCCAGGCATGCGCTGCATGTTGCGCAGGTTGAAGGTGGCATGGAGAATGCTCTTGCCAATGCCTCGACCGCCCACGACCACGTTGTCGCGAGCGGATATGAGGTTGACCTCTTGTTGCGCAGGGTTGAAGTATTGCTCTATCATGTTGTGCCCTCCTCTTGTTTGATTTCCTCTGTAGGTGTATACTCCAGCAGCTGCTCGTCATAGTCTTCGCTCTCGATCTTGATGAGATCCATGGAGTTGTCGGTGTATTTTTTGATGAGCTTCTTGATGGTGCCCATCACGTTAGGTATGCGCTTGAGACCGAGATGGCGAGGGTCTGAAGTAGGTATGAAGACCTGAGGCTGTATCTGGTCATAGCCGTTGTCGACAGGATCTTCTTTGTCGAGCAGGTGGTATTTGCCGTATGCGGCAGCTGCTGCAGCCATGGCTCTGGCATCGCCCATATTGTCTGCTTTCTCGTAGGTGCGCTGAATCATCTGGTCGAAACGGTACCGGGCAAAGTCCTTGGAAACCTTCTGCAGGTTGCCCAGTATGAGCTTGATGAGGTGCAGGTCATTATAAGCCATCATGCGCTGCACCTTGTAGTCCTGCATATCCTTGAAGACAAGTTCCTGGTCTGTCTTGCGTGGATTGATGAGCCACCAGGCATAAAGCGCCCGGATGCGCAGAATGCGGTCGCGCACGGGTGCGGGAACATTCTGTGCATCCATCTCTTCGGGTGTGCGGTCCATCAGGTCGATGATGGCATCGATGTTGGCTGGTTCTCTCATATCTTGATCTCCTCTAACATTTTATTCAGATATTCATGTGTGCGCTGTACGGCTTGAGGTGAGCCGGCTGCAGCCAGCTCCAGCTCATTCCTGCGAATCTGCTGCCTGACTTTTGCCATGCCCAGATAATAGACGCGCCGGAGCTCTGATGCAGGGTCGAGAATCTCATCACGCAGAACATCCTCCTTAATATCCAAAAGGACGGACATCTCCGAGATCGGAGTCAGGTTCTCTGCCAGCTCTTGCACTTTGTTGAGTAACTCCTGAGTAATTTCCATTGATTCTTAAGCTTTGATTGTCACAATGACTGGTATATCCATTGAACAGGTCAGCAAAGACCTGTGGTTCCGTGGTGATGATGGTACTCTCGTCACGGCTGCCGTATGTCTGGTTTTGGGACGTGACGACCGAAACAACATGCTGATCATTCCGGAAAAGCGTCACCTTGGAATGGTTCTCGCCCAGATAGACATCATCGAAGCATGCCGACATAAGCCGCCACAGGTGTACGGTCTTCTTGCTTGCCTTCACATCCAGCAGCATCTTTGCCGACGAGATGCTGCCCGAATCCCGCATCAGGCGGAAACCTCTGAGGAACTCCTCGGAGGTGGAGTAGGAAGACACCCACACATCAGCAGGACCAATCTGTGAAAGGATCCACTTGATGAGTCCGAGTGTGTGCAGGTGCCGTCCGAAGTATGCCTGTATCTTCACCTCATCGATGGGTTTGAGTATATCGGCAACTTTAACCCTGGCTGGCATTTTCGGCGAGTCTGGCTTTAGCTACACGGTCACGGTCGGCACGTGTCACCTGGTATGAGTCGTAGGTGAGCATATCGGCACGATACTTCTTGTCGAGATCCGAAAGAATCTTTAGATGCTCGTATCGGTCGCATGGTTCCTTGTCTTCCATCGCCTTGAGCGTCTCGAAGGTAGATTTGATTTCCTTGTATCGCTTGGCGTTGATATCCCAGAGGTCGGCTACTTCCTTGGGCAGGAAATCGTGATCCTTGCGCTTGCCCTTACGGATAACAGCCACTCCATCGCTATCCGAGGACGGGAGTTCTGTATCATCGGTAGAGGCATTTTCCTCGATGGAATCGCCGTTTTTCTCCGATTTTCCCTGATTTTCTCCGTTATTCTCTGCTTCTCCTTCGGCAATGATAGCCTGGGCTTCAGGAATCACGATATCGTTCATCTTCCTGACCTCCTCGATGGTCATGTTGTCGAGACGGATCTTGAGGAACTTATTCAGTTCATACTCTATGTTGGTACGGTATGCCTGTGGCTGGCGGGTGGCTCTGGCATGATAGAAGCGGTCGCGGTTGAGACGGAAGAGCATGTTGGCGCCCTTGATGATGGCTTCGTCTGATTCGTGCTTGGAGTTGAGCCACTCCTGTATCTGTCTGGTGAATTGATGATCCATGTATTCTATATAATAAGGTGAAAAATAAACAAAGGTGGCTCAGGCATAAAGCGAGAGCCACCTAAGCAAGTTAATTTTACCGTATGTAGTTATGTATATTTGGGCTAGAATTATGTTCCTTCAGCTGTCCATACAGAACCATCGCTGCCCTTGATGTCGCCCTCATCGGTTTCGAGCTTGCCATCATAGAATGGAGCAGGGCAGAAATCGGTAGCTTCCACGCTGAGCGTTGAGGTCTTGGAGTCTGTAGCTCCTGCTCCGCTGTTCTGGGCAAAGGTTGACTTAACCGGGAACATCTCGTTGCCGAGGATACGGAAACGACCGTTAGGATCCTGCTGGGCAAAGATCAGGTCATCATTGATAGCCATACGGCCAAGACCGGTAATATCGGCATCCGTGCCGCCGATGATGTACTCTGCCTTGTTGAGGAAGGTGGCAGATGGAGCCTCGCCCTGGGTCTCCGTAGTGATGGAAGACTTGAGCGCCACGAGGTCTACTACGTGCCACTTGGCGTCAGCTTCCAGCGTGAAGTCGCCCTTGTAGGTAGCGAGTTCCTCCAGTCCCTTGGTGGTATCGCCTGGGTCCGGAAGCTTTGGCCATGTCAGAATCTGCGAGAGTGGAATGACCAGGAACTTAGGCTTAATGCCGGGACGAATAATCGTTCCCGGACATTTGCGCACCGATTTATATAAATCTTTGTTAGTACAAACCATAATTTAATCTCCTATATTATATAAGGTGAAACATTAGACGTTTCCGTCAGCGGTAGCGTCCTTGCCACTCTGATTGTCGCCAGTCTGGCTGACAGATGATTTGGTTGCCTTCTGGATGAGTGGCTTGGTACCATCATCGGTGATGAACAGGGCTCGCTCCTTGTTGATGCTCTCAAACTGGGTACCGAAGAACTTGGTAGCAATAAAGTCGAGTTTCCATGGGTGATACTTCTCGACCTTAATCTGCTCAACATCGTTGTTGTTGATCTCGTTGACGCCCACCAGCATGTTGCTCTTGGTAGTAAGTTCAAAGAAAGGAGCATCCTTCTTGTTGGAAAGGACAGCGAACTCAACGTTGCCGAATCCTTCTACGGTGAGGTGGTTGTAATCCTTGTTGTAAGGAGCAGCACCAAACTTCTTGAGGAAGGCACGGTTGTAGAGGTTGACGAATGACTGAGGAACGTAAAGGTAAACCTTATCCTCTGCCATCAGCTCTTCATCGGCGAATTCACAGATGCCCTGTGCGAAATCTACGGCGTTGTCGTCGTTGATGGTCTTGTTGTCGCCCAGGATGTCTGCAACCTTGATGAGGTTTCCGAGGCCACTGGAAAGCTTGCCGGCATCCAGTTCAGTCTTGGCAATGGTATCAAAACCATTGAAGAGGTCAACAGAACCTGTTCCTGTAGGGTTGCGTACTGCCTTGAACAGAACCTTGTCGAGGTTCTTGCCGAGCTTCAGGGCGAGGAGCTGAAGAACCTGCAGCGTGATAGGCACATTCTTCAGGGCATCGCCATTAGTGACGTTGGCGCCCCAGATGGTGGAATAAACTGAGTTAGGTGAGAACTTGATATCGACATTGCCAAAGAACACCTCCAGGGTACGAGGTGTAATCTTGACGTTGCCGTCAGCTACGCGGTTCTCATCGTATGGACCGAACTCAGCACCGCCTGTAAGTTCGCCTACGGTCTCTGATACACGGATGCCTGGGCGAAGAGTCATGTAGCTGAGTGACTTCTTCAGACCTCTGGTAGGCATGGTGATTAACTTATTACGGTAGATCTTTGCCGTCTTTTGCAGCTGTTCCTTTACGTCAACAGGTGCAACAAATTTATCATTCTCTGCCATATTATGCAAAATCAATTAAAACGTCCGATACTTGATCTGAGCAGAAGTCCTGAGCCTTGTTGTCATCTACGGCAGTGTGGGTTTCGCCACCCGGTTCTTTCTCCAGATCCCTTACTTTCTCTTCAAGGTCTTTCTTATCCTTCTCCAGGTTCTTGACCTTATCCTCCAGTTCCTTCTTCTCGTTCTTGACCTTATCGAGTTCCTCGTCCTTGGTCTTGATCGAGCTGGAGTCGGCAGCAATCTTATCCTCCAGCTTCTGCATCTGCTCCTGGGAGATGGTGCAGTCCTTGGCTGATTCTTCTGCCTCAATGCCCTCTACGTTGAGAACATTGTTGATGTGAGTCCATTTCTTAATCATATCTAAAACATTTTTGTGTGAGTTTTCCTTTCCGAAGATTCGTTCCAGGAAGCCCGGCTTCTTCTCATACCAGGAATTGACGACCTCTGGCAATGCTGGAAGATTGTTGTACTTGATGAAGTTCTGTGTTGACTCCGTGATTTCAGCCGGCTTGCCATCCATCGACTCATCCACTAAACCGAGATCGATGCACTCATCCACGGTATGCCATTTGGCTTCAGACATCACCTTGATGATATCCTCGTGCTTCTTTCCCGAGCGATCGCAGTAAACATTGGCAATGATATTGTCTATCTTCTGCTGGTCTTCCTGCTGCTTCTGCAGCTGCTCGATGAGGGAACCGATTTCTTCCTCATTGAGGGCGCTCCATACAAACTGCTCCGTGGAACACTTATGAACCAGGAGCAAACTGTACTTGTTCATTCGGATCTTCTTGGCGCCCATCGCACAGATGGTGGCGGCAGATGCAGAGAAGCCCGCCTGAAAGTCAACCGTCACATCGCCATGGTCCTTGAACATCTGACAGATGGCGAGACCTGCGGAAACCGCACCGCCCGGCGAATCGATGGCTACATCGACGTGCTTGCCTTTGTTGTTATTAAGGATATCGCGGACCATAAACTTGGTCCACGACCCTATATAACCGGTGATAGATATTTGATATTTCATACAACTTAGCGAATTTGATTGCCGCAAAGTTATATAATAAGGAGAAGAAATAAAAAAACTTATTCTATGATTTGGAGCGGTCTGATGACGTCTGTCCAAGTCGCTGTATAGGTAATCAGGGAAGATTCCGTATGTGAACTTGGCAGGTTTTCGGTACGGGTGAGTACCGGATATGGTCGGCGGTCGCAGCCCATAAGGTAGCGAATGCCATCTGCCGTGGTGATTCTGAAGGCTAGAGGTCGGTAGTTCGGATCTATCTGCTCGCACGACTTGAAGGTGAGCTTGGAGGTGAAAATGCGGACTTTTGACTCTACTTTGTCGGAAATCTCACAACTTGACGGAACTTTGCATTGAATTGACCAGAAGTTAGCAGCCGACGGTACAATGCATCTCTGATCCATAGGGAAGACGACACTTTTGAGGTTTTCTGCCTCTGTCATCTCAATCTTGATGATGTTTTTGATGTATGCCATATTTCTAAGTTGTTTGGTTATTTCGATTATTTTCATTCTGTTCGGAGTTGTTCGCCGAAACGGAAAAAATTGTATTAATCTTTATGAAATCTTGTTGTAGAGTTTAAATTTATGCCCTTTTTTGCGTGCTGATCGCGCATTCTGTAGAAGCATTGGCGCACGGTATCCTCATAATCAATGCCAATGCCATGTTGCTCGCACCAGGCTGAAATGAGTGATGAAAGCTTGCATGAGCGGTCAGCGATGTCCTTCAGGGATGCCCAGAGGTCTATCTTGAAAAGGTCGGTGATCATCTCCTTCACGGCTCTTCTGGCACGTGGGCCCAGGTAGTTGTACTCACGTATTGGCTTTGCCTTGGATTCCGGAAGCGAGATGGCGATATACTCATTAGGGTGAATGAGCCATCGGCTCTGTTCGTACTCCTCATCTTTGAAGGTATTCGTCACGCTCTGGTGCAGTGAGGCGGCATCCGCCTTCTCCATCTCTTCCTGGCTCTCCTGTTCTTCTGGCGACATTCTAGCCTGAGGCGGTTTACTTGTGAACCGACGTATGACGGCAACCTCGTTGCCGATGATAGGGAAAATAATTGGATTTCCATAACTGTGGTATGCCCATTGCCTGATATGAGCAGGCACCTTGATGTAAACTACTCTATTCATATGCCATTTTTCGGCAAAGATACAAATAAAAATTGAGATAACTAATAATTATTAGTAAAAAGCTAATATTTCTTAGCAAATTTGATGTGATGTAATTTCGTCCGAAAAGTTTGTATTTTTGTATCGTGTAACTTTGGCTTTATAACTCTCTGATAATCAGCGTTATTTTCTTGATACATTTTTCAGATACAAAAAAGTGGGCCAAAACAAAGTTGTAACATAACCTATATGAAGAAGTAAGCCGCTGATACAAAAATGGTTTGTTACAAACTCCTAAAAGTTTGTAACTAAGTTGTAACGCAACTTTGTAAACGTCCAAAATTGGATTTAACCCCCTCTTTTCTAGTTATTTATACCTTCTTACCAACATTCTGTTACAGAGTTACAAAAGATTTGTATAATAAATAAGAAAGGGGAGTGGGGAAAACAACGGTAGGCGGGGGAAAAGGGCTAAAATGAGCCTGTCGGGCAGGGCTGGTCATACCTGGTGAAGACGAAAAAGGGAGCGATGAACAGATGCTCATCACTCCCTCGTAACATGAGAAAAGAAATATAAAAATCAGCGAATTTCGCTTGAAAATTTTGCCGAAAATATTTGCATAATTCAGATATTTTTTGTACCTTTGCACTATAACTTGGGGCTATATACCCTATTATATATGTAGGGGGTTAGAAAGGTTCGTTACTATTAGTATCTATCTTGCTCCAGTCGATTGTCGATTGATAATCACCCTTTTTTGCTTGAGTTTCTTCTTTTGGAGAATCACTCTTCTTGCTTCTGAGATAAATCATCTCAACCGGGCTTCCATCAGGATGCGCTGGATCTCTTCTGATAATGCGATGCTGGCTGTTACAGAGGTCATCCGGGTTCAGGGCTTCAATGTATGGGCATAGCTCCACAAATGCCTTCAGCTTCTTGGTAAAGCTCTGTGTCGTTGCTTTGTTAAGGCCAGAGAACTGTTTGAAGTCTGTAAATGCCTTTTCTCTTACGACAAACTCGTCGAGTCTTCCACTCTCCTCAGAGAAATAAGAACTGGCCCAATCCTCGAAGTTTACACCCATATCAGCTTTAAACTTGCGCTTAACGATATTCTCCATAGGTGGCAGTATCTTTACGGGTTCTCCCACGAGAGATATGTAGAAGCGGCAGCATTGCAGGAAGAAGTTGATATCTGCGTTCCATTCGGCCTCAGAATAGGTCTTGGAAAACAGATCCTTGTCGAAGTCATCTCTGATGCTTCTGGTCTCCTGGTAGTCATTATCCTCCGTGCGCTGATGATAATAGTCTGAGAACACCATATACAGCAATCTCGCCTCTGAAGACGGATCGAAATCTGCCGGCACATAATTAGTAGTGAAGGCAATTTTCGGGCTATCCTCGAAAGGTATAGTGAAGCTCTGGTTGTTCTTTGGGTTTACAGTCATATCTGAAGTAATATTATCATAGAAGAGTCCTGTGTTGAGATACCGGTCACAGTCATCGAGCAGCAGCATCTGGGTGTGCTGGGTTACCTGGTCGAAGACATGAGGGTTGTCCATCAGCTTCGGATTTCTACCGGACAGCTTAACGGTCTTCATCAGCAAAGAGAGTGTCTTGAAGAAGAAACTCTTACCCGAACGGCCGTTGCATTCGTTGTCTTCGCCGATTTTGTTGTCCATGGCCATAGGCGCCCATGCTCGTGAAGGAGACTTGTAATGATGAAGCATATACCCGAATGTGAATATCTTGTTGATGAGGTTCTGTTTCTGTTCGGCAATCTCGACATCGGTCAGGCCTTCACCTGCGATATCGAATAGGTGAGCCTTATGATATGCTTCTTTCTCATCAACGCTTCTCTCCTCGAAGTTGTATTCCAGTTCCTTGCGCCAGTAGGTGCGTGAGGCGTTGATCAGATAGCCAAAGAAGTGAGAACTCACGTTCTTGACCTCGATATCAAACTTCGGTCTGCCATCCTCATCGATGGTGCGCGTGATGGTGAACATATCATCGAGCTTCTTGAAGTTATGATCGATGACGTTCTCCTGCCATACGTAGTTCTTGAGCGAGCTTCCTTCACGCTGATACTCAATCAGACCATCCTTGGTTACCTCTATGCTGACACGAGGGAAGAAGAACAGCTGTGAATGATTGGTGTAGTTGGTGAAGTCAAGCGTTATTTCCTGGAGTGAATCGAGCGCAGCGCTGGAGAGCTTCGGGGTATTCAATACCAGGTTGAGAATATCTCGCTTTTCTGCTCTGTCGATGACCCATTGTCGGCAGAACTCACGGATATCTCTTGTGGTGATGAGCTTCACGATGTTACCGGTGATTCTTACATACTTCGTGATGGTGGAGTTCTCGTCGTGGAGCGTGTAGAAACCGTTAAGGCGAAGGAAATTGTAGAGGCACGCAGTATCGATGTAGTGGTCCCAGGTGTTGGACTTCTTGTTGAGCTTGCTCACCCAGAAACGGGCAGGCATGGCCAGCGTCATCAGGTTGCGGAAGTCCTTGCGGGTATTGCGCAGCTCCATCCAGTCACGGAGATCCTTGCGGCCTTTTCCTCGGTTGTCGTGGTAGGTCCTGAGCCATTGTGGCAGCCAGATTGTATGTATGTCAATGTAGCGCAGGGCAAGTTCCGTTCCCTTGGAGATACCGGTCTCGTCGATGTCCGGTATATTATAGAGTACTTCCACATACTTCATGATTTCTCTGTATTCCTCCTCGCTGAGCTTATAGGTCTCAGAGTTGAACCATAGAGGGTGATAACCGAGAGACTTGCAGCAGAGGCTATCTCGTTCGCCGCTGCAGATGAATGCTTCAGGAAGTTTCTGTTCTTTATAGACCTTCGATTCATCGACGTTGGTCTTGTTGAATTCAGCCATCTCCTTGGCGTTGAACTCATGGTATGCTTTCTTGAGCTCAGCCAGACCATTGATGTACTTCTTAGGCTTGACACCATCAGGAGTATATGAGAATCTCCACTGTTTGCTGAAGTTGAGCGGTTCGTATATCTTGTAGAATTTTACTTCCGGTTTCTCTCCTTCAGCTGGAGAAACCAGGCACTCACGCATGAAGATAGGGTAGTGCTCATTGCTGTATTTGATCTTGACCTTGCGGTCTTTGACATATCCAATCCATTTGGCTGAATGCCAGTTTAGTGCATCCACATGTTCCTGCTTCACGTTTGGGCCAAGAACCTTCAGTTCATCTTCCGTGAATTTATCATTGAGTTCAAAGATGCGGGTACCATCTTTCTCATCGATGGTGGCATCACGTTCTGCAAAAGTAGGCTTGTTTACATCCTTCTTGAGCTCATCGGTAACGTTATACTCTGCTGCCAGGCGAAGGATGGCATCAGGGAAACGGTCGATATTCTTCTCCTTCATATAGAGATCGATAGGAGATTCTGCATTTCCTTCGCCTCCAAAGTCTGTTACTCTCCAGCATTCCTTGTACTTCTTCAGGGAACACGATGGGGTATTCTCCTTTCGGATGGCAAAGTGCTTCTTGGGCGTTCCTGTGCAGTATTTCTGCACGCATTCTTTGGCGTCCGGGTATAATGCGATGATTATGTCCAGTCCGTCATCGGTTGCCTGGTAAATCTGTTCTGCTTTGATCATATTTCTTTTCCTTTAAAAACTGCCTGCAAAGATAAATGTTTGCAGGCTCAAAACAAAATACTTGCTGCCGATAGCCTTAATGCCTTAGGATATGTAGCTTTACGGCTTTGTTGACAGCATTTGGCTGAGATAGGTTGATTTCTGAGAGAATGCGGCTTTCGAATTCCGCTTGTGTCTCGAATCTTTTACGTAGTGGGGGGGTAAGGAAATCTATGATAGCCTTATACCCTGATTCCAGTGTCATTATTGCTTTCATATTCGTTTATTTTTTCAGGTGTACATCCGAGTGGTTCAGAGCTATGCTCTATATATCTGCGAAATAGGGGGCAGTATCTTCCGTTGATACAGTTCACCCCTATTGGGCAGCTTAGACATTTACTTGGAGGCATCTACTTGTACGTTAAATCTATCGTCGTGGAGAAGTAGCTTGGTGTGGATGTATTCTGGTCGCTGCTCCTCTTCGTTCCATCTGATTTCCCGGAAGTCTCTACCGCCTACCTCACATTCGGAAGCATTCCCGCTTTTATCCCATTCGACAATATGATCTTTCCCATCTTTGGTGGAAACTACACCTAATACACATTTGCCAAAACGGTCGTTTCTAACTTCATATATAGTAGCATCAGGGAATTTTTCCTTGATGGCATCCTCTATAGACATAGTTTTAACCTTTCTTTTCATTGTTTCTCATTCTATATTTAACAATTCCTTCTACAATTCCGTCTTCAGCGTCATCGTAGAAAAGATTAACCTCAGATTTGCCTTTATGGAAAGGTCCGTACGACATATCGACCGGAACGCTAGCGTCCTCGAAGTCCTTCTGGATGTACTTCAGCTGTTCGCTGTTGCACTTGATAGTCATCTTTCCCATTTACTTCTCCCATTTACCCTCGTTGATAACCTCTTCTACCATCTCACGCTGGTATGGCAACCAGTTGTTCTTCTTGATCTTGTCGTAGATGCCTGATGCCGACATGCCGAATTTCAGCTGCAGAGCCAAAATGAACTTGTTGCGCTTGTTACGAGGAATCTCGTTGTACCAGTCGCGCAATGAATTTTTTTCATCACTTTTTTGCATATTTTCTTTCATATTTCAAATATTATTATTAACTTTGTTGCAAAGTTACGAATAAAAATTAGAAAACACTAATATCTTTTAGTAAAAATACTAATAGATATTAGTTAAATATTATTAATTAAATTGTGTTGTTATGTATAACGGTCAGGTACTCAGAAAGTTAATAGCAGAAGCTGGTTTAACCAAGAAACAGTTCGAAGAACAGGTTTTTCAGGGAAAATCAACTGGCTTGTATCATGTTGAAACGGCAACGAGTGTCACTTGCAATACCCTTGAGCGTATGCGTGATGTACTCAAGTGCTCGATGGATGACTTCTTTACCACTCCCGAGTGGGCCACGAAAAAGACGGGAGAAGTCATTGGTTCTAATAATGTTCTCTCGAATGTTAGGATTAACAATAGTAAAATGGAGACCCAGTATCTCAAAGAGTTAATCCAGGAAAAGGATAAACGCATCAATACATTGGAGAATTATATAAAACTTCTCGAAAGTAAGGATAAAAAGGACTAAATTCAAACGAAAATTAGTGCTTACTGATTTTTTTTAGTTCTTTTCTCCCCTATATATAATAAGGTATATCATATTATTAATGTGTTGGTTATGATATTGGGCATCTAAAATCTTATCCGGCGGTAGTAGGCTTGTCATCAGTCCTGCCGCCGCAACAATGATCGGGTAAGAAGTTGGTTTCAACAACATCTTATCCGATTTTTTTGTGCCCTAATTTATTAATTTAACATTAAATATTTGTTTAATTCGAATTAAAGTGCTACTTTTGCACAATAATATTTTTATGTGCAATTAATAAAAAAAGGAAGGGCTTCAATATGTCAGTATCCAAAACAAGACAAAAACTGGTAGATGTCGCACGACAACTCTTTGCCAAGAATGGTATAGCAAATACTACAATGAATGATATTGCTGTAGCTTCTGGTAAGGGAAGACGTACGCTTTATACTTATTTCAGTAGGAAGGAGGATGTCTATTACGCGGTGATAGAATCTGAGTTGGAGCGTCTTTCGGACAAGTTGGACGAGGTTGCTAATTGCAAGATGCGTCCACAGGATAAAATCATCGAGCTTATCTATACTCACCTCAGTATGATTAAGGAAACGGTTGTAAGAAACGGTAACCTCCGTGCTGAGTTCTTCCGAAACATCTGGATGGTTGAGAAGGCGAGAAAAAACTTCGATGAAGACGAAATAGAGATTCTCAGAAGAATTTATGCCGAAGGAAGAGAAGATGGTGAGTTTGATATTGATAACATCGATCTGGTGGCCGATATTACTCACTATTGTATCAAAGGTCTCGAGGTTCCATTTATCTATGGACGTTTGGGCCATGGCATGAATGTGGAGTCGAGCAAACCTCTGGTTGCCAAGGTGGTTTATGGTGCCTTGGGAAAGTCGGGCTTGAAACTCTAAATAAAAGATTGTAAATACGTAACTAATTGATAATTAATTAAATAAGAAAGAAATGGGATTATTAAGTGGTAAAACAGCCCTTGTAACAGGTGCTGCTCGCGGCATCGGTAAGGCTGTCGCTATGAAGTTCGCCTCTGAGGGCGCTAACATCGCATTTACAGACCTCGTACTCAACGACGATATGGCTGCCGGTTTGGAAGCTACTCGTAAGGAGATTGAGGCTCTTGGTGTAACCTGTCGTGCTTATGCTGGTAATGCAGCAGATTTCGAGGAGACACAGAAGACAGTTAAGCAGATTCATGAGGACTTCGGTTCTATCGATATTCTGGTTAACAATGCAGGTATCACCAAAGACGGTTTGATGCTCCGTATGAGCGAGGCTCAGTGGGATGCTGTTTTGAATGTAAACTTGAAGTCAGCCTTCAACTTCATTCATGCTTGCTCTCCAATCATGCTTCGTCAGCGTGGTGGTTCTATCATCAACATGGCTTCTGTAGTAGGTGTTCATGGTAATGCAGGTCAGTGCAACTATGCAGCTTCTAAGGCTGGTATGATTGCTTTGGCTAAGTCTATCGCTCAGGAGTTGGGTCCTAAGGGCGTACGCGCTAATGCGGTAGCTCCTGGTTTCATCGAGACTGCAATGACTGCACAGTTGCCTGAGGAAATCCGCAAGGACTGGATGAAGAAGATTCCATTGCGTCGTGGTGGTCAGACTGAGGATATCGCAAATGTTTGCCTCTTCCTCGCTTCCGACTTGTCTAGCTATGTTAGCGGTCAGGTTATTCAGATCGACGGTGGTATGAACATGTAATCTCTCGGCAATCGTTTTATTGATAAAACATGCAGGTAGTTTACGAAGACAACCATATAATCATAGTCTCTAAGAGAAGTGGCGAAATCGTGCAGGGCGACAAGACCGGCGACGAACCTCTCTCGGAGACTGTGAAACAGTACATCAAGGAGAAGTATCACAAGCCGGGAAATGTATTCCTCGGTGTGGTGCATCGCCTTGACCGTCCTGTTTCGGGTTTGGTCGTATTTGCCAAGACTTCTAAGGCATTGAGCCGTCTGAACAATATGTTCCGGGATGGCGAAGTTCACAAAACCTATTGGGCAATCGTGAAGAACATGCCAAAGGAACCTGAGGCTACGCTCACCCATTGGATAGTAAGAAATGAAAAGCAGAATAAGAGCTATGCTTACGACCATGAGGTGAAAAACTCGAAGAAAGCGATATTAAAGTATAAGGTGATAGGTCATACAGACCATTATACACTTCTGGAGGTGAACTTGATGACGGGTCGTCATCATCAGATAAGATGCCAGCTTGCCAAGATGGGATGTCCTATCAAGGGAGATCTGAAATACGGTTCTCCACGTAGCAATGCAGATGGCAGTATTTCTCTCCTTTCACACAGAGTAGAATTTGTTCATCCTGTGTCTAAAGAAACAATCGTAGCAGAGGCTCCGCTGCCGGATGATAATCTATGGCGGGCTATTGCACCCTAACTCAAAAAATCCATGCTTATGAAGAGGTATGCGAAATGGGCAGGAATCACGGTGTTGACTCCATTGGTGCTCATCTTGTTGTTATCCATTCTGCTTTATCTGCCTCCTGTTCAGAATTGGGCGGTAAAGCAAGTGGCTGCTTATGCCTCTGAGTCGACGGGTATGGATATTTCGGTGAAGCAGGTACGCCTCGTCTTCCCTCTGAAACTGGGAGTGGAAGGCGTTAAGGTACTGCAGCCAATCGACTCACTCAAAAATTCCCCAAACTTGGCTTTAAGAAATAAGAGAGATACCGTTGCCGACATCCAGAAGATGGTGGTAGACGTACAGTTGTTGCCTCTTTTCGAAAGTCAAGTCATGGTGGATGAACTCAATTTCACCCAGATGAAGGTGAATACCACTAATTTTATTCACGAAGCCAGAATCAAGGGCAATGTAGGTAATCTGCGCCTGAAGGCTCATGGCATTGACCTGGGAAAGGAGAAGGTCAGGGTGAACCATGCCCTGTTGGCTGATGCCCGACTCTCGGTAGAGTTGAGCGATACGGTGCCGCCGGATACTACGCCTAGTACCAATTTCTGGAAGGTGAATATTGATAAACTGAAACTGAAGAACACTGATTTCGTATTACACATGCCTGGAGATACCCTCCAGGTGAATGCTTATTTTGGAGATGCGGTGGCGCAGACTACCTATCTCGACCTTTACAAAGGACTTTATCAGGTAGGCCATCTTGACTGGAAGAATGGCAAGGTGAACTATGACCAAAACTATATCCGTCCGGTATCGGGCATGGACTTTAACCATCTCGCCCTGTCGGCCCTGGCTTTGAAGGCAGACTCTTTCTATTATTGCGATTCAAAGATAGATGTCAAGATTCGTGAAGCCCGGTTTAAGGAGAAAAGCGGTTTGCAGGTAGACCAGCTCTATGGCAGATTCGTAATGGATTCCGTGAAGTTGCAGTTGCCTGATATCTGTCTCCGTACCCCATACTCCCAGTTGCAGGCAACGGTGGATATGGATATGAACGCCTTTGCTGACAGGAATCCTGGCAAGTTGATGGCACAGCTGAAGGGTGCTCTGGGCCGTTCAGACCTGTTCCTCTTTGCAGGCGATGCCTTCCCAAGTGCCATGAAGAAGAAATGGCCATTCTATCCGATGAAGATAGAAGGTTCGTTCAAGGGAAATATGCAGCAGGCATCTTTCTCGGGCTTGAAACTGTCGCTGCCAACAGCCTTCGAACTGAGTGCAGATGGTAACCTGAGTAACATGACGGATATGAACCGTCTGAAGGCAAATGTAGATCTGAACGCACGTACCTATCATCTGGATTTCGTTACCGCCATGCTTGACCCTTCTCTGATGCAGGAGATACGTGTACCTAGCGGTATCGGAATCCGCGGCAACATTCAGGCAGACGGCTCCAGATATGCTACCCGACTCGCCATTACCGAAGGTCGTGGTAGGATGAAGGTAGATGCCAAAGTGGATGCGAAGACCCGGAAAGACGGCAGCATCGATATGAACCATCTGGCTTATCAGGCTAAGATTCAGGCGCACAACATCCAGACAAAGCATTTCCTTCCAAAACAGAAATTGCATTCTTTCACCGGCTCATTGCAGGCGAAGGGAGTGGGAACCGATTTCCTCTCTCCTCGTACCCGATTGCAGGCTAAGGCACAGGTAAACCAGATTCAGTATGGCAAATACAAACTGGATCATGTATTGGCAGTGGCTCACGTTGCCAATGGAAAGGTGCATGCCGATATCGACAGCAAGAACCAGTATCTTACGGGGCTCGTCAGCCTTGATGCACTTACGAATTCCAAGAAACTGGAGGCTACCCTGGTGGCAGATGTCCGCGATGTGAATCTTTATTCGTTAGAGGTAACGAAGGCACCGATGCGCCTGTCGCTCTGCGGTCACATGGATATCAAGTCCGACCTGAAGGACAGTCACGACATCATGGCCTCGATGAGTGATATTACGGTTCGTACGGCAAAAAAGAATTACCGTCCGGTGGGTGTTGACGCCGATGTCTTTACCCGCAGAGATACCACGCACGCAGTCATCGATTGCGGCGACTTCCATCTCAACATGGATGTACACGGAGGCTATAAGCAGTTGATGAGCCGTTTTGCCGGATTGCAGAAAGAATTGGTTCATCAGCTTAGGAACCATCATATCGACCAGGTGAAGATTCGCAGTCAGTTCCCTTTCGGTCATGTTTATCTTACCACAGGAAAGGACAATTTCATTTCCCGTTTCATTGCTTACTGCGGTTATGATTTCAAGACGGTGGATATGAAGATGACCATGTCGCCTGTAACAGGTGTCAATGGTTATCTCAACATCGATTCACTGGTAGCGAGTGGCATGCAGTTGGATACGATCCGTGCCTTGGTGAAGACTGAGGGCGATACCATCCGCTATGCAGCACGTGTTCAGAACAACAAGCATAATCCTCAGTATGTGTTCCGGGCACAGGTAGAGGGCGAACTGCAGGAGAAGGGTTCCAATATCGATGCCCGCATCTATGATGCCAAAAACAGATTGGGTGTAGATGTGGGTCTGGAGGCGCTGTTGCTGGAAAACGGCGTGAAGATTTCGCTCATCGATACCCATCCTGTCCTGGGTTACAAGAAGTTTACTGCCAACGATGACAACTATCTGATGTTGGGCAATGACGACCGTGTTTCTGCCAATCTGAGTCTGAAGGCAGCCAACGGCATGGGTATCCGCATATACAGCAATGATGAAAACGAAGAAGCGCTGCAGGATCTTACGGTGAGCATGAGCCAGTTTAATCTGGATAAAGTGCTCAGCGTGATTCCTTATATGCCTGACATCTCGGGTATTCTTGACGGCGACTTCCATATTATCCAGACCAAGGATGAATTCTCGGTTTCTTCTAATCTGAACATCGACAATATGGTTTACGAAAAGTGTCCGATGGGAGATGTCGGTACTGAATTCGTTTACATGCCAAAGAGCGACGGTTCTCATTATGTAGATGGTTTCCTCAATTATGAGGGTGAAGAAGTAGCTACCGTAAAGGGTACTTACAAGTCGGAAGGAAACGGTTATCTCGATGCCGAAGTGGGTATGGAGAAGTTGCCTCTGCATTTTGTCAACGGTTTTGTTCCTGACCAGATTATGGGTCTGAAGGGATATGGCGAAGGAAAACTGAGTTTGAAGGGAGCCTTGAGCCAGTTGGATGTTGAGGGCGAAGTATATCTGGATTCGGCTTATCTCGTCAGTGTGCCGTATGGCATCACGATGCGTTTTGCCAACGATCCGGTCCGTATCATCGACAGCAAGTTGCTCTTCGAAAACTTCATGATGTATGCCAACAATGAGAGTCCGCTCAATATCCAGGGCAGTCTCGACTTTACGAATATAGAGAAGATGATGCTCGATATCCGGATGAGAGCACAGAACTTCCTGCTGATTGATGCCAAGGAGAATGCTCGTTCCGAGGCTTTCGGCAAGGCGTATGTCAACTTCTATGGTGCGATGCGCGGACCGGTAAGCAATCTGAAGATGCAGGGTAAGCTGGATGTCCTCGGCAATACGGATATGACGTATGTGCTGAAAGAATCGGAACTGACTACTGATACGCAGCTCGATGAGCTGGTGAAGTTTACGAATTTCAAGAGTGGAAAGCCTGTCGTTGTCGAGCGTCCGGCACTGGAAGGATTGAACATGATGTTGGGCATGTCGATAGATGAGTCGGCTCATATCCTCTGTGCTTTGAATGCCGACCAGACCAACTACATCGACCTGATGGGCGGTGGTAATCTGACGATGACTTACAATTCGGTTGATGGCATCGGCATCACGGGCAAGTATACCCTGAACAATGGCAAGATGAAATATTCGCTGCCTATCATTCCGCTCAAGACGTTTGATATCCAGGACGGCAGCTACATAGAGTTTAACGGCGATCCGTTCAACCCGACCCTGAACATCACGGCAACAGAGAATGTCAGGACAACGGTAAACGAGGGACAGGGAACCGGCCGCTCGGTGGATTTCATTTGTGGCGTAAAACTCTCGCAGACATTGAATAAGCCAGGCATCCAGTTTATCGTTTCCTCACCAAACGATGCCACCTTGCAGGATGAACTGAACACGATGAGTATTGAAGAGCGGGGTAAGATAGCCATTACGATGCTGGCTTCGGGCATGTATCTTGCCAACGGAAATACCAATTCGTTCTCCATGAACAGTGCCTTGACCTCATTCCTCAACTCAGAGATCAATAATATTGCAGGTTCAGCGATGCGTTCTGTGGGTGTGGATGTCGGTATGTCGGTAGATAACTCCACCAATGCAGCAGGTGCCATGCACACCGATTACAACTTTAAGTTTGCCAAGCGGTTCTTCAACAACCGCTTGAGTTTCAGTGTGGGCGGCAAGGTTTCTACCGGTGCAGAAGTGGAGAATGCAGCCAACAATGATGATGCATTCTTCAACAATATCGAATTGCAGTACCGTCTCAACGAAGGTGCGAGCCAGTATATCCGTGCCTTCTACAACAACAATACCTACGATTGGCTCGAAGGTTTGATAGGTGAGTACGGTGTCGGTTTCAAATGGCAGAGAAAGTTGCAGCATTTCAAGGATATCTTCCGTTTCAAGACCGATAAGCAGCAGATTCCTGCAGCCCCAATGGAGAAGAATTCTGCGGTGAAGAAGAGTACGAACGAAAAGAAGGATACGATGGAGAAAGCCAGAACAAAGGACTTTGACCCATTGAAACTTAACGAAAAGTAATGAGCGATATGAAACAGCAGAACAGGTTATACCTTATTATATATGTGGCAGCATTGCTGATGTTGTCGGGGCAGCTCATAACGGGTTGCTCTTCAACCAGTGCGCTGAAAGAAGACGAGCAGCTGTTTACGGGTCTGGTACCTATCGAGTATAAGAACTACGAGAAGGGAACTTATGCTGATTCTACCATCACCGAGATGGAGTATGCCCTGGCTTCGGCTCCGAACGGTGCTTTGTTCGGAAGCAGCTATTACCGCACACCGTTCCCTGTGCGCCTGTGGATATGGAATGCTTTCTCTCAGTCGGATGGAGCACTGGCTAAGTGGATAACCAAGGTATTCGGTTCCAAACCTAAGCTGATGGCGAATGTGAATCCGCAACTCCGTGCCCAGGTAGCCGAGCATCAGCTCGATAAATATGGCTATTTTAACGGTAAGGTGACTTATGATGTGCTGACACAGAGCAATCCGAAGAAGGCGAAGGTTGCCTATCAGGTAGACTTCGGTCATCTCTGGACGTTTGATTCTATGGCTTATCTCAACTTCCCAGCCAAGAGCAAGCAGTTTATAGATGCTTCCATGAACAAGGCGCTCATACGGAAGGGGAGTCCTTTCAATGTTGCCAACATGGAATCGGAACGTCAGCGTATCACCCGTCTGTTCCGCAACAGGGGCTATTATTTCTATCAGAACAGTTATGCTTCTTATCTTGCCGATACCGTGAATGTGCCCGGCAAGGTGCAGTTGCGGCTGATGATGGCAGACAGCGTGGACGATAGGGCTACCCGCCAGTGGTATATCGGAAAGATTCATGTTAATTTCAGAAAGCAGTATATGGAGGAGTTGAAGGATTCCTTTGTGCGCAGCTATCTGAGTTTCCATTATAATGGAAGAAAGATGCCGATACGTCCGGGCATCGTTTTGCAGAGTCTGCGCCTGCGTCCCCGTGAACTGTATCGGGTACGTACCGAGGAGCGTGCCAAGACCGGACTTCAGGAGATGGGACTCTTCAGCTATTCCAGCATCCAGTTCTCTCCCCGTTCGGTGCAGACCCTAGACAGTCTGGGCAATGTCGTATATCGTGATACCTTGGATGCCAATGTCGATCTGGTATTCGACAAGCCATACGATTTCTATGTCGAGGCAAATGCCCGCGGCAAAACGACCGGTAGAGTAGGACCGGAGTTGGTAGTGGGTCTTACCAAGCGCAATGCTTTTCATGGAGGCGAAAAACTTACTGTCAACCTGCATGGTTCGCATGAGTGGCAAACCATCAGTCAGGCTGGTGGAGGTTCTACCCGCATCAATTCCTATGAATACGGATCGGATGTTTCCGTAGAGTTCCCTCGCATCATCACGCCTTGGAATATGTTCAGAACGATGGAGCAGAATGAGCGCAGATACCGTGCCGGGCATATGCCTACCAAATATCGGGGTGTGCCAACTACTACCATCAAGGCTTCGATGAATGTGCTGAACAGAGCCAGCTATTTCCGACGTCATGTGGCAGCGGGCGAGTTAACCTATGCGTGGTCTACCTCTTATCAGCATCAGCATTCTTTCAGCCCGCTGATTCTCTCTTATGAGTTTATGAACAGCCGCACAGCCGCTTTCGATAGCATCCTCGCCCTGCATCCTTATCTTCAGATATCGATGCGCGACCAGTTTGTACCTAAGATGAGTTACACCTATACTTATCGCAGTCCGCGCCGTTACCGCCATCCTATCACCTGGTCAACCACCATCAGCGAGGCAGCCAATATCCTTTCGCTCGGTTACATGGCGGCCGGAAAGGGATGGAACGAGAAAGACAAGAAGATGTTCAAGAATCCGTTTGCTCAGTTCCTGAAACTGGAGACAGATTTCGTGAAATATTGGCGTATCACCCAGGATGGTACGCTGGTGGGACATGTCAATGCCGGCATTATCTGGAGTTATGGCAATGCCGAGAATGCTCCTTATTATGAGCAGTTCTATATCGGTGGTGCCAACAGTGTGCGAGCCTTTAATGTGCGGAGCATCGGACCGGGCAGATACCAGCCTACCAACAGCAAGTATTCGTATATCGACCAGACGGGCGACATCAAGTATCTGATGAATCTGGAATATCGTCAGAAGGTATGGGGCGATCTCTATGGAGCCCTTTTCCTGGATGCAGGTAATGTGTGGACCTTACGCAACCATGAGTACAGTCCGCTCGGCAAGTTTGATGTAGACAAGTTCTTCCGGCAGCTGGCGGTAGGCACCGGTGTCGGTGTGCGTTATGACATGGGTATGTTTGTGATACGTGTCGACTGGGGTATCGGTCTGCATGTTCCTTACGATACCGGCAAGAATGGCATCTATAACATCCGTCGGTTCAAGGATGCCCAGAGTCTGCATTTCGCTGTGGGTTATCCTTTCTAGGTTTAGCCTGGGAGATGTGTCCGGAAATAAGTCTGATATGTGTTACAGATAGTGCATAAAAGGACAAAAATTGATATTAATCAAAAAAAAGTAGGAAAACTTGCGGTTAACTGCATTTTTTTTGTTACTTTTGCATCGTTATTTTTTTAATAACTATCAACTATTAATAAATAAAAGTATAGACAAAATGAAACCTACGTTATTGCTTTTGGCTGCCGGTATGGGTAGCCGTTATGGTGGTTTGAAACAGCTTGATGGTCTGGGTCCTAATGGTGAGACTATCATGGACTACAGCATCTATGATGCTATTCAGGCTGGTTTCGGAAAGATCGTATTCGTTATCCGCAAGGACTTCGAAGATCAGTTCCGTGAGAAGATTCTTTCAAAGTATGAGGGTCATATTCCTGCAGAACTTTGCTTCCAGGCATTGGATGATCTCCCAGAGGGATTCTCAGTTCCAGAAGGTCGTGAGAAACCATGGGGTACAAACCATGCTGTCCTGATGGCAAAGGATATCATCAAGGAACCTTTCTGCGTAATCAACTGCGATGACTTCTACAACCGCGATTGCTTCATGGTAATCGGCAAGTTCCTCTCTGAACTTCCAGAGGGCAGCAAGAACCGTTACGCCATGGTAGGTTTCCGTGTAGGTAATACCTTGAGTGAGAATGGTACCGTAGCTCGCGGCATCTGCTCTAAGGATGCTGATGAGAACTTGACAACCTGTGTAGAGCGTACCGAGATCATGCGTATCGACGGTAAGGTATCTTACAAGGACGAGCAGGGCGAGTGGGTTGCTGTTGGCGACAATACTCCTGTTTCCATGAACGTTTGGGGCTTTACACCTGATTACTTCCAGCATAGTGAGGAGTACTTCAAGGAGTTCTTGAGTGATCCTAAGAATATGGAAAACAAGAAGGCTGAGTTCTTCATCCCATTGATGGTCAACAAGCTCATCAATGAGGGTACAGCTACCGTTAAGGTGCTCGATACTACCAGCAAGTGGTTTGGTGTAACTTATGCAGCCGACCGCCAGAGTGTTGTTGATAAGATTCAGCATCTTATCGATGAGGGTGTTTATCCAAACAAGCTCTTCTAATTTAATGGGATGGATATAAACATTAATATATTGACTGATCAGGAAGCCGCTATTCTCCGAGAGACGATAGCGGCTTCTCATCGTATTGTCGTCTGTGCACATAAGTCGCCAGACGGTGATGCCATCGGCTCTTCTTTGGGATGGGCTGGTTATCTTCGCTCTTTGGGCAAGAAAGTTGACATTTGTGTGCCGGATATGATACCGGATTCTATTTCCTGGTTGCCTGGAGCTGCCGGTATCCTGCGATATGACAGACAGCCTGAACTGGTGCAGCGAGCTTTCGATGAAGCCGACCTGGTATGCTGTGTTGACTTTAGCAGTGAGGGACGTCTTGATGAGATGGACCATGTATTGTTGGGTTGCAAGACTCAGCGTGTCATCATCGACCACCATCTGTCTCCTAATCTTGAGGCTAAACTGCTGGTTTCGCAGCCACATGCCAGCAGTGCCAGCGACCTGGTATTCCGTGTAGTCTGGCAGTTGGGAGGTTTCCCACAGATGGATCAGACTTGGGCTACCTGCATCTATTGCGGCATGATGACCGATACGGGCGGTTTCACCTATAATTCTACCCAGCCTTATATCTATTACATCATCTGCTTGCTGCTTACCAAGAACATCGACAAGGATAAGATTTACCGCAATGTCTTCAATAATGCCCGCATTCCGGCAGTCCGGTTCCGTGGCTATCTGATGAATGAAAAGCTGCAGGTAGTAGAGGGACTTCATGCCAGTTTCTATACAGTGACCCGTAAAGAGTTGAAGAAGTATGACTTTATCAAGGGCGACCTGGAAGGACTGGTGAACGTACCTCTTACCATCAAGGGACACAAACTCTCCATTTCTCTTCGTGAAGATACGGATATAGACAATCGCATATTGGTAAGTCTCCGTTCGGTAGACGATTTCCCATGCAATAAGATGGCAGCCGAGTTCTTCAATGGTGGCGGTCATCGCAATGCTTCTGGCGGCAAATTGCTTTGCAGCATACAGGAGGCAGAGCAGATAGCACTGAAGGCTATCCTGGCATACGCCGATATGCTGAAGTAGCCGTTTTTTTCCTTAGAAATGACGAAAAAGACAGAAAACAACCCCGTTTTGAGGCAATAGGATGATAATAAGTGATAAAT
The DNA here is from genome assembly GCA_021628325.1 of Segatella copri. GTDB lineage: Bacteria > Bacteroidota > Bacteroidia > Bacteroidales > Bacteroidaceae > Prevotella > Prevotella copri_R. The sequence goes on along the minus strand of JAJXAL010000006.1, from coordinate 29,926 downwards.
AATAATAAAATCAACCTATTCCTCTCGGTGTTGTCTTATCTTTTTTGTACCTTTGCCCAATAAATCAGATTTTAAAAAGAAGAATGAAGAAATTTTTGTTTGCAATGATTGCTTTCGCGGCTGTTTTATCGTTTGCCGCATGCAATGATAGTGAGACTTATAAGGACATGCGCGACAGAGAGCTCGATTCTATCAGCTCTTTCTTGCGTAAGGAAAATATTAAGGTCATCTCCGAGGATGAGTTCAACAGACGTTGGAAAAATAATGAAAAACTGACGGATACAGCAAAGAACAACAACGAATGGGTACTTTTCAACAGTAACGGTATCTATATGCAGGTGATTGACCAGGGATGTGGCGACTATATCAAGAAAGGTACATCGGTAGATGTATTGGTCCGCTTTGATGAGTATAACCTTTCGTATGCTGCTGAAATGAGCGATAAGTGTCTCACGCTTTCAAACAAAGTTCCTGCTTATTCCTATTATGTAGATAAGATAAGCGTTACCAATACTTCCGGTACATTCACCGGTTCTTTCGTTGATCCTAAAGCCAGTCTGATGGCCAATACATATAATTCATCCAATTATGGCAGTGTAAGTTCTACCGTGCCTAGCGGTTGGCTCATACCATTCACCTGGATTAAGATAGGCAGACCGAAGACTGATGATGAACGCATCGCTCATATCCGTTTGCTCGTACCTCACTCTTACGGTACCACATCGGCATCGGGCAGTGTGCAGGCATGTGTCTACGACATGACTCTGCAGAAAGGAAGATAAACATAAAAAGAGATATATTTATGACACTGATTAAGTCAATTTCTGGTATCCGCGGTACTATCGGCGGTCCAGCGGGCGATACTTTGAATCCGCTCGATATCGTAAAGTTCACTTCAGCATACGCTACCTTCATTCGCCGTAGCGGTGCTTCAGAGAGTAATACCATCGTTGTAGGCCGTGATGCACGCATCTCTGGCGAGATGGTAAAAAATGTGGTTTGTGGAACCCTCATGGGCATGGGCTACGATGTGCTGAACATCGGTCTGGCTACTACTCCTACCACCGAACTTGCTGTTACCATGAGTGGTGCGGCCGGCGGTATCATCATCACAGCTTCTCACAACCCACGTCAGTGGAATGCCCTTAAACTCCTCAACGAGAAGGGTGAGTTCCTCACAGCAGCTAATGGTAACGAGGTGCTGGGTATCGCAGAGAAGGAAGACTTCGACTATGCGGATGTGGATCATCTCGGAAAATATACTGAAGACAATACCTTCAACAAGCGCCATATCGACTCCGTACTTGCTTTGAAGCTTGTAGATGTCGAAGCAATCAAGAATGCCCACTTCAAGGTTTGTGTAGATTCCATCAACTCAGTTGGTGGCGTTATACTTCCAGAGTTGCTCGATGCGCTCGGTGTAGCATATACTTTCCTCAATGGTCAGCCTACAGGCGACTTCGCTCATAATCCGGAGCCATTGGAGAAGAACCTCGGTGGTATCATGGATGAGTTGAAGAAGGGTGGCTACGATATGGGTATCGTTGTAGACCCTGATGTTGACCGTCTGGCTTTCATCTGCGAAGATGGCAAGATGTTTGGTGAAGAGTATACCTTGGTAAGTGTGGCAGATTACGTGTTGAGCAAGACTCCAGGCAATACCGTCAGCAACCTTTCATCTACCCGTGCCCTCCGTGATGTTACCGAGAAGCATGGTGGCAAGTACACTGCAGCTGCTGTAGGCGAGGTGAATGTAACTACCAAGATGAAGGATGTTCACGCTGTTATCGGTGGTGAAGGCAATGGTGGAGTTATCTATCCAGAGAGCCATTACGGTCGTGATGCCCTCGTTGGTATCGCCCTCTTCCTGAGCAGTCTGGCTCACAAGGGCTGCAAGGTGAGCGAACTCCGTGCCAGCTTCCCTAACTATTTCATCGCCAAGAACCGCATCGACCTGACTCCATCTACCGATGTAGATGCGATCCTCGTGAAGGTTAAGGAGATGTATGGTAAGGAGAAGGATGTCACCGTAACAGATATCGATGGCGTCAAGCTCGATTTCCCTGACAAGTGGGTCCACCTCCGCAAGAGTAATACCGAGCCTATCATCCGAGTATATAGCGAGGCCTCTACCATGGAGCAGGCTGATGAACTGGGCAAGAAACTCATGCAGGTGGTTTACGATATGCAGTAAGATACAGAATATAAAATCATAAAAAAGAGATGGAGCAACGTAGATTTAGCTTCATCTCTTTTTTTTTGTGCGCCGATTTCCATCTGCAAAACTTCAGTAATTTGAAGAAAGATAGAGAAAGATTTGGCTTTCTCAGATAAAAATCGTATTTTTGTTGCGAAATTGCAGACAATGAGGCCTCTGAGCCTTTGTTGCAGTAATGAAAAACTTGAACCGTTCCTTATAGGGAGCATAAATGAAATTACAGAATAATGGAATCTATTATAAAGCATTATCAGGTAGCCCATGTCGGGTTCAGCCTTTCTTATCCTGATTCCTCTCAGGAGATGATGGCTGTTTTACTGGAGGCTTATCAGGCGTTTGAATGCGATGAACAGGTCGCATCTGCTGCCCTGACCTCCTTCTCTCTTACCTTGAACGAAAGCGGGGAAGAACTGAGGAAACCGGCAGGTTTCAAGGAGGAATGCAGACAGGATGAGGAGGGACAGCTCATTATCAGCGGTAGTCTGGGAGAGAAGCAGAAGGCGTTCCTGATGGCAATGACTGATATGAAATCGATACTGGTTACAGGTCATGATTATCAGCATTCCAGTCTTCTGGTTCCTGCTGGCACCTTCAGCCAGAAGTCGGCTTTCGGATCCCTCAAGGCAACCGTTGACACCTCGCTGATGCTGCTCTATGCCATGCGTTCGGCTGCCGGAGATACACTCCTGTTTCATTCTTCTACCATAGTAAAGGATGGAAAGGCTTATCTCTTCCTGGGCAAGAGCGGAACGGGCAAGAGTACGCATTCCGGACTGTGGCTCAAATATATCGAGGGCACCCGATTGCTCAATGATGATAACCCGGTGGTATATATATCGCACGAAGGAACGCCCATGGTGAGTGGCTCGCCTTGGAGCGGAAAGACACCTTGCTATAAGAACGAGGAATATCCGATAGGGGCAATTGTCCAATTGCGCCAGGCACCAGAGAATAAAATCAGAAAACAGACCGTCATAGAGTCTTATGTGTCTATCAAGACTTCTGTCTCCGGCAAGGCATGGGAGAAGGAAATTGCAGATGGCCAGCATCAAACGATAGAGAAGCTGATTGGGGCTACCCGGCTTTATCAGCTCGACTGTCTGCCTGATGCCGGTGCAGCCCTCCTTTGCAGTCAGACCATCAGTCTGTAAAACCAACCGTCGGGTAAAAACCAATCGTACAATAGAAAGATGAATACATCCGATTCAAAATATAAGGCAATAGCCGCGCTCGAGCAATTCATCCGTGAAGGTCGTCCTGTCAAGTTTCCGGTCAAAGGAACCAGCATGCTTCCCTTTATCGTAGGTGATAGAGATTGCGTAGAATTCTATCCGGTAGAAGGCGAGTTGAAGGTGGGCGATATTGTGATGGCGAGGGTAGAAGAAGGCTATCCGGTGGTGCATCGCATCATCGGGATAGAGCCTGTTACAGGAGCAGCTTCCCCCGCATCCTTTTCTGCAGATGATTGCCGTATCGTGCTGACGGGCGATGGAAATCTCGGTTTTAAGGAGCATTGCCTGCGCAAGGATGTCATTGCGAAGGCGCATGCTGTCATCTGTCCCGACGGCAGCCGCAAGAGTCTCATCTCGCAGAAAGCGCTCGGAAACTGGCACAGATGGCAGAGGTTGAGGCCTGTGCGTAGGGGCTTGCTTAAAATAATCAAGCTCTATATCCGTTTATCATATAAAAACTAAAAAACAAGATACAATGAAGATCAAGAAAGATTTCAAGCTCCGCGAAATTTGCGGTGAGTATGTGGTAACAGCCGAAGGTATGCAGGCAGTAGACTTTACCAAGTTGATCAGTCTCAACGAAACTGCCGCCTTTCTCTGGAAGACGGCTGAGAAACAGGGCGAATTTACGGTAGCTTCGTTGGCTCAGGCTCTGTGCGATGAGTATGATGTAGTCATGGCTCAGGCAGAAAAAGACTGCGAGGCGATTATTGCCCAGTGGCAGAAAGAGGGACTGGTATGAGGAAGTATGCACTATGGTTTTTCCGCCAGATGTCTGCAGTCCGTGGACGTTTGCTGTTGCGCATCATCGCCGGTCTCCTGCAGGTAGCATTAGGTTTGTGGCTCGTCTGGCTGTGTCGCCGGTTCATCGATGTGGTGATCTGGCGTGGCAATGTGCTGCGCGAAACCATCGTGCTTTTTTCTGTCATCGCCCTGCTGATAGCCCTTCGCCAGCTGGTATTCTATCTTTCCGGCATCACCGAGGTAATCCTCCAGAATGATATGCGTAGCCGCCTTTTCCGGTTTGTGCTGGGCAGGAAACTCTATGCCGTTAAGCATCAGACTGAGGCTGGTTCCGGAAAGCCTGCTTCCGATATGCTTTCCGGCGACATCAGCCAGCGTTTGGAGCGCGATCTCTCATCAGCCTCTTCGGTAGTTACGGATATCCTGCCCACAATCGTAGTCACCCTGGTGCAGCTCTTCGGTGCCTTCTTCCTGATGCGTTCTATCGATTCCATTCTGGCATGGAGCCTTCTGGTACTGACACCGGTGGTTGCAGTCTGTGCCAAGTATCTCGGCAGCCGACTCAAGAAGATGACGCTGGCGATACGTGAGGAGGAGAGCAGCATACAGATGATGATTCAGGAGACGGTAGAACATGAACTCACCATCAAGACCTTGCAGGCAGAGAGCACGGTTTCCGGTAGGGTAGGCAGCATGCAGCAGTGTTTGCATCATTTGGTCCGCCGTCGTATCCGTTTTACGTTGATATCCCGCCTGCTCCTTGCCTTCACCTTCAGTTATGGCTATTTCGGAGCCTTTGTCTATGGTGCCATCCAACTCAAGAACGGGTTGATAACCTTTGGTGTGATGACCGCCTTCCTGCAGTTGGTGGGTCAGATACAGAGTCCTATCATGTCGCTCTTGGGCATGATCCCCCAGCTGATTCATGCATCAGCGAGTGTAGACCGGTTGGTAGAGATTGAAAATACCGAGCAGGAGGAATCTCTTTCGCAGGCAGATGCTTCTATACCTTTGCAGCGTGCTTGCGGCATCCGTCTTCAGGATGTGAGTTATTCATATCCCGATGAGCGAAAGAAAGTTGTTGTCAGTCATTTCTCTTATGATTTCCGTCCCGCCACATCTGTGGCGATAGTAGGAGAAACCGGTTGTGGCAAGACCACCATCCTGCGTCTCTTGTCGAGTATCATCCAGCCCGATAGCGGAAGGATAGTATTGTATGATGCCCTGGGCAAAGAGACAGAAGGAACCGGCATGCGTTCGCATATCGTGTATATAGAGCAGGGTAATACGCTGATGAGCGGAACCATTCGCGATAATCTTCTTCTTGCCAATCCCGTGGCTACCGATGAGCAGCTTACCGAAGCCCTTCATGTAGCCTGTGCCGATTTCGTTTTCAGTTTGCCGGCAGGTATGGATACGAAGATAGGAGAGCATGCCACCCGTTTGAGTGGCGGTCAGGCACAGCGCATCGCCATAGCCCGCAGTCTTTTGCGCGAAGGTAACATTCTGTTGCTTGATGAAATCAGCTCATCGCTGGATGCCGAAACCGAGAAACTTCTTTTCGACCGTCTCTTTACTTCGTATGCCGATAAGACTATTATCTGTGTTACGCATAGGAAGGAGGTGGCAGACAGATGCCAGGAGCAGATACGGCTGTGATGATGTGTTTTTATGGAAGTCCGGTTAACAAGGCTGCATGCTGTGTGTAAAGCATGGGTGTAGCATTTTTCCTAACTGGTGCAGGGCTGTTTCTTCTTTCTGCGTTGTTACGTGGATATAGAGTTGGGTGGTGGCGATGCTGTGATGGCCCAGGATATGCGAGATGGTACACATGTCGGTCTGCATGTTCAGCAGGAGGGTAGCGCAGGTGTGTCTCGACGAGTGGAAGGTGATGGGCTTGCTGTCTATACCGTTTTCCGAGAGCCATGTCTTCAGATGTTGGTTCAGGTGATAGGGCGAGAGATGGGAGAAGAAGGGAGAGTCACCGTCTTCGTATTCCTGTTTCAGAATCTCCAGCGCTTCTTCCGATAGCGGTATGTGGAGTAGCGTCTGGGTTTTCTTCATCACCTTATGTATATAATAGGTGCCGTCGTATTCCTGTATGTCGGCTGGTCGCAGACTCAGTGCGTCGCTTTTTCTCAGACCGGTCAGACAGCAGAACATGAAGGCATCTTTCAGTTCCGGTGTATGGCATCGTGAGGCTTGCAGTATTGCCAGTTCCTCTTCTGTTAGTGCATATCTTTCATTTCTGATGGGTCTGATATGATAAGTTGACGGCACCAGCGCCATCGGATTCTTTTCCATATAGCCCATTTTCACAGCCTCCTGCAGCACCGCCTTCAGGGTTCTTATTCTTGTTATGATGGTTCCCTTAGCCAGTTTCTGCGGATTCTTCACGTTGCGGCGCATATCTCTGGCTTGATGGAAGTATTCGATAATCTGTATGCAGAGTGCCACATTGATCATTTCCAGTGGAATCCTGTCCACTCCGGCTTTCTTGAGATGTGTAGCCAGACTGAGCACGGTTCCGCATCTGCCGGCATTCTTCGTTTCTCCTTCTTTCTGTCTGCGGTAAGCATACTCCATGGTGAAATCTCCGAGTGTGATGTTTTTCTCTGTTGCTAAAAATGGTGTAAAAAGTTTCTTCATCCTGTTTAAAAGTCCAATTTTCTTCATTTTCTTTTGTTTTGTTAGTTATATCTTAAATTATCTATAGTGATTTATTGAATCCGGCTTACAAAGGTAGGGAGTTTTTTCTGTATAACCAAATAAATAATTGGAAAAACTAGAAAATAGAGTGATTTTGCGCTACAGTTATACGTTAACTTTTACGCTGCAAAGTTAGCAAGTTTTATCTAATAACAAACATTTCAAACTGATTTTAACATATAATTAACACTTTCTTGTCAATATTTCTTTCTTTCTGTAATAATATCGCAATAATTGGGCATTTTTAGGCGATTAATAGTACATATCAGACTTTATATGGTCTATTTTACACACAAAGCAACAGTTAACGTATAACTGTTTCGGCAGTAAACGGGAGCTTTGGCAACAGTTAACGTATAACTGTTTCGGCAGTAAACGGGAGCTTTGGCAATAGTTAACGTATAACTGTTTCATCAGTTACGTAACACTGTTAATCGATATCCAAAATAATACATGGGAAAAGTTGACACCGGCAAAGAGGTGCAATTTTGAAGATGTAGAAGAAGTTGAATAGGAAGTAAAGAAGAAGTAAAAACGCCGTTAGATAAAGAAGGTATAATGGCGAGAAAGAAACAGACCGTAACTGGTCGGAACCCAAGTCTTATTATATATAAGGAACAGGGAAATAACTCAATACAAAATTTATAAATCATTCAGAAACTAGGTAAAATAAAAAACAGCAATTGAGGAGAAGGCACACAGTTCTATGAACTCGCTCCCTCAAACCTGGTGAGTGATAGTAATTAATTAATTTTATGGTAAAGAAGTTAGTGATGGTTGCGTTACTGTCAACGGTATTGTGGGCAAACGCGAACGCTGCTACTACGCAAGATAGCCTCAGGACTACGATATTCTTTCGTACAGGCTATTCCCAGCTGGATCTCTCTTACCGCAAAAATGCAGCCAAACTCGATGCGTTGGTAGAGGGTATCAGAGACTTGCAGAGCAATCCGGACTTTAGGCTGCAGAACATCAGAATTATTTCAGCAGCATCGCCAGAGGGAAATTCGGCATTCAACAAGAGAGTGGCGGAAAAACGAGGTGAGCGCTTGCGTGATTATCTGATGCAAACATTAATGCTGCCAGACAGAGTGTATGCAGTTTCATCGGTAGGTGAAGACTGGGATGGACTCGCTAAAATCATCGCCAGGGAAAATGTGCCATGGCGTGACAAGGCGCTCTCCATTATCCAGAACACTCCGGAATGGGTTGTGAAGAATGGAAAGGTAGTAGACGGCAGAAAACGACAGTTGCAAAACTTAAATGGTGGTAAGGCATGGAAATACTTGCTCGACAAGCATTTCTATACCCTGCGCTCTGGAGCTGTAGTGATTTGTGAAGTGCAGAAGGTAGAGAAGCCGGAACCGCCAGCAGTAGTTGAACCGGAGGTGGTTCCACCTCCAGCGGAAATTCCTGCACCACAAGAACCTGCTGATACTGAACCGGTATCAACAGGCAAGAATGCATATCTGGCGCTGAAGACCAACCTGCTCTATGATGCCGCACTGGTTCCGAATATCGGAATAGAGGCTAGTTTGGGCAAGGGCTGGACCATTGGTGCTACAGGCATGTTTGCATGGTGGAGCAACGCTGACAGACATCGCTATTGGCGTGTCTATGGCGGAGGATTCGACGTACGCAAATATTTCGGTGCTAAGGCGAAGGAAAAACCGCTGCAGGGCCATCATATCGGACTCTACGGTCAGTTCCTTACCTATGATCTTGAAAAGGGTAATAAGGGATTCCAGAGCAAGGCAACCTATGTGGGTGGTCTGGAATACGGCTACTCATATCCTATAGCAAAACGTTTGAATCTGGACTTCGGATTGGGTATCGGTTTTATTCGTACCGATTATAAGACCTATCTTCCGAAGGAGGGATGCTATGTATATCAGGCAAGCCGACGCCGCAACTGGATAGGTCCTTCTCAGGCAGAAATTTCATTGGTTTGGCTCATCGGAAAAGGTAATACCAACAGTAAGAAAGGAGGTGCAAAATGACAGCAATGTATCATTACAGACAATTAGCTTATGCGTTCCTTAAGATGCTGGTAGCTGCGGTGTTCCTGTTGCTTGCCGCTCAGGTGTTTTCATCCTGTGAACATAAGGAATTGTGTTATGACCATCCGCATCAGCAGAATGTAGAGGTGGCTTTCGACTGGAGCGAGGCTCCCGATGCCAATCCGGCTTCCATGAGTGTCTATCTCTATCCGGTAGATGGTGGTGCTCCTAAGAGTTATGAGTTGACCAGTCTCCAAGGCGGTTATATCTCAGTAGCTCCTGGCGTTTACAATGTTCTCTGCGTAAACAGCGATAAGGAGACGCATCTTATAAAAGGTATGGACAAGTTTGAAACCTTCGAGGTTACTTCGGCTCATACCCGCGAGTTGCAGGGCTTCCTTTCTACCATGGCGCAGTCGGCACCTCGTGCTACAGATGCTGAGAACGAGCCTTGGATGCTGGAACCTGAAATGCTCTGGAGTGCTCATGTTGAGCGTGTTGTGGTAAAGGAACGTGGTGAGAAGACATTGATCACCATGAAACCGAAGGCGAGAGTAAACCAATGCTCGGTAGAAATCAAGAATGTACAGAATCTGCATGGTGTAAAGACGTTGAGAGCTACCATTTCTGGTATAGCGGGTGGATGGCTGGCTGGTCTCGACAAATTGTCGGAAGCTAAGGTTACCATTCCGTTCAATCTTACAGGAAATGCAGACCAGACTACTCTTTCCGGCAATTTAAGTCTTTTCGGTCATTGTCCTAACCAGCCTGTCAAGCATAAACTCATGATCTATGCAGAGCTCAAGGATGGTAGTCATTGGAATTATGAGAAGGATGTTACCGACCAGATTCACGACCCTGAACATCAGGACGAGACTCATATCAAGGTTGAGATAGAAAATCTCCCGTTGCCGAAGCCGGTTCCTGATAATGGTAGTGGATTGGCACCAAATGTAGGCAAATGGAACGAGATTCATATCAATATTCCGATGTAAAGTTGTTTCATAACCATTCTTTACTATACACAGATATAGGACTGAATGTAAATTCTATCATTTTATAAACAAATAATTTAACATTTTTAATTAATTAATAAAGTTATGAATAAAGCGATTTTTATGATGGCAGCCGCTGCCATCACAATGGCATCATGCTCTTCAGATGAGACGACAGATGTTGCGAAGAGTTCACAGATTTCTTTTACTGCCAAGGTTGGCAAGAACAGCCGTGGTGCAGAAACAACAACCCAGAATCTCCAAGATATGTGGGTAACAGGTTATGACATTACTAAGGCAGACGCTCCAATAGAGTATTTTGCTGACGAGAAATTCAGCAAAACAGCAGATGCTCAAGATCCTCAATTTATTCCAACTCGCCCATGGTATTGGCAGTCTGGTAAGAGCTATAAATTCATCGGTATTCACCCAGCTAAGGATGATTGGAAGGGTACACTTAATATCGCTGCTGGTGAGGTAACCTATTCAGCACAGATACCAACAGCTATTGCAGACCAGAAGGATTTGATTATCGATGCTGTTAAGGGTAAAGCTGATGCAGATGCAAACAGTGGTGTAAAAATGAACTTCCAGCATATCCTTTCACAGCTCCAGTTCAAGGTTAAGAATACCAACCCGAACCTTACCTATCATATCGCAGGTATTCGCATTGTAAATGCTGACAGCAAGGGTTCTTTCAGCTTTAATACTGAAACTCGTAAGGGTACTTGGCAAGAGCAGACAGAAGGCAAGGTTACCTATCAGATGCTCTTCGATAGTCCTATCAAACTCGTTACTACAGGGCAGACAGAAGCTTTTCTGACTCCAGAGAATACTGGTGCTATGATTGTTCCTCAGAAACTTTCTCCATGGAATGGTGCGGTAGTTTCACAAAATGCTCCTTATGATCAGGGTGCTTATATTGCCCTCCTGATCAATGTGAAATATACAAACGATGGTAAATATATGTACCCACGTGCAGCTTCTACCGATAAAGATTACGGTTGGGTAGCTGTACCGGTTCCTGCTGCTGCAGGCAATTCCAAGGCAGTATGGGAGATGGGTAACAAGTATATCTATACCCTCAATCTCACCGATGGTTGCGGTAAGGTAGATCCTGTAACCCCTAATCCTGATGGAGGTGGTGTTGTAGACCCAGGTGGCAAAGACCCAGAGCCAGGTGCAAATATCTTCGGCAAGGCTATCTTCTTCAAAGTAGAAGTTGCAACATGGGGAAATGGCTTCACAGGCGATATCAATATGTAAGAAGTAGTAAGTAATAAGAATCATTCATGATCAGATAGGAGAGTTTTAGCCTCGTTTTAGAGACGGGCTCTCCTATTGTTTTATCAACTATCTGGTTTACTGCATACTAGTTACCTGAACAGTCTGTTCCGAAAGCGAGATGCTGTTAATCATCATTTCAAAAATAACTTTTGTTGAGCCGCCCCCCTACGGATGGTGGTCTGACAACGGGAGGATTCGTACACTTGTAAATATCCGGTATAACGGATTTGCAAAACATTAAATAAGAAAGAAATTTACGGTTGTTACGACCGGAACAATATATAAATCCAGATATAGAAATAGACAGAACCTTTAATAGGTAATTATAGTTTAAATTGTTTTTCTAGGCAGCGGCCTATAGTACATTTACTTATAACCAGCTCTACGCTGTGAAGCGGAAAGCAGAAGTTTTTATATATCAAGCATTTTTATGAATGCTGGTTAGATAGAAAAGTTATATTACTGTCCCTCCTAACCCGCTTGTGAAAGTAGGTAGGGGGGAACTTAAAGGAAGTCTTTTTAGATATATAAATGGTAATTATTAACTCAATATAAGATAATGTAAAAAAATGAAGAAAATTGGTAAGATTGTCATCGCTCTTCTGCTAATGGTGTTACCAACTGCTGCCTTTGCGCAGACCAGTGTGGATACTCTCACCATTTTGCACACAGAAGGTAATACAGACATTGATCTGGCGGTGCCTGAAAATCAGCAACGACTCGATGCCTTCCTCGACCGGTACAGAAGGTTGTTTGGCAATGAGGGTCAGAAAAACAAAGTGAAGATAGTCGGTGTGTCTACGGCGGGATACAGTTCCCCTACCGGTAGTACCGCTATCAACGAGAAACTTTCACGACAGAGAGCTAACGCTGTAGTGAAGCAGTTGGGATTGTATATGCCAATTGTCAGCAACACGGTGAAGTACAAGTCGCATGGTGTTGACTGGGCTACGTTGCAGCGACTCATCGAGAATGGTGATATGCCGCAGCGTTTCGAGGCGCTTTCTATCATCAAGAACACTCCTGTGGTGCATACCCGTAATGGTAGAGTAATCGACCAGAGAAAAACCCAGCTCCAGTCACTCGCTGGGGGTAAAGCATGGCAGTTTATGAAGGACAATTACTTCCAGGCAACCCGCCGCACCGATGTGATTGTACGTTATCAGGTAGAAACTCCTCCACCTCCTAAGGAGCCGGAACCGATAGTGGTTCAGAAGACCGATACCGTAACAGTAGAGAAGATTGATACCGTAACGGTAGAGAAGACCGATACCGTAATCATTCAAGCTCCGGTAGATACCGTACCTCCGGTCATTGCCAAGGAGTTTATGTTTGGCATCAAGAGCAATCTGCTCTACGATGCACAGGGTATTGCTTCGCTGGGTGGAGAAATCAAGATTTCCCAGCATTCTACCATCAGCCTCATGCTTACCTATAATCCTTTCCGCTATGGCGGTTCTACGTATAAGAACTACTCTGTACAGCCGGAATACCGCTATTGGTTTACCAAGGCATACGAGAAATTCTTCCTGAGTGCCAATGTGGTTTGGGGCGGATTCAATATAGACAAGCTCCATATCGGCGGACTGTATGGCAAACAGCGGCAGGGCCACTTCATGGGTGGAGGTATCGGTGCGGGTTATCATCTCGCTCTCTCCGAGCGTTTCGCTATGGATTTCACCCTCTGTGCTGATGTGGTGAGCTGCTCATACCGCCGCTATACCAACGGTGAAAAGCCGGTTAAGGAGGGCAAGTTCTCCAGCGTAACCTTCCTGCCTCTCGGTTCGGGTGTATCCCTGGTATTCAAGCTTTAAAAAGATTAGCTATTTTTCAATTTATTAATTAATAATTTTATTCATAACATTTTTCAAAAAAACAGTTCATAATATGAAAACTTTCAAGACAATTCGTATGGGCTTCCTCGCTGCGGCAGCCGCTTTAGTTTGTTTCTCTTCATGCTCTTCTGACGATGATCAGCAGAGTGGTGGTAATCCAGCTCCTCAGAGAGAGAGTCTCGTGGTGCTCACTATCAACACAGGCAAGATGATGTCTCGTGCTGGAGAAACAACAACAACCAAATTGACCGACAACGAGAAGCATATCGAGGACCTTACAGTAGGTATTTTCGATAAGACCGGTAACAAGCGTATCGTTCGCAGCTTCAAGGCTGCTGAGCTGGTAACAACTCCTGGTTCTTCTAAGGCAGAGGTTAAGATTTTTGCTACCGACCTTACTATTGACGACGAGGTTGTAGTAGTGGCTAACACCAATGAGAAGAAGGCTGATCTTGAGAAGGCTGCCACCAAGGATGCTTTCAACCAGGTTACTCTTGAATCAGCTAAAGCTGTTGTGAAGGATAGCAAGCTGTTGCCTAAGTATGGCGAAACAAAGCTGACGCAGGGTAATCTACCACTCACATTCAAAGCAGATGTAAGAGTTAAGAACCTGGTATCTCGCGTAACATTGAATCAGTTGGATGTACAGTTGCCTGGTGGTGCTACCTTCGAGGTTAGCGACATCTATCTTACTCACCTGCCAAAGAATTTCGCTTATTCCAAGACTGGTTGGGTTGATGGTTTGACAGATCCTAAAAATGATTTCATCCATGGTATCTTCAGCAAGGCAGATAACACAACAGAGAGTGATCAGAATTTGCACAAGGCGGTTACAGCTGCTGGCGAGAATTCATTCCTGTATACCACACCTAACAAGACCCAGACAGGTAACAATACCCGTCTTGTATTGAAGGGTCAGTATAATCCTGGTACAGGTGCTAATGCAGAGGTTGTTTACTATGCTTTGCCTTTGAACGTAGCAGTTGTAGATGGTACCTATGATTCAGCTGATGGTGAGGCTATGGTATTCGCAACTTCTCCAGGTAAGAACTACAAGTGTAATGTTACTATCAAGAAGAAGGGTTCTGATGATCCATGGGATGCTACACAGCCACAGGTTGCTGAAATCAACGTTGAGGCAGAGAACTGGGTTGACGTATTGCAGAATACTACATTCCAGTAAATCGCTTTTAAAACCTATAAGAGATAATTATTGTAGATCATTATGACAAGTAACAGAATCATTAGAAGTATCACGCTATGTGCAGTAGCTCTGCTATTGTTGTCGGCATGCAGCATTTACGATGAATACCCTGCACGCAGGCATTACGATGTCATTCTGCGAATTGCCGATGGAACAGACCAGGTACTTCCTGGTTCTGTTGCTTCCGTGAATACGCTATATGCTTTTAAGAACAACATATTAGCAGGTAAATATACCATCGGGGAAGATGGACAATTCCATATTGACTCCGACCTTGAAGGTAACGACAGTCTTACCTTCGTAGCGCTCCATAGCGAGCAGGATGAGAAGATGAAGGTCAACGAGCCTGTCATCGGTGAGTCTATTCACAATGTGTGGCTCCAGATGCATATCCAGGGCGATAGCATCGCAGCCCCTCTCACTCCTAAGTATCATGGCAAACTCACGGTTTATAGCCATACCAATACCAATCAGGAGCATATCGTATATATGCAGGACAAGACCGCCAAGGCGAGAGTTTATGCCAAAAACCTCTTGCCAACCTATGGCGAGGGCAACTACCGAGTGGTGTTGGAAGGTCTTTACAGCGGTATCGCCTACAGCGGTACATCGGATGGTAACCGTGTAAACTACCGTTTGCCGGGCCGCAAGGCTACCAAGGAGACCGACTGGGCTACCGACCCTGTAACCATCTTGCCTACCGGTAAGGATCCTTGCCGCCTCCTCATCTACAAGAATGATGGCGGACTGATCATCGATACCATCGTAGACGAGAACAACAAACCGCTCAAGGTGAGCGAGCAGGATGATGTAGTGTTCTATGTTACCATCACAAAGGATGCAGAAGGTAATCCGCAGTTCTCTGTGAAGGTACTTCCTTTCGAGGATGTAGACAACAACTTCACCTTTGAATAGATATTTTAGATGTCCCCTCCTCTTCAGGAGGAGGGGTTCATCCAAGTATTAAAACACTTAATTCAGACTATTATGACTCATAGAGTAACAATATATAATGGGTTTACTGCTTTTTTCATAACCCTTCTGTGCCTTCTTGCGGCGTGCTCGCCGCAGGAAGAAGCACAGATTGGGGGAGGAAGGGTTGACGTCAAGGTGATGGCTTCTGCCAACACTATGATGGCGGGTGCTGAAGCTCCTGAGGTCTTGCCCGATGCAGAGAAGAATATCTACGACCTCTCTGTATTTCTCTTTGCCAAGAACGGGAAACTCCTGCATTCCAAGACCGAGCAGTTTACCACTGACCCTGCTGCACAAAAAACAGTAAGATTAGAAACTTTTCAAGCTACGGGCTGTACGGTCTATGTATTGGCTAATGCCATCAAATCGGGAGCCAAGGTAGATGATTTCTATCAAATCAGAACTCTGGATGAGTTCAGCAAGAAGTTTCATACCTTTACCGACCGACTTAAGTCACAGTCGCCGGAATGTCTGCTGATGGCGGGTATCCAGAAAGACTATGATACCAGTCAAAAAACACTGAATTTGCAGTTGACGCGCCTGCAGAGTAAACTCACCTTCAACCTTACGGTGAAGAATGATAGGGTGCATGGCTTTCCTATCACGATAGACAGCTATCAGCTGATGAATGTGCCTGAGCAGGTGTTATATATGCCGATTTTCGACAGTCCTCAGATGCCGCAAAGTCGAACCTTCGTTCCTTATCCGGCAGTAGAGAATCCTACTGGTGATAAATTGACTTATACCTGCTATATGCCTCTTAACAGTGAGGTAGCGGATAATGCAACCTATCTGAAGATTTTTGCCCACTGCGGGACAGAAGATGGTACCAAGATATGGAATTCTGAGTTCAAGATTCCTATTTTAAACAGCAATGCAAACAGGAATTTCAACTGGGTGTTGCCAAACTACCGTTATCAGATTAATGTCACGATTACGGGTAATTCCACCTCTACTGGCGGTGGTGTTATTGTTAAAACAGAGGCTCTCCCTTATTTCAAGATTACACTCAATTCGTGGAAAGAAAATACACAAGATATATGGCCATAGTTCAAGGTCTGATATGTTTGATTAGCATATCAAAAAGAAGTGAAATAGTTAAGTTAAGATTAAATAGTTGATGTATGATAGGGAGCTGAGGCTCCAGGAATGTTTAAGCGTTTTCTGTTGCTCTAAGCTGTGAAGTGGAGAGCATTGCAATATCTATTGATATTATTTTAACGAAACGAATAAATAGGTAATATTAAATAAAGTTATACGAACTCGCCTGCTTGTGAAAGTAGGTGGGTATCTATCAAAAAAACAGTATCATTATATCAACCACGCAAGCTAGGGTGCCCGGTGGGGTACCTCTGGCTGCGTTACTTTTTTTAAAAAAAAGCAGATGCGCGAGTTGTATTCTCGTTTATAAAATGTTCTATTTGAAATTTAGAGATAAATCCTTCCTTCTGTTTGGTTGTTATTTGAATCATAGAGTATAGTCTGTTTATATTACATATAGTTTCTAAAATAATAATTTTAGGTTTAATTAGAAAAGTTTGTTTTTTAAGGTTTACAAAAAAAAATTTGATTTTATATAAAGTTTATATTACTCTTTGGGCAGCGGTCCAGACTTTGTTTTTTAGTTGGGAATGCCGTTGTGAAGCGGTTTCCTGTCTTTTTTCAAGCATTCTCTGAATGCTAGTTTATATTAAAATAAGGTTTATTATATAAAAAATAGTTCCCCCCATCCCGCTTGCGAAAGTAGGTTGGGGATTTTGTTTACTTTTTAATATTTTCATTGGTTCAAAAAAGTTGTATATCAAGTTCTCTTAATTATAGTTTTTTGATGTGGTTAAAACCAAAAGCTAAGCCCCCATCATCCCGCTTGCGAAAGTAGGTTGGGGGATTAAAAAAAAATGTAGATTTAAGAGTGTTAAAATCCGAAAAAGATGTTGGAATTTAGATAAAATTTCGTAACTTTGCACCAAAATAGTTAAGTTATAACAGTAAGCTAAAAATTAAAAATCCTCATCTCTTCTAAGATACAGGTAATCAACTCAAAAATTAAAAATTTTATAGTAAAAAATTATGAAGAAGAAAACTTATCTGAGCTGCTTGGCGGCTCTCGGTGTGCTCGCTTCCTTCACCTCATGTTCGGAAAGCGAATCGCTGGAACATTCGGGTCTGTCTGATGACAGAATTGTATTCAGCACCACGCTCGACAACAGCTGGACTTCTCCGGCTCCAGCTTCCTCTTCACGTGCAGCCCAGGACGCTGCAAAGGGCGAGGAACCTATCGTCGTGCCTACATCTTATGGCAAGCCTCTCTATCTCCACTCGATAGAGCAGGGCGGTATCCATATCTGGAGCCGGGACGGAAAGCGCATCACCCGTTCTGGCGCACCGCTGCCAGACGGAGACCAGGAAAGTGCGGTGCAGACCCGCGGAGCCAAAAAGACAGCACTTGCAGACTATGATAGCTTTGGCGTATCAGCTTGGGTTAGAGTTAAACCAGGCGTAAATGAATGGATTTCGTTATTCCAGAAAGATGGCAAAGATGAGATAGCCGTACCTGCACCATTCGATAACAATAATTTTTGGAAGATCGAGGGAGCCGTATGGCCAGAGGGCAAAAATTGCGGCATTACTGCCTTTGCTCCATATAGTACAGATGCAACCTCATTTCTGCAGTTTGAAACGGACATACCTCTTCATGAAATGACCAAGATAACATATACTGCATCAGCCCAAAAAGACGAGATAGCCAAACAGCCCGACTTGATTTATGCCGTAGCCGTACGTCAGCCAAAAATTAACCCTACAGCCCTGAAATTCCAGCATGCCCTTACTGCTGTAACGTTCGCTATCAGTAAGGATTTGGCAGCTGTTGTTGGTTCCGGGAAAAAACTGACAAAGGTTGAATTGCGTGGTATCCCTAATAAGGGAACCTGTAGTTTAAAGTATAGTGGAAATAATGGTGATGTACCAAATGCAAAATGGACTCTTGGTGCAGATAAGGCAACCTACACCTTCGATTTCAGCGATCAAGATATTATTGTTGGTCAGGCAGATAGGGCGCTCACATTGGGTGATTCAACATTGATGATGATTCCTCAGACTTTGCCTGAGGGGGCTGAGCTGTCCTTCACTTTGACAAAAAATGGGCAAGAAGAGGAATTTAAAATACCTCTTAAGGGTAAATCATGGAATGCAGGTACATCCATCATCTATAGGCTTTCAGCCAATATGGTAAATCAAATATGGAGGACTATAGAGTATGATAACTCCTGGAATGAAACAGACAAGGGTGACAATGACAGATTTATAGAGTACTTTCCACAGAGCAATTTTATGGGGGATGCTGCAGTAGGTGTTTATATAGTAAATCGTTATAATGAACTGGTTCGTGAAAATGAGCAGCTTGTTGTTACTAACGGAGGACTAAGTTTCTACACTACAGGCGGTAAATACATCCCATATATGCGTTCATGTAAATATTTTGTCTACTATCCATATAGCCCAGATAAGCAAAATGTAAACTTAAACGCCGAAACAGCCGAAGAGTTCTTTGCTGATAAGATTCAGAATCATCCATTTGTAAGTGATCAGAGTCAATGGTCCGGCTTAAAAAAAGCGGATTTACAGGTGGGTAGAATAGAATTTAATGCTGCAGGAAATGGGTCTTGTCAATTGAAACATCAGGTAGGTTTGGCAGTTATGGATATGTTTAGTTATACTGGAGTTGGACAATTCCAGAATGACAGTTATATGTACTTCTATGGTGATAAATCTAAGTCCAAACCAGTAAGGGATAAAGATTTTTATGACTATAGATATTACGAAGGTCAGGAGCTCTATTTTCCATCATCCAATTTTATAGGTAACAAACCATACAACAGTATAACGAAAGAGAAATATAATCGTCTTATAGATTATCGCAGCAGACACGTATTTATTGTTCCGTTTGGTATGTCTGCTGAATTTAAAGCAGATGATGACAAGATTAATAATGGTTGGGGCAAAAAAACAAACATAAGTTTTTCACCTACTCGTGACAATCCTATAGTTAAGAAAAATATTGAAGCTGATGTGCCTGTTTGGAAAATACAGCGTCTCTTCTGGTCTACTGGAGCTCTTCAAACGTTTCATGCTCCTCAAGCTGGAGAGTATCTGATGGAATGTTGGGGCTCAGAAGGTGCATTTCCTATGAATACTGGTATTAATTATACTCGTTTTGACGTAGGTAATCCTGGTTATAATTATGGTTTATATACAGCCACACAAAACCAGGAACTCTTTATCTGTGTTGGTGATGCCAAAGGATATAATAATGGTAAAAGCAGTGGCTTAGTGCTGCCAGCCGGCGTATGTTGGGGAGGCGGAGGTAGCCATATTGCTATCCAAAAATTAGGAGCTACTGGTGAAACATTTGAATATATTAATTACCAAACCGATGTGCTGAATGAACAACTTTTACTTGTAGCAGGTGGCTCAGGAAGTTTTGCACGACCACCACAAGACGACTACAAACAGAGAAAAAAGTCTGGAAATGGTGGCGGAATGAACGGAACATTTCCTACTTATGATAATGTAACACATGACACAGGTAATATTCAGCTACCTCGACCTGGATATTCAAACTCAGTGATAGGAGCCAATTATTTGGGAGGTTGGGGTGTTGAAGTTAGAGCTGCTGGTATTGGAATCGGGGGAGTCGTAAGACATAAGTTCGGTTATGGCGGATCCCAAGGAGGTGGTGGCTACGTAGGCGGAGGCGGAAGTTACTCTCCTTACTCGGGAGCTGGTGGCTCAGGATTTATAAATACGAAATATTTAAAGTATACTGGTTATCTAGACGGCTCAGTCAATAAAAATTACCCGGCTAGATGGGGGTATGTAAGTAATGGTGGTCCTGAAGAAGGGGCTTGTAAGATTTCTTGGGTACTCAATAAGTCAACATTTACTTATGATACTGGGTATGAGCCAAAAGGTAAATAGATTTACTCATCCTTTGCGCAACGCTGCAGAGCGGAGCGCAGGGATAGCATAAGAATTGCTTTTCGCTTAGAATGAAAAGCATTACTATACAGAAATAATTTCCCCCATCCTGCTTTCTCAAGCGGGATGGGGGAATTGCTTTATCTGATAAACGAAAATTTAAAAACTTATATCTGTCTGTTTCTGCCAATCCCTGGCTTAACTTACGCTCTGTACACAGAATGAGCTGGCTACAGCTGTTAATACCGTGATGAGGAAGTTGATGATGGTTTTCCAATTTACTTTTTTCATTTTGCTTTGTTTTTTAATGATTAATACTAAGTGGATAATGATAGTCACATGCTTGTTTTAGTGGTTGAAATTTAGTTTCAGTAAGCGTTTCTGGAAGAAGAAGGGCGGGGGAGGAACTGCCAGCCCGGATACCCGTAAAAGGCAGGTTCTTGGGTCGTTATGATTTGCTGTTTATCCGTAATCGTCAGGATGAAAACCAGCCGCTTTGTGCCTTCGGAATATCCCTGTCGCCGGTCAGTTCACTCCTTCCTTCTTCTGTCGTTTCGCATATTTGAGAGACTGATCACTACTCCAGGCCGTCTCCGTTGTCGCCTGTTCCGTCGGTGCTGCCGCCTTGTGATGTACCGCCGCCCTCAGTGGTTCCGCCGCCCTGTGTGGTATCGCCAGTGGTGGTATCGCCTGCAGCGCTCTCGCTAGAGTTGAGGAGATCCATGGCGTTCTTGGCGTTGGCATCGAGAGAGAGCTGGGTGTTGCTGAGCTTGCCGGTAGCACGTGCTCTGAGGCGGTAGCCTTCTACAAACTTGGCGAGGCTCCACTCCTTGATGCTGGCGGCTCCCATCTTGTTGATGATGCCGATGGAGAAGATGGCGAGGTTGTCTATTTTCACTGCCTTGTTCTGGAGCACGAGCTCCTTCACACAGCTCACCATATCGGTGAGAAGGCCCTTGATGGCACCCTTTGAGAACGGGGTGTTGTGGCTCGCCATGTGTTCGGCGAGTTCATCGATACCGATGGTTTCTGTTACTACTGGTCGCGCATAATACTTGCCATACGCTTCCTTGATTGTCTTGTTCTTGTTCTTCGCTAACTTGATGAGAATCATACTTTTAAAAATTTAGTTTTAGTAAAAGCAGTCTGTGTCTCCGCCGAGATCGTTGCTGCATCAACCTCTCTGATTGACGATACAAAGATACAACATTCCCGAACCCCCAACTATGCGATTTGTGCGATTTGCAGGGATTCGGGAAAAAAAGGTTGAAAAAAGTGGTATTTTTTATGGTTCATCCAGAAATTCGATGATTTCTGCTACTTGTTGCCGGGTGTAGAAGTGGGAAAACTTGCCGGCGTAGCCCGAACAGAGGCTCTGCTTGAGCTCGGGACACCGGTTGATCCATCTCACCAGCCGGTTGAGCGCTACCCTGGGGGTAGCGGTGGGAAAGTAGAGCATGGCGAGCTCTGCCTTCCCGTAACTTCTGTCTTCTATCATAATTTGTTCTTTTTAGTCTGTTTTTGTCAGTTGCTTCTTTCTTCTGCCTGGTAGAATAAAATCTCTCCGAATCATAAGAAAATCCCTCCGAAAGATACGGAAATATCTCCGAAAGATAAAAAAATATCTCCGAAGCAGAATTTCCTAAAATGGGAGATCCTCGGGCGGAATATTCTCGCTGCCATCCATCTTCTGGTTGTTCTCTATCTCGTCAGGACGCATTTCTATCACCTTCCAGCCGTTGCCCGTCTTGCGGTGAATCTTCTTGAACCCCAGCGCCTCCATGAACATCGAAATGTCCTTGTTCGACATCGACTGGCGGAAGGCGGGGTTCGTGCAGATGCGCTCCATCACATCACTCGCCGTAACAAACTTGCAGAACTCGGGCGGCGTATCGGCATCAGGAACACGGTAGAACTTGTTGATGCGCTCGGCTATGTAGTTGTTTACACGGAAATAAAGATTGTGGCGCTGAATCTCCTCGTTCTCCTCCTTCGTAAACCAGTAAACCCAGTCGCAGGGCTCACCCCTGCGGCGCTTCTCTATCACCTCCTGAGCCAGTGCCACAGCCTGGGAGTAGATGCCCTCGTAATTGAAGGGGAAGTCGATGGGACTCTTGATCTTCTCGATGCGCCAGATGAGGAAACGGCGGTTCTCGTCATCATCGATGATATGAACCTCATTGCTCGTGGCACAGAACCCCGCATTGTTCTGCAGGATGCAGTCCCACTCGGCATAAGGGATTCGCATGCTGATGTTGCGCTTCGTGATGTTGCTCTTGAAGGAATCCAGGTTCTTGCCGCGCAGACAGCTGAACTCATCGAGACACACTATCGCCTTGCTGGCACACATCTGCAGGAAATCCTTGTTCTTGTAGTCGCCCGTAGAATCGTTGGCGAAATACTTGCGCAGATGGGGCGGCAGAAGATGGTCGAAAAACGTGGTCTTGAAGATGCCGCCCTTGCCTACGAAAACCATGATAGACTGGTTGGTGACATCGGGCCGAACCCAGCAAACCACCATGTTGACCAGCCATTTCCTGAAGGCATAGGCAAAATCCTCCTCCGTATGGCGGTAACCGCCTGTCTGCATCACGGTTACCCGATGGGCCAATTCTGCGATATAGTCAGTTTTTCGGTCCCATTTCGGCAGACTCTTCAGATATTCCTCCATGGGGTTGAATTCGGGACTGAAGTTACTTCTGATTACCGTATCCAGCTTTTTCTGGGTGGTGCAGATGTTATCCAGTTCCATCTTCACGAACAGGGAATTGCTCACCCGGGTATCCACTTCGGTCCAGTCGAGATAGAGCTTCTCTCCGGTGTTGATGGCGCGCACTTCATACTGGTTGCTCAGCGTGTTGTGGTGCATTTCATATCGGGCTCCCAGCCATCCCAGCAGTGCTCTCATGCTGGTATAGCGTTTCTGCTCATCATCTCCCTGCTGTCTTATCTTCCAGGTTCCCAGCCGCTCGGTATGCTTGTAAATCTCCCGTGCCACCCGCTCGGTATCGGCATATTCGCCGCCAAACTTATCTGCCATATGTTTCACAGCCTCCTCCTTTTCGGCTCCGAAACAGAGGCAGAATGTGGCGTATCTTACTACGTAGCTGTTGTGATGATGCTCCTCAAACCGCTCCTCCCAGCTCTCCGCCAGTTTGTCTACATACTGCAGAATCTCTTCGGTGGTGAGCGTCTTGGGTGGCGCCTCGTCTTCCTGTTTGCGAGGGCTTTTCTTTCTGGATTTTTCAGCCTCCGTCTGCCTTTTCCTGTTCTGTTCCTCCTGTTGCTTTGTGGCTTTTTCGAAGTTCTCCACCTCCTCCCGGGTGATGGGTAGAACTTCGGCATTCCAGTTGAAGTAAGCCTCGGGGTCGTAAGCCAGTCCGCAGCTTCTCACCATGTCCTGGCATTGTTTGTCGCTGCTGATACCCAGCAGTTTGTCGTACATGCTCATGGCTTTCCTGATGGCGAGCAGGTGGAGTTCGGTGGCAGTGAGATTGCATCCTTCAGGCCGCATATATCTGAGCAGGATGCGGAATCCCTTGCCCGAGACGGTGATGTAGAAGACCATGGTGAAGGGCTGTTTCAGGGCTTTTTTCTTAAGATCTGCGATGTCTTCGGGGGGCACGTCATCATAATCGAGCATCAGCCAGAAGGTTTCCTTCCTGAAGTCGGTCAGCTTCTTGGCATTACCTTTGAGCTGCACGCTGGGTGTGATGCAGGGCAGCCGGTGCTTGATGTCCTCTGCCGTTCTCTTGTCCACCTTCATCATCGCCCTGTAGCCTTCGGTATTGGCTTTTACCGGTGCCGAATGCATGATGTTGTACTCCAGCACCGCTCTGTTAGGGAGCGGGTTGCTGGCAGAGGAAAACAGGTTAGTGAAAAATGAGGGCAAGGCCTCTTTCTCCTCCATGGTTTCCTGTTCACTGTTGATTGCTTCTGTTGTTTTCTTTTTTCCCATATTTTTAAAATTTAAAGGGTTGTCAGTTTGATGAATTTCTTATAAATCATAGCTGATTTTCTGGAAACAGTATTGTATGGAAGTTTTTGTCTGAACAGTGCCCATTTTCTTTTTCTTTCCTCCCAATAATCTTCTCCTTTCTCTTCCTCCCACCTGTCTACTTTTTCCTTGTAGATTTTCAGTTTGGATTGGTATCCTTCCTGATGTCTGTTCATTTTGTCTTCCAGTCTCAGGTAGGTTTTGATAGCCTCTTCCATGGCAAGGAGTTTTTCGGGAGTGAAGGTTCCCTTTTTGGTATCCATGCTGATGGTATTCCTGCCGCCCCTGTTATTTCTCACTTTGGGTTGGTTCATACCTAACTCTTTGGCGAAGCCGAGTTTTGTATCAGCTTCTTCTGCCAGTTCTTTTAAAAAACTGCCCATGTCTAATGTTTCTTTGATCTTTTGATTCATGCTGCGAAATTACTACAAATTTGTGAATAGAGTGGGTGAGCGTCATAACGCTCACTTTTTACAAACTATAACCTAGGTTAAACTTTTTAACGCAGCAAATCGGCGCCCTTTTTGGGGGGTATTTTGAAGATGAAGATGATGTTTGGTTTTGTATTGCCTGTCGGAAGAAAAAGTTGAAAAATGACGAGGTGAAGGGTGAAGGGTATATTTTAAACTCTATATTATATTCTTTATTTTATGGATTTTGCGATTTTTGACCCTAGGGTCTTTTTTTCGGTTTTTACCCTTACCCTTCACGCGTATATATATAAAAGAGTTTTCAACCCTTCACCCTTCACCTTTTTGTTTAATATTTTGTGGGTCAGTGAGTTAAGGGTGAAGGGTGGTGAAGGGAGGTGAAGGGATAAGTAAAAAGACTTTCCACTCCTCAATGAAAAAAACAGCCCTAAAAATTTGGAAGTTACAAATATTCAGCGTATCTTTGCAGAAGATTGTGCGGCGCTCGGCAATCAGAAAGCAAGCTTTCATTGCGCTCGCTGGCATAATCTTTGCAGAAGAATAAAAACATAATGCGTATGAAACAGGTAGAAGAAAGATATATCAGCTTGCTGACCGACTTCGGTTTCAAGCGAATATTCGGAACAGCAATGAATAAGGAATTACTCATTTGCTTCCTCAACAGCTTGTTTAATGGTAAACAGGTTGTGAAGGACGTGTCGTATCTGAACCCGGAGCATGTGGGAGATGTCTATACCGACCGCAGAGCCATCTTCGATGTATATTGCGAGGGCGAAAACGGCGAGAAGTTCATCGTAGAAATGCAGAATGCGTACCAGACGTATTTCAAGGATCGCGCCCTTTTCTACTCAACCTTCCCTATCCGTGAACAGGCACCAAAGGGGAGTGAATGGGATTTCAGACTCAATCATGTCTATACCGTAGCCCTGCTCAACTTCAGCATGAACGAGGACGCATTCGACAAGGAGAAAATCCGCCATCATGTGCAGTTGTGCGACACAGCTACCCACAAAGTATTTTACGACAAACTCGAATATATCTATGTAGAGATTTCCAAGTTCAACAAACCCCTGGAAGAACTGGATACGCTCTACGAGAAGTGGCTCTATGCACTGAAGAACCTCTATAAGCTTACCCAGCGCCCTAAAGAATTGTGCGACAAAGTCTTCGACCGCCTCTTCGAAGAAGCCGAAATAGCCAAGTTTACTCCGCAGGAAATGAGGGAGTACGAGACCAGCAAGATGGCATACCGGGATATCAAGAACTCCATTGATACGGCGAAGCAAGAAGGTAAGAATGAGAAAGCCTTGGAAATTGCTAAGAATATGCTGACTGATGGTGTTGACATCAATCTGATTATGAAGTATTCCGGTCTTACCCAGGAACAGATAGAAAAATTAAAATATTATCTCAGAAATAACAGATAAGAAATTCCCCCATCCTGCCTTCAAAAGCAGGATGGGGGAATTTGCTTATGAAATAAGGGGTGTTCTCCGCAAGGCATCCCTACGGAGAACAGGCATATCCGGTGCTACTGGAGGTCTACCAGTATGGAGCAAATCCTCGGGCACAAATACCAGTATGGGTACCCGTTAGTGAGCACATTTGGCTATAAGTAACCTGATTTTGACCATATCCCGCATAAGAATGTTCCGCAGTATACCAATTTACCGGCGAAGAGATGACCATTTGATAATTGAATATCCAATAGTTACCTCCACCATTACTACCATAAGACCAATAATGATTTCTTATGAATTTCTCACCATAAATAGCTTTGTTACTAGGAGCCTGGTTGTCTCTCATCCAGCAAGCTATCGCCCAAGAAACTCCTTGGAAGGTATCAGTATTATAGTTGAATATACCGGTTATACAACTGAAATCGAACTTACCTTTTCCTAACTTCGGGTGATTCTCGTCAACCTCAAAATATTGTTGAGAAGATGTTCGCATATTATATACAGATGCAGTTGCTTGTCCATTATACGTCATGTTTTTCCTGCTCACATAAACAGAGCAATATGCATACTTTAAAACATAATTAGGCGGAAACATCGTACCTCGCCAAATGGTGAACCATGTTTCGTCATCAGACACCGGATGATATTTATATTCACCTGGTCTATCAGGATCCGTCGGCATTCTGAGAGGTGTGCTCGCTTTAATCTTGATCTGTACCACAAATGGAGTTTCTTTTTCTTTAGCATGCGTTTCATCATCCGTATTATTCATACAAGGAGAAGTAAAGCTATGTTCATTCTTGCCTATCAGATTCTCGTACTGCTTAATTTCCTCATAATTGTATGTAGTTGAACCATCTGCTGATGTCTCTTTATTTTCATAAGCAATACGAGCAGTTATCTTTTCAACTGTATTAGGATACTTCAGAGTCAATTTGAACGGATCACCGTTGGCACTGATATTATGCGAAGTGTATGGTTGTCCATTAAGACCTTTGACACCATCGAAGAATGTTACTTCCGCTTGTATTCCAAAAGAATTGATGGTATAGATATAGGTATTACCTGCCTCCCATTTGTTTTTTGCTCCCACAGCTGCCGTTGCATCTTGCAGGGCACCAGTCAGCGTAACTTTCGCACCCGATTTTTCCACAATTACCTCTACTTTAGCATCATCAGGGAGCGTCTGCGGCATCATGAAGAAGGTCTGGTCTGCCTGTGTAATAGCAGGATTCGTATCATTTTCCTTCACTTCTTTATCGGTTACCTGAGTGAAGTCTCTTGTCTCGTTTGCTAAATTCGACCAGACTAACTGAGCCGCACCGTTATTACCGGCAGTTACAGCTAAATCACCTTTATATTTCACGCCCTTCAAGGCAACAGAGGTTACCTTGGAGCCGGCAGGCAGATTGCCCACCACGAACTTCACGGCAGCAAGCGAATGCTTGAAATCCAAGGATGTTGCTTTGCCATCTGCCGGTTCTGATGCATTCTTATTGACTGCAAACATCAGGTCTTCCTGCTGAGATACTTCCTGAGGTACAGTATATGAAATAGAAGAGAAATTTTCCTGGTTTAATGTCATGCCGGCAGGGATGCCATTGGTGCCTTCTGCTGAGTTGTACGGATACCAGGCATAGAAGTCGAGCGTCTTTTCGCCGAGCCAGAAATAATTCTTTTGCGGCTTCCAAGCATCAGCTTGTTTTGTGAGCTTTTCATGATCCATATATTTCTGGCTGTCCATGAATGCTGTAACTCCGAATGCACTCATGTTATTGGCATCAGAAATCTGTGTACCACGGGTGATTGCAGGAGTATCGCCCGGAAAACCTTCAGTTACCTCGCTGCTGAGATAAACAGAATTTCCGTTGATTTTTCCCTCCATTTCCACGGTTTCACCCATCTGCTGTGACTGAGTTGACCCGCTTCTTGAACCACTGATGCCGTTCCATCCATTCTGACCTGGTGTATTCACACTGAAAGTCATCACCCGGCTCCCCTTGCCCGCAGCATTATCCTCATCTGTGCAGGCGCTGAGTGCAGTTAAAGTCATAATTGTGGCGAGCAATAGCTTCACCTTTACAATTGTCTTCATCGAAAATTTTAATACCATAAATTTAAACGTTTAATTTTTGAGTTAAATACCTGTATCTTATTAAGATTTGGCTTTTATTTCTAGCGAAACAGTTATCGCTTAACTGTTGCATTTAACACAAAAAAGACGGAAAAATGTCCTTTACATCGTGTTTGCTCAGCCAAGAAGTTATAAATAGGATGATATTTGAATTGCAAGGTCAGGAAAGTAGATGAAAAAAGAGTTAAAATCTGAAAAAATCAATAGAAATCAAATAAAAATTTCTACCTTTGCACCGCAACAGTTAAGCGATAACTGTTGCAGAAAATCCCTAAATTTTCTCACCTTTCGCTTTATTATAAAACAAGAAGTTCCACTCCTCTAATCCAGACATGTAGTTGCCGCTATCATCTGTGGCTTATAGGAATATGAAGTGATTAAACGAGTTCTATACGAGTTTTATACTAGTTTTATACTAGTTTTTAACTAGTTTATGACTTTTCTATGATATTTTGTGTTAAAAATTGGTATAAGTAAGTAACTAATAAGATAAAAAAGATGATATATCGCAGAAAAACACTATCTTTGCAGCGAAGATAATATAAATATAACAAAATGATAAACTAAGGAAGAATATGGGAAATCTTTTTGAAAGTCTTAAAGATTATTTCGAGAATACCCCAAAGGACGTTCTCGACAATGATTGGAAAGAGATAGAGAATCTCAATGAGATTGGTCCCGATGTCATTGAGTATGCCAGATATGTGAAGGAACTATTTGGTGTAGATGTTGTGTATTCTGATTCTGAAAAGAAAATGGATACGCATAAGTTTGACGTGTCTGTAGATTCCGATGTAGAGAGGATAGAGGCAGACGCTCTGTATTTTTTTGCAGCATAAAACATGATGAATAAACCAGCTTTTAAATTAGAAGAATATCACTTTACAAAGGCATCATTAGATTTTAATATACCTGGTAAAGCGGAGTTGAATATCGTGTTCAACCCTAGAGGTATGTATAATCAGAAGGAGGCAACCTATGAATTGGATTTTGATGTTAAGGTGGAATGTAAGGAAACAAGTACAGAGGTAATCTTTGTTTCGTGTGTAGCTTTGTTTTCTTTTGAGGATCGTATTAAGATTTCTGAAATACCGGAATACTTCTACCCAAACAGTCTTGCTATCATATTTCCGTATATCAGAGCATTCATCAGTACGCTTTCTCTGCAAGCTAATGTAAGACCTATAGTCTTGCCTACCGTTAATCTTATGGGGCTTACTGAGAGTTTGAAGGAGAAAACAACTATAGTAGAATAAATGATATGAAGCCCACGGAAATATACCAGACGCTCGAGGATAGGCAGAACTATGAGGAAGTGGAGCAGCATGGTCCCTATTTTTGTTCTGTTGCATATCCTAATGGTATCCTGAAGAGGGGTAGTAAACAGCCGTGGTTAGGTAGCGGATACTATTTTTGGGATACTAGAATTTGTGATGCTCATTGGTGGGGGAATAATGTTTATAGCCGGAATGGTTATATCATTTGTCACACTACATACGACCAGCATTCACCTTTGCTATATGATTTGGTAGGCAATGTTGATCAGTTAGAAGAATTTATTAAATGTGCGGAGTTGATAAAAGATAAAAGATATTTATCTCGGGTGAGTTTTCCCGTTGTGCTTGAATACTTGAAGAAGACAGGAAACTTCAATTTTAGTGCTATCAGAGTCGAGAGTGTAAACTAAACTGTGTCAATCTACAATAAAAGTAGTTTAACACAGTT
>JAJXAL010000067.1:0-20965 GCA_021628325.1 Segatella copri | reverse complement strand
ACCCTCGACACCTGGTTTTGGAGACCAGTGCTCTACCAACTGAGCTAAACCCGTAAGTAGCTCCCACTTCCGCAGAAGCGGGAGCCTTTATCTAGTAAATAGAGTATTCTAATTACTTAATGTCGTCAAGAATTGCTGTGATCTGACCAGAACCTACTGTACGACCACCCTCGCGGATAGCGAAACGAAGACCCTCGTTCAAAGCAACCTTGTAGATCAACTCTACCTCGATCTCTACGTTATCACCAGGCATTACCATCTCAACTCCCTCTGGAAGCTTGATCTCACCTGTACAGTCCATAGTACGGAGATAGAACTGAGGACGATACTTGTTACCGAATGGAGTGTGACGGCCACCCTCTTCCTTCTTCAATACATAGATAGAAGCCTTGAAGTGATCGTGAGGAGTAATAGCACCTGGGTGTACAACTACCATACCACGCTTAACCTCAGCCTTATCGATACCACGGAGAAGCAAACCTACGTTATCACCAGCTTCACCCTCTGCAAGGATCTTACGGAACATCTCAACACCAGTAATAACTGACTTCTTGTCCTCACCAAGACCGAGCAACTGAACTTCGTCACCTACCTTGCAACGACCTGTCTCAATACGACCTGTAGCAACAGTACCACGACCTGTAATTGAGAATACATCCTCGATAGGCATCAAGAATGGCTTATCAATCTCGCGCTCTGGCTCCTGAATCCACTCATCAACTGTATCCATCAAAGTCTCAACAGACTTAACCCACTTCTCAACACCGTTCAAAGCACCGAGAGCAGAACCACGTACAATTGGAGTATCCTCCTCGTAACCATACTGCTCGAGGATCTCACGAAGCTCCATCTCAACGAGCTCAAGCATCTCCTCATCATCAACCATATCGCACTTGTTCAAGAAAACAACCAAACGAGGTACGTTTACCTGACGTGCAAGAAGTACGTGCTCACGTGTCTGTGGCATAGGACCATCAGTAGCAGCACAAACCAAGATTGCACCATCCATCTGAGCAGCACCAGTAACCATGTTCTTTACATAGTCAGCGTGTCCAGGACAGTCAACGTGTGCATAGTGACGCTTTGCTGTCTCATACTCGATGTGAGCAGAGTTGATAGTGATACCACGCTCTTTCTCCTCAGGAGCATTATCAATCTGATCGAATGACTTAACTGCCTCAGATGTACCGAGCTTCTCGTTCAATACCTTAGAGATAGCAGCGGTCAGAGTAGTCTTACCATGGTCAACATGACCAATTGTACCAATGTTAACATGCGGTTTGGTACGCACGAATTCTTCTTTAGCCATAGCTTTTCTTTTTATTTATATAAATGAATAATCTGTTCCTCTACCATCCTAAGCATCTAGAACGATAGAGCTGTAACTGAGAGTTGAACTCAGGACCTCATCCTTACCAAGGAAGTGCTCTACCACTGAGCTATTACAGCAAGTTAATAAATTGAGCGGAAAACGGGGCTCAAACCCGCGACCCCCAGCTTGGAAGGCTAGTGCTCTATCAACTGAGCTATTTCCGCTTATCAAAGAAAGTGGGTAGTGATGGATTCGAACCACCGAAGGCATAGCCAGCAGATTTACAGTCTGCCCCATTTGGCCACTCTGGTAACTACCCAAGCTTTTCTTTTTCTGAGCCTCTTGTCGGATTCGAACCAACGACCCCGAGATTACAAATCACGTGCTCTGGCCAACTGAGCTAAAGAGGCAATCTTTACAGCCGCAATACGGCTAAATTTCCATCTACCGGAAAACGGCTGCAAAGATACAACTATTTTTTGAATCAACAAAATTTTTT
The DNA here is from genome assembly GCA_021628325.1 of Segatella copri. GTDB lineage: Bacteria > Bacteroidota > Bacteroidia > Bacteroidales > Bacteroidaceae > Prevotella > Prevotella copri_R. Next base: position 19,154 of record JAJXAL010000067.1, on the reverse strand, counting down.
CGAGTTTTTTTTATCGATTCCTTGATTTTTCTTTAAATTTGGTCAATTGAACCTTCATTGAGTCCACTGCCTGGTCAATTCCTTCCTCAAAAGTGTCACATGTCTTTTCTACGAACAACTTGGTTCCAGGGACAGCAACTTCCAGATGAACTTCCTTATTCAAGGCAGTAGCAGGCTTCACGACCTTTAATTGCACCTCTACTTTCTGTATATCTTCAAAAGTTTTTTCTAACTTGGCGACTTTCTTTTCGATAAACGCCTGTAACTTCTCGGTAGCGTCGAAGTGAATCGACTGAATCTTAATTTCCATAGTTACCTCCATTTTTTAAAAGGTTACGCCCGAGGATGGGCTTCAATATAAACTCGTTTCAACTGTTCAAACGTTGTATGCGTATAAATCTCGGTCGTCGAGAGTTTCGCATGTCCTAACAGTCTTTTTAAACTTTCAATTCCTGCACCATGATTCAACATTGCAGTAGCAAACGTATGCCTCAACACGTGCGGACTTTTCTTTTTCAACGAGCAAACCCTTGCGAGGTTCTCCTTCACGATTTCTCTGACTTGAACCGGACTCATCCGTCCGCCCTTATCCGCAAGCAAAAGAGCTCCAGACTTAACCATCACCCTTTGTGCTCTTAGAGCCAAATATTCCGAAAGAGCATTTTTAAGCTCGTCACCAAAAGGAACTATACGTTGTTTGTTTCCCTTACCCGTAATCTTTATCTCTTTTTTGATAAAGTTCACATCGTCAACATCAAGTCCTATCAATTCTGACAATCGCATCCCCGTCTCATAGAACAATATTATAATAGTACGTGCGCGTACATTATTATAATCATCGCCCCACATTTTCCTGTCAAGCAACTCATCCATCTCATTTTCTTTCAAGAATTGAGGCAGCGGTTTACTCTCCTTAGGTCCTTTGAGGCTATGAGCGGGATCCGACTCCACATAATGTCTGACCAAAGCAAACCGATAGAACATTTTCAAAGCACTCAACCGGCGATTAACCGAGGTTGCCTTATTTCCTGCATCTATCATATGCTCCATCCAGTTGCGAATCATATCAGAATCAACAGATTCCCAAGTGAAGGATTCAGACAAGTTCCTAGCATACCGCTCAAAGAGTTTCAAATCTTCGCGATAGTTTTCTACCGTCCTCTGCGACCTGTTCAGTTCAGAGCGCAAATATTCCAAGAACTTATCTATACTCAACATAACGTCGTACCTTTTTCATTTCGGCAACGAAGTTACGAAAATTATTTTAAACTACCAAATTTTTTGAGGATTTTTTACTTTTATTCCTCGTTTGCACGCAACTGCTGTACGTAGATGGCGTGTTCCATCTTGAGACGCTTCAAAACAGAAGGCTTGTCATACTGCTGACGAGCACGAAGCTCCTTAACAACACCTGTCTTTTCGAATTTTCTCTTAAACTTCTTGAGAGCTCTCTCGATGTTCTCACCGTCTTTAACTGGTACAATAATCATTTTTTTGCTTTTAATTTATTATGTTAAACTTATGTTATTCAATGCGAAATATGGCAATGCCACAATTTGCGGGTGCAAAATTACATCTATTTTATCAAACTACCAAGTTTTTCTTCAACTTTTTACTCTAAAATGTTCATTTTATGGGTTTTGTAGCATTTTCAAGCCATATTTTCTCCTCTTCATCAAGGAAAGGAGACAATTTTTCATAAACCGAATGATGATAAGCATTGAGCCAGTCAATCTCTTCAGGCAACAACATATCAACATCTATAGGAGTGGTATCTATAGGACAAAGAGTAAGAGGCTCTATCTGCAGGAATTTACCGAACTCAGTAGACATGTAGTCTGAAATCAGCACCGTATTTTCTATTCTTACGCCGAACTTACCTGCCAGATACAAACCAGGCTCATCAGTCAAGGTCATTCCAGCTCTCAAAGGTGTAGGCATCCACTCCATTCTTATTTGATGAGGGCCTTCGTGCACACAGAGATACGAACCTACTCCATGACCTGTACCATGCAAGAAATTATATCCTTCACGCCACATACACTCTCTTCCTACAGCATCCAACTGTGTTCCTGATGCACCATCGGGGAATTTAACCAATTCCAACTGAATATGCGCTTTCAGAACCAAGGTATAAACATGCTTCATCTCTTGAGATACAGGTCCCAAAGCAATGGTACGGGTAATATCAGTAGTACCATCCTGGTATTGAGCTCCAGAGTCTATCAGAATCAAGCCTTCCGGTTTCAGAACGACATCTGTTTCAGGAGTTGCCTCATAATGGACTATTGCTCCATGCTGCGCATAGCCGGCAATCGTATCAAAAGAAATATCTCTGAACAGTTTCTGTTCGGCACGTAGCGATGTTAATTTCTCATCAATGGAAATTTCTGTTTGTCCGCCAGCCTCAACAGCAGGTTTCAGCCACTTCAAGAACTTAACCATAGCAACACCATCTTTAAGCATCGCACTACGGTAGCCCTCTATTTCTGCTTTATTTTTCACAGCCTTCATAGCCGGAATAGGAGAACCAGCAGCCACAATTTCCTGGCATTTTACAGCTTTCCACAGATAATAGCTCGTTTCATTTCCATCTAACAGGATATTATATTCCGAATATGATTCAAGGCATTTTTCCACCTTATTATATTTATAGAGAGAAACCTGATTGTCTTGAAGATACTGTTTTACTTCAGGAGATAGTTTATTATCATCCACGAAAAGAGAAACTTTATCGCTCTCAATCAACAAATAACTTACAAATACAGGATTGCAATGAACATCTGTACCACGAAGATTCAAAGTCCAAGCAATATCATCCAAAGCAGAAACGAGCATACCATCTGCATGAAGTTCTCTCAAAGCCTTACGGATACGGGCCACTTTAGAGGCTAGCGTCTCTCCAGCATATTCCAACGGTTGAATTTCTACAGGATTTGCAGGAAGCGAAGGACGATTCTCCCAAATCTGTTCCAAAGGGTCCAAATTAGTCCTAAGCGTAATTCCACCGAGTTTACGGAGAGAATAGCTTAAATCTTTAACATAATTATAAGAGTTGACCATGCCATCAAGTCCAACCTCAGGAGATTGTACATCCTGCAATTCTTTTCCCAACCATTCTGCGATAGTAGGCGTACCTTCCATTTTCAGCCTCATCAACTGATATTCAGTACCTTCCAACTGTTCTTCCGCAGCCAGGAAGTAGCGGGAATCAGTCCATAAAGCAGCCGATTTCATTGTAACGACAGCAGTACCAGCCGACCCGTTAAAACCAGAGACCCACTCTCTTCCTCGCCAATGGTCGGCAACATACTCGCTCTGATGAGCATCTGTACTAGGGAAGATGAAAGCAGAAAGATGTTCACGCTTCATCAACTCCCTCAATCTAGCTAAACGTAATTCGATTTCATTCATAATTGTTATGCAATTTAATGTTTAACTTAACTCAAAATAATGCATTTTGCTAATTAGAGATTACAAAGATAACATTTTTAAGAATTAACAACAAATTTAAGCGCAAAAATATGCACGATTTACATTACTTTTTATTAATTTTGCGGTCGGAAAGTAAAAAGAAGGAGTTTTACAAACTTTATTTCAGATACATTCCGCTATTTTTCAGGAGAAAAAGATTATAAACATTTAAAAAAGAATTGTAGTTATGAATTTTTTAACAAATGACAAACTCGTTATCGTCGGTGCAGGCGGTATGATCGGTTCTAACATGGTACAGAGCGCTTTGATGCTCGGTCTTACTCCAAACATCTGTCTTTATGATATCTTCGAGCCAGGTGTACATGGTGTATTCGATGAGATTCAGCAGTGCGCATTCCCAGGTGTTAACGTAACTTATACTGTTAACCCAGAGGAGGCTTTCACTGGTGCTAAATATATTATTTCTTCTGGTGGTGCTCCTCGTAAGGAGGGTATGACTCGTGAGGATCTTCTTAAGGGTAACTGCAAGATTGCTGCTGAATTTGGTGACAACATCAAGAAGTACTGCCCAGAGGTTGAGCACGTAGTTGTTATCTTCAACCCAGCTGACGTTACAGCTCTTACAGCACTTATCCACTCTGGTTTGAAGCCAAACCAGTTGACATCACTCGCAGCTCTCGATTCTACTCGTCTGCAGCAGGCTTTGGCCCTCGAGTTCGGTGTACAGCAGGATAAGGTTACTGGCGCTCACACTTATGGTGGTCACGGCGAGCAGATGGCTGTATTTGCTTCTCAGGTTAAGGTTGACGGCAAGCCATTGGCAGAGATGGGTCTTTCTGACGAGCGTTGGGAAGAGATCAAGCACCACACAGTACAGGGTGGTTCTAACATCATCAAGCTCCGTGGCCGTTCTTCATTCCAGAGCCCAGCTTACAACGCAGTTAAGATGATCGAGGCTGCTATGGGTGGCGAGAAGTTCACATTGCCAGCTGGTTGCTATGTAAACCACGACAAGCTCGGTTTCAAGAACGTAATGATGGCTATGCCTACTACTATCGACAAGACTGGTGTTCACTTCACAGAGCCTACAGGTACTGAGGAAGAGCTCGCTAGCCTCCAGAAGTCTTACGAGCACCTTTGCAAGATGCGCGATGAGATCGTAGAGCTCGGCATCGTTCCTCCAGTAGCTGAGTGGAAAGAGATGAACCCTAACTTGTAATTCTCCGCTTCGGATTTTTAGAAGTTAACTCGATAAGGGCTGAATCGTGAAAATGCTTCATGATTCAGCCTTTTTTCATTTATCTTTCCCCTACAGCGACCATTTATCCCCAAATACGCCATATCGTTACATTTTTCTGTAAATCAGGTTATACGAGTTTGGCATTATTTTTGTAATTTTGCACACAGAAATAACAAATAAAAAAGGATAATAGAAAATTATGGAATTGATAAAGAACAAATCATTCGGGGGCGAGCGCCCTCTTTTCGGTGCTCACGATGTGCGTTTAGAAGATATTACGATTACAGATGGCGAATCGGGCATCAAGTGCTGCCAAAACATAGAATGCCACCATTCCAAGTTTTATGGCAAATACCCTTGGTGGCATGTGGACGGTTCCCTTATCACAGACTGCTACTTCGCCCCAGAAAGCCGTTCGGCCATCTGGTATAGTGATAATATGGTGATGAAGGACTGCACCATCGATGGACCTAAGTTCTTCCGCGAAATGAAGAATCTGGATTTGGAGAACGTAAACATCACAGATGCTGATGAGACTTTCTGGAAGGTAGATGGCTTGAAACTGAAGAACGTAAAGCTCCACGATGGAACTTATCCATTCATGTTCTCCAAGAATATCTATGTAGACGGACTTGAGAGCGACTCTAAATATGTATTCCAATACTGCAGGAATGTGGAGATTCACAACGCAAAGATTACAACCAAGGACAGTTTCTGGGAATGCGAGAATGTAACCGTTTATGATTCGGAACTGAATGGTGAGTATCTTGCCTGGCACAGCAAGAACATCAAGTTCGTACGTTGCCACATCAGCGGCGAGCAGCCTCTCTGCTACATGGACCATGTAACTCTGGAGGATTGCACCTTTGATAAGGAATGCGACCGTGCCTTCGAGGATTGCACCAACATCGATGCACAGATCAAGGGAAGTATCACCAATATCAAGAACCCTATCTCCGGAAGAATCGAGGCAGACGAAGTGGGAAGCGTAACATATACTGAGTTTGCCAAAGCGCCAAAGGGTGTATGTGAAATCACAGATAAATCGAAATAGTTTAAGAGGTAATTACAGAAATGACAACAATCAAGTAAATTACTTATTGTTCCCATAACTAATTGTTCTTACACTTAACTGAAATCTCCGTTCATAGACACTGAACGGCCGTTCAAAAGCTTTGAATGTACGTTCAATGTCTTTGAACGGAGATTCAAAGTCTATGAACGAAGATTTCAATTAGGAGAAAAAGAGATTTATCCTATATAAATAAGAGAATTATCCTATATAGATAGAAGAAACAACATAGATAGAAAAGAAATATGAAATACAATTTTGATGAAATCATCGAACGTCGTGGAACCAACTCATACAAATGGGATCTGGTGAAGGAAGACGGCGTTATTCCGATGTGGGTAGCAGATATGGACTTCCAGACAGCTCCCTGCATCATCGAAGCTCTGCAAAAGCGCGTAGCTCATGGTATCTTCGGCTATACCCTCGTACCTGATTCTTATTACGAGGCTATCATCAGCTGGTTCTCCCGCCGCCACCAGTGGAAGATAGAGAAAGACTGGATTCTCTATACTTCAGGCGTTGTACCAGCCATTTCTTGCTGTCTGAAAGCAATCTGCATGCCTGGCGAAAAGGTATTGGTACAGACACCTGTCTACAACTGCTTCTTCTCCTGCATTACAAACAGCGGCTGCGAAGTAGTAGAAAACGAACTGAAACGTGTGGGCAACTGCACTTATGAGATAGATTTCGAAGACTTCGAGCGCAAATGTGCCGATGAGAAGACCACAGCCTTCATCCTCTGCAATCCTCACAATCCAGCCGGAAGAGTATGGAAGAAAGAGGAACTGGAGCGAATGAACGACATCTGTCTCAAGCACGGGGTAAAGGTCATCGCAGATGAAATTCATTGCGAGCTCATCATGCCAGGCTATCAGTATACTCCATTTGCCAGCATCAGCGAAGCTTGCCGTGACAACTGCGTAGTATTGAATTCTCCATCAAAGTCATTCAATATTGCAGGACTTCAGATAGCCAACATTATCTGTCCGGATGCAACATTGCGCCGCCGCATCAACCGCGCCATCAACATCAACGAGGTTTGTGACGTAAACCCATTCGGCGTTATCGCTCTCCAGGCAGCTTACAATGAGGGAGAAGAATGGTTGGATGAATTGAACCAATATCTCTACGAGAACTATCAGGCAGTAAAGGAATTCTTCAATACCGAATTGCCACAAGTTCGCGTTACCCGCCTTGAAGGCACCTACCTGGTATGGCTCGATATCCTGCCATTCGAACTGTCAAGCGACGAGGCTTATGAAAAGCTGATGAACGATGGTAAGGTATTCGTCAACAGTGGTACGATGTATGGCAGAAAGGCTGGCCAGGGCTACCTGCGCCTTAACATCGCCTGTCCTCGCAAGACCCTGATGCAGGGCCTGATTCGCATTGCTCGGGTTCTCAGCCAGTATATGGATGAAGAGGATTTAAGCGGATGCCCTGCATAAAAGAGCGAAGAAAGAGAAAAGATTTCTAAATAAAATGTTTAAAACAAGATAAGATGGAAAATGAAGTTTTGAAAGCCATTAAGGAGAGAAGAAGTATTCGTCGCTTCAAGGCAGATCAGATTACCGACGAAGAGTTGAAGACGGTATTGGAAGCCGGCACATGGGCAGCAACAGGTCATGGAACTCAGGAGCCTTTCATCATTGCCGTTCAGAATCCAGAGATTTGCGCCCAGCTTCGCAAGATGAACGCAGAAATCATGGGTGTAGAAAGCGATCCTTACTATGGAGCGCCAACCATCGTTATCGTTCTGGCACCAGAAAGCAGCGTTAACGGTGTGAAAGATGGCAGCCTTATCTTAGGCAATATGATGCTTGCTGCCCACTCTATCGGCCTTGCATCTTGCTGGATTAACCGTGAAGACGGCATGTTTGCATCAGAAGAAGGCAAGAAGTTGATGAAAGACTGGAATCTTCCAGAAGGTTTGACGGGAATAGGAGCCTTAGCCTTGGGTTATGCTTCTGCGCATCCTCATACCGTAAAACCAAGAAAAGAGGATTACTACCGCATTATCAAATAAAGGCAGGATGCTTGGTTTACGACACATACATATACAAGAAAAGGTCTCATGAAGGAAAACATTCATGAGACCTCTTCTTGTATATGTATATAATGAAGCTATTACAACTTTACACTTGCCAAGACCTTATCTGTAGCGCCAGCCAAATGAGCCACGAAGGCACCAGCCTTATCGCCAGCCTGATTCAGGAAGGCCTCATCATTCATCAGAGAAGTCATCAAACCTGAGAAATCCTCATAGGTATTGATTTCAAAACCTCCACCCGACTTCAGCAAGCCCTGAGCCTCCTGAAACTTTTTGTTGTTCGGACCAAAGATAACCGGCATATTCCATACGGCAGCCTCCAAGGTGTTATGAATACCTACACCAAAGCCACCACCGATATAAGCCACATCACCATAGTTGTACATACTACTCAACAATCCGAAACAATCGATGATCAAGACATCAGCCTCCGCAGCTTCTTCAGGAGTAGTTTGCGTATAGCGCACTACCTTCTTGCCCTTTATCAGAGAAAGAATCAACTTCAGATGCTCTTCAGCGATGACATGAGGAGCAATCAGCAGGCGCCAATCCTTATGCTCATTAAAGAAAGGTATAAAGATATTCTCATCTGGTGGCCAAGAGCTACCGGCAACAAATACCTTGAAATCATGATGAGGTACATCCGCAGCCTGAGATGAAGCTACTCCTGTTCTGAAAGCCTCGCAAATCGGCAATTGCTTGGCAGCCTCCTTTATCTGGAGAACACGGTCGAAACGGGTATCTCCTACCACATCCACAGCCGTGATGCCGATACCTTCGAGCAATCGCTTGCTCTCTTCGTTCTGTACGAAGAAACGGGTAAAGCACTTCAGCACTCCAGCATAGCTTCTGCCGTACCATTTGAAGAACACCTGATTCTCGCGGAAGATACTGCTCACGCTATAAGTAGGAATGTTGCGATGCTTCAGGATATGAAGGAAATTAGACCAGAACTCATACTTGATGAAGAAAGCCATCACAGGACGTACCAGTCTAAGGAAACGGATGGCGTTCAACCTAGTATCCACCGGCATATAACAGATGATATCAGCTCCCTCATAGTTCTTGCGTACCTCATAACCCGAAGGAGAATAGAAGGTAAGCAAAATCTTATACTGAGGATAGTCCTTACGGATACGTTCCATCAAAGGTCGTCCCTGTTCAAACTCACCGAGCGATGCAGCATGAAACCAAATGTACTTAGCGTTAGGATCCACCTTCTGCTTCAATATTTTGAAAGCCTCACGCTCACCACGCCACATCTTGCGCACCTTTTCATTGAACAAGCTTGCAATGGCTATGCCCCAAAGGACGAAATATATTACGATATTATAGATCATGATATTTCTTTATATTGGTTACTATCTATAAATACGTGAACTCTCTGAATAGCCTTCAGCAGAAAGCCATTCAGAGAGAAATTATTGTGAATTAACCCAAAACTTCGATTGCCTTGCGAAGACGACGCAGAGTTTCCTCCTTGCCGAGGAAGGCTGAGATATCGAACATACCAGGGCCCTTACCCTCACCTACGAGAGTCAGACGGAATGCGTTCATCACATCACCGAGTTTGTAGCCCTTATCCTCTACCCATTTCATCACGATAGGCTCCTGACCTTCGATAGAGAAATCCTCAATACCTTCGAGCACATCAGCAAGTTCTGTCATCTGCTGTGCAGAATATTCCTTCCAGCGCTTCTTGGCTGTCTTGGCATCATACTCTGTAGGAGCAATGAAGAAGAAAGAACACAATGGCCACAGTTCATAGACGAAGTTCACACGGTCCTTCATCATGTGTACCACCTGCTTTACGCGGTCCAAAGTTTCCTCTACACCATTGTTGGCAACAATAGGGGCAAAGAGGTTAGCAATTTCATCATCGCTCTTCATCAGAATGTATTCGTGGTTAAACCAGATACCCTTCTTAAAGTCGAACTTAGCACCAGCCTTAGAACAACGTGAAATATCGAAAGCCTTCACCAACTCATCGAGAGAGAAGATTTCCTGTTCTGTACCAGGATTCCAGCCGAGCAGCGCCAGGAAGTTGACTACAGCCTCTGGGAAGTAGCCACTCTCACGATAACCGGAAGAAACCTCGCCAGTCTTAGGATCATGCCACTCCAGCGGGAATACCGGGAAACCGAGGCGGTCGCCATCACGCTTACTCAGCTTACCTTTACCTTCAGGCTTAAGAAGCAAAGGAAGATGCGCAAAACGAGGCATGGTATCTTCCCAACCGAAAGCCTTATAAAGAAGTACGTGCAAAGGCGCACTAGGCAACCACTCCTCACCGCGGATTACATGAGAGATTTCCATCAGGTGGTCGTCTACGATATTTGCCAGGTGATAAGTTGGCAATTCATCAGCACTCTTATAAAGTACCTTATCATCCAGGATATCACTCATTACCTTCACGTCACCACGAATCATATCGTTCACGTGAATTTCCTGTCCCGGTTCAATCTTGAAACGTACAGTATACTGCTTTCCGTCAGCAATCAGCTTATCAACCTCTTCCTTAGAAAGCGTCAGAGAGTTGCGCATCTGCATACGAGTATGAGCATCATACTGGAAATTCTGGATTTCGGCACGTTTCGCCTCCAACTCCTCAGGAGTATCAAAAGCAATATACGCCTTATCATTATCCAAGAGCTGCTGAACATACTGCTTATAGATATCACGACGTTCACTCTGGCGATAAGGTCCATGCTCTCCACCGAAACTTACACCCTCGTCAAACTGGATACCCAGCCACTTGAAAGATTCCAGGATATATTCTTCGGCTCCAGGCACGAAACGATGAGAATCTGTATCCTCAATACGGAACACCAGCTCACCTCCATGTTGGCGAGCAAACAAATAATTATACAGAGCGGTACGAACACCGCCAATGTGCAATGCACCCGTTGGACTAGGGGCAAAACGCACCCTTACTTTTCTATCTGCCATGTCTTTTTATAGCTATTTTCAAATTTTTCTGCAAATTTACATCTTTTTTTGCGATTTTAGCCGTTTTTTTTCGTATTTTCGCACTGTAAAACGAAATAAGTAAGAAAAAAGTAGGAAAATGAGCATATTTAACAACCCAGAAGAGAACTATTGGCGCAATTTCGCCACAAAAACGGTTTTGATATTAATTACCGTTGCTATCATTGTTTGGTTCCTTCCTCGCAACGAAGGAAGGATGTTCCGGTACGATGTTGGAAAGCCATGGATGTATGGTTCCGTCATCGCAAAATTTGACTTTCCGATCTATAAGACCGATGAAGCCATCAAGCGTGAACAGGATTCGCTGATGAAGCAATTCCAACCTTATTATTCTGTCAATGAATCCATCGGCAGCGAACAGGTGAGCCGCTTCCTGCACGACTTCAGCCAAGGTGTACCAGGTTTGCCAAAAGAATATGTGGGACTCATAGCCCACCAGCTTCAACGCCTTTACCAGACCGGCATCATCAATACCACGGAATATAATCGTATCTACAAAGATTCTACCAGTATGATACGAATTATCAACGGAAAGAATGTGAAGAGCGTACCTATCGGTTCGTTCTATTCTACTATTGCCGCTTACGAACGCATCTTCTACGATGAGAAGCTGGCAACCCAGCGGCAGCTTTTGTCCCGTTGCAACCTTAACAATTATGTTGAAGCCAACGTCATATATGATAAAGAAAGAAGCGAGACTGAAAAAGCCGACATGATGAGCAGCATTCCACTGGCAAGCGGAATGGTGATGAGCGGTCAGAAGATTGTGGACCGTGGAGAAGTGATTACGAACAATACCTATCGGGTGCTCAATTCATTCGATAAGGAGATGAAGCGACGCAGCTCTACCCAGGAAGAACTGACAACTACTATCATCGGACAGGTACTGTTTATCTTCATTCTTGTCATGCTGTTTACTTCTTATCTCACACTTTTCAGGAAAGACTATTTCGATAAGCCGCGCAGCATTACCATGCTTTATGCGATGATTACACTGTTCCCTATCTTTGTGTCACTCATGATGAAACACAATTTCTTCAGTGTCTATATCATCCCATTTGCCATGGCACCTATCTTCGTACGTGTGTTTATGGACTCGCGTACTGCTTTTATCAGCCACGTTACGATGATTCTCATTTGTGCAGCAGCTGTAAAATACCAGTACGAGTTTATCATCGTACAGCTGGTAGCAGGTCTTGTTGCCATCTACAGTTTGCGTGAACTCAGCAAGCGCTCGCAGATATTCATCACAGCCCTGTTGGTGACTATCGCCAGCGGTATAGTATATCTTGCCCTTCAGCTGATGCAGGACAACCAGGTGTTCAACGTAGATGCCAGCATGTATACCTACTTTACCGTAAACGGCATCTTCCTGCTACTCTCTTATCCGCTCATGTACATTATAGAAAAGATGTTTGGATTTACATCTAATGTTACACTCTTCGAGTTGTCAAATACCAACAAGGGATTACTTCGCAACCTGAGTGAGATTGCTCCAGGCACCTTCCAGCATTCTATCACCGTAGGTAACCTGGCAGCAGAGATTGCCAACCGCATCAGAGCCAACAGTCTCCTGGTACGTACCGGAGCACTCTATCATGATATCGGTAAGATGACAAACCCTGTTTTCTTCACAGAGAATCAGGTGGGAGTTAATCCTCACGACCAGTTGAGCGACCTTGAGAGTGCACAGATTATCATAAGCCATGTTTCAGAAGGTCTGAAGATGGCAGAGAAGATTGGTCTGCCAGGCATCATAAAGGATTTCATCACTACTCATCACGGAACGGGCATCACCAAGTATTTCTATATTAATTATTGTAATGCCCACCCTACAGAGGTGATTGACAAGTCGCAGTTCCAATATCCTGGACCGAACCCATTTACCCGCGAACAGGCCATCCTGATGATGGCAGATACGGTTGAAGCGGCTTCGCGCTCTCTGAACGAATATACAGAAGAAAGCATCAGTAACCTCGTCAATAAACTCATCGACGGACAGGTGGCAGATGGTTTCTTCAAGGAGTGCCCTATCACGTTCCGCGACATTGCGCTCGCTAAACAGGTACTCATCGAACGACTCAAGGCTATTTACCATACCCGTATTTCGTATCCTCACTTAAACGTAAGACAGAATGCCGGCAAAAAGGCGATCCAAGAGCCGAAAGAACAAGAGTAAAGATACGCTTCGTGAAGTTTTTACAGTCCTTTTTCTTGCACAGTTTTTAAAATCTGTGCAAGAGAAAGGGCTTTTTGCGTTAATATGTTTTAAATATTTAATAAAACCAATAGCGAAATAGAACATTATAATTACCTTTGCGAACGTTTTTATTTAATATTATTAAGATGAAGAAACTAAAATTAGTTGGTTTGGCCATTGCGATGGCTTGTGCAACCCCATCTTTTGCAGGCGGTTTGCTCACCAACACCAATCAACATGTAGCATTCAATAGAATGATGAGCCGTGAGGCTTCAATTGGTATCGACGGTGTTTATTACAATCCAGCCGGAGTTGTATTCATGGGTGAAGGTCACCATCTCGCCATCAACTGGCAGTTGGCTTACCAGACACGTAGTATTGAAAATGATTATGCATTGTTCACCAACAATGTGAACAATCCTATTACTCCTCGTACATTCAAGGGTGAGGCTTTTGCGCCTGTCATCCCTTCATTCCAGTATGCTTATAATAAAGGCAGATGGTCACTTCAGGCTAGCTTCGCCCTCACAGGTGGCGGTGGCAAGTGTACCTTCGATAATGGTCTTGGCTCTTTCGAGAAGATTGTAGCAGAAACAGCGATGGCTGCTTGCGGCTTGGCAAGAACTGTTGACAATGTATTGGGTAACACACTTGGACAGCCAGGAATGCAAATGTTTACAACCGACCAAGCTTTCGGTCAGAAAGGCGAATATAGTTACAATAGCTATATGCATGGCCGTCAGTACTATTACGGTCTCTCTGTAGGTGCTGCATACAAATTCAGCGACAATTTCAGCGCATTTGCAGGCGTACGTGGTGTCTATGCTTCAACAAACTACTATGGATATGTTGAAAACATCAAGGTAGGCAACATGCCTCTGTACAAGGTTCTCGACCCTACCAAGGAAAATGCTGCCAACATTGAGTTGAGCTGCGATCAAAGTGGTGTAGGCTTTACGCCTATCATCGGTGTAGATTACAAGACTGGCCGTTGGAACTTCTCTGCAAAATACGAGTTCAAAACCCGTATTCGCCTGAAGAACAAGTCTGTAAACCAGGCTCCAAGTATCGGTAACTTGCCTGCCAACCTTTCCAATCAGATGACAGGCATACTGACTGCAAAATATCAGCAGGCAGGTCTTACACTTGAGCAGGCCAAGCAACAGGCAGAAAATAAGGCTAATGCTGTATTAACTGACCCAACAGTAGGAGCTACAATGTTAGGCTTGAAGACTCAGTTCGACACAGAGCTCGAACAGGCTATCGGTGAATATGAGGATGGCAAGAAGATTGCTGGTGATATTCCTGCTTATCTGGCACTCGGTGTAGGTTACAGCCCTGTAAATGCAGTACGCGTAAACGTTGGTTTCCACTGGTTCGATGACAAGCACGCTACATCTTACAACAACCGACAGAAGAAGTTAAAGCGTGGTACATTGGAGTACAACGCAGGTGTAGAGGTAGACGTAAACAAGAAGATTACCTTGAGTACTGGCTGGCAGAATACCAACTATGGCTTGAGCGATGAGTACATGGACGACAAATCATTCGTTGTCGGTTCCAACTCTGCAGCTATCGGTGGTGTATACCACATCAATAAGAAGATGGATCTGAACGTAGCTTACTTCCATACCTTCTATCAGCACAAGAAGACTTCAGAGAATGTAGAACTAATAGGAAAGACCTACAGTTCTGACTACACACGTAACAACAACGTATTCGCAGTAGGTCTCGACATCAACTTTTAAACATAACTACAAATATCATAATTAAAAGGCTACCCGTTCTTGCAACAAGTAACGGATAGCCTTTTTCATTTTATTTACCAATCTTATTTTCTTCCATTCTGCCAGAGAAAAGGAGGGGCAGAAGACTACAACGGGTCTACATCATAATAAATCTGCAGAGCTCCATATCTCGGATCCTTTCCCATCTGCTGTTGAGCAAACTTCAGATATTCTCTTACCTTCTGCTGGTCAATACCATTTTCCAGTTTGATAACAATCTTTCGAATGTTCATCGTCTTAACCCTTGCCACAGCAGGTTTATCGGGTCCCAACACACGCTCGCCAAACCAGCTTCTCAGCGTTTTGCTGAGCTCATGGCTAGCCTGTTCGCATACCTTATCATATTTATGTTTTACATACACATTAATCAGGTGGAAGAATGGTGGATAATGAAAAGTTCTTCTCTCCTCCAGGATACCCTGATACAAGCCTGCATAATCATTATGCACCACCTGTCCGATTACAGGCAAGGTAGGATTCTTGGTCTGTAGAATCACCAAGCCACGCTTACCTTTTCTTCCAGCTCTACCACTCACCTGTGCCATCATCATGAAAGCATGCTCGTAGGCGCGGAAATCGGGATAGTTGAGCATAGAATCAGCATTCAGGATGCCTACTACACTCACCTTATCGAAATCGAGACCCTTAGAAACCATTTGCGTGCCTATGAGAAGATTCGTCCTGCCTTCAGAGAAGTCTGCGATAAGACGTTCGTAGGCATTTCGTGTACGTGTTGTATCCAAATCCATTCTGGCAATCTTGGCTTCCGGAAAGATTTCCGCTATCTGGTCTTCTATCTTCTCGGTACCAAAACCACGTCCCATGATTTCCGTACTGCCACAGTTAGGACATTCCGTAGGAACCGGATAAGTGTAACCACAATAATGGCAAGTCAGCAGGTTAATGCTTTTGTGCAACGTAAGCGAGACATCACAGTTCTTACATTTCGGCACCCAACCACATACCTTACATTCAACCATCGGCGCAAAACCACGACGATTCTGAAAGAGGATTGCCTGTTGCCCATTCTTCAAAGCCTCTCTTACTGCAGCCAAAAGCTGTGGAGAGAAAGGACCGCTCATCATCTTACGGCGGCGCAAGTCTTTTACATCTACCACCTGAATTTCCGGCAACTGAATACCTTTGTATCTTGTTTTCAGTTCTACCAGGCCATACTTACCTTGCTGCGCATTATAATAACTCTCCATCGAAGGCGTAGCCGTACCCAATAAAGTCTTAGCCCCATACATCTTAGCAAGCACTATGGCAGCACTTCTGGCATGGTAGCGCGGAGCGGGATCCTGTTGTTTGAAGGAAGTCTCGTGCTCTTCGTCTATAATGACGAGTCCCAAAGCCTTAAAAGGCAGGAAGACGGCACTTCTAGCACCCAGGATTACATCATAAGGGTGATCAGAGAGTTGTTTCTGCCAGATTTCTACACGCTCAGCATCACTATATTTAGAATGATAGATGCCCAGCCGGTCGCCGAAGACCCTATGCAGGCGTTCCATGATTTGTACGGTCAGAGCGATTTCCGGCAGAAGATAGAGCACCTGCTTATGCTCCTCTATGGCTTTTCTGATAAGATGAATGTAGATTTCCGTCTTTCCGCTGGATGTCACACCATGAAGCAATACAACATCCTTTTTCATCATTTGCATCAGGATTTCATTATAAGCATCTTGCTGTGCCAAGGAGAGAGGTTTAATCAAGTCAAGATGAGATTCTCCATTCGTATTCAATCGTCCAATTTCCAATTTATACGTAACAAGGATTCCTCTATTGATAAGTGCCTTGACAACAGCATCCGTACAATGGCTCTCATTCATCAGTTCTTCCTTGGTCACTTTTTTTATGCCTTCCCTAGGCGTATCACCATCAAGACTGTCCCAATGCGAGAGACTCAGAAAGGTAGTCAAGGCTTTGGCTTGCTTCAAGGCTCTCTGCACCAGGTTGAGCGCTACATGAAGTGTCTGCTCACTACGGTACGTACTGGCAAGTTCCACATAGAGTTCCATCTTGGGCTTGAATTTCTCTGTAGACTTCAGACCACCGGGCATGGCAGCATTATAGACATCGCCTAAAGGAGCCATATAATAATAGCCAATCCATTGCCACAATCTCATCTGCTGAGGCAACAGCGAAGGCGTATTGTCAAGTACTGCCTCGACAGGTTTGCAGGCGAATGCAGGCTTATCATCATGCAGCCGGGTAGCCATTGCGATATATTTCTTACTTTTACCTAGAGGAACCAGCAAGCGTACCCCAGGCACAACTTTCCCTTCCATCCCATCAGAGACAGAATAAGTAAAGGTTCCGTCGAGCGGAAGGGGTAATATCACATCTACATATTTCATATCTAATATTCTTTAACCTTGAAATATCCATCATTCAGGCTTTCGACTTGCAAAGTTAGCAAAAAAAAAGCAGATACCCATCATCGGATACCTGCTTTTATATATTTTAAGATGTACTAGGCGAGACCATACGACGTTCTCATCCATAATCTGTCCTGTTCTTTTACGAGATTAGAACCAATAACCCAAAGCGATCTGCCAACTGTTATTCTTACTGTTACCCTTCTCAATAACATTGCTGCTTACATCCTTCCAGGTTGCATCAGCAGTCTTACCGCAAGCGATGTTATAGTTCGCAGAGAGCTGGAGATGGCTCAGCAGGGTAACACCCAGACCTACGTTTACACTGAAGTTTGTTTTCTTCAGAGAATAGCAGCTGGAATCATTCCACTTGAAGTTCTTGTCGCCAACGTTGATACCCCACTGTGGACCAGCGAAAACGAAAACATTAGCCAAGCTGCTCAAGCCGAAGCCATAACGTACGTTTACAGGAATATTAAGAGATTTCTGAGTCATCGTTGTCTCAGCATCATTTACAGACACCTTAGCTTCCTTCTGATCGTACAAGGCAGCAGCATCAAAACTCAAGCCAACAATAGGGATTGTAACCTTAACCATTGGACCAACAAAGAAACCTGTCTTGTTAGATGCATCGAATACATCGTTACTCAAAGACATGTTAGTAACATCCAAACCGCCCTTCAAACCAAACTTAATCTGGGCATTAGCATTTGTAGCAAACATCATGGCTGCTACAACCATTAATACTGATAAAACTTTCTTCATTCTATATTTACTTTAATTCTTATATAAATTAATGACGCTCTCTACGAACCGTTACCCTAGCTGAGCCACCAGAAGAAACATTGCTTCCTCCTGACCTGCGTTTTTTAACAGTAGAAGTCTTAGCTGGTTTAGATGCAGAACCACTTCTTCTGTTACGGCTTTTCTTCAGAGTCTTGGCATCCTTATTCTTTTCTGCCTTGGCAATACTGTCAAGAGAATCCTTCCGAGCCTGATTACCCCAGATATTCTTCTCAAAGGCTTCCAACTCAGCTTCTATACGTTTCTGTTCCTTCGCCATAGCCGTATCCGAAGGACAGTATTGTGCCAGGGTATTGCCCTGCATATTATTGGTCTTGTAGATTTTACCCCGATACAGATTCTTGGTAAAATAATCTTCTGCACTCATCACAGCAGCATTGTTCACATTACTGGTCATCAGCTGCTGCTTAGCCAGGAAAGGAGCCAGATCATCATACTTCACCCAGAAGAGCGGATACTTGTTTCCTACATCTCCAAAGTCATCATTACGGGTCATGATAGGGCACAAAGCCAATACCTTGGTATGGAAAGAAGCTGTTTTCTGGTCATAATAAGAAGTCTCCTTCACATAGTACGCCTTCACTTCAGCTGACGGAATATCGCTGTCATCAATATGCACCTTTCCATTATCAGTCTTCTCGTAGTAGATATGATAATTATCTACGAATGCTTTCGGAGTAAGACGGTTGGCGGCAGAAAAATCTTCATTACCATCCATACGATACTGATAAACAGGCACTCTACCCGTAAACATCAGTTTAAAGATATAGGTAAAGAGATTCATCTTACCATCTGTTGGCTCTACAGGATAATACAAGGCAGCATTGGCATCATCTGTGAGATTGAGTTCACGATAGATGTCTCTTCTCCAAACCACATCCTCATCCATCGGGATGGCTGTAGGGAAATAAAGTTTGGCACGCAAGGTCATATTATCAGCATTCGACTGTTGTGCCTTTTGCTGAGCCTGCTTTCTGCGAGCCGCTGGCTGTGCCATGATGCTCTGCACCATTCCCAAAAGCATGAATATGAATAATATCTTTTTCATTACATTGAACTTTGAACATTGAACTTTGAACTTTATGATAAGTAAAGCCGTTGAACTCTTCACTTACCTAACGATAACTTCCATTGCTGCCGGCAGATTTCGGGTAATTCCATCAGGACCTACAGCCTTGATATGCGAGATATAGAAGCGTC
>JAJXAL010000066.1:0-21059 GCA_021628325.1 Segatella copri | reverse complement strand
AGAGCAAGTATAAGGGTACGGGTGCTGGTAATGCAGAAAAGAGCAGATTATAGCTTCAATTTAACAGGAATTTTTCCTCTGTTTCTTTGCCATTTCCATCTTTTTCCTTAATTTTGCAGCAGAAACTCAATAATAGATATTTGTAATGGCAATAAGAATGAAGATGAAACAGAAGAAGATAAGAAAGATAGGCATCGCTTCGGCTCTGGGCCTGGTGGTGCTCGTGATGCTGGGACTGTATGGCGCCAGCAACTATATGCTCAATTATTCGCTCAACTATCCGAAGGAGGAGAGAATGACGGCTGAGCATTGGAAGAACAGAATGAAGAAAGAGTGCCTCTGGATGGTTGGCTGGATGGACTCTGTGTATCAGCACCATTGCGTGAAGGATACCTTTGTCACGATGCCGTCGGGCTACAAGGCCCATGCCATCTATCTCTATGCACCGAAGACTACGGAAAAGACTGCCGTGGTGGTGCATGGCTATCAGGTGCGCTCCGAAGGAATGCTGCACATCGCCTATCTCTATAATCACGATATGGGGTATAATGTGCTCCTGCCAGATCTGTATGGACACGGAGAGAGCGAGGGCGACCATATCCAGATGGGATGGAAGGATAGATGGGATGTCATCAGATGGTCGGAAATCGCCAATGAGATTTTTAAAGTGAAGAGTGAAGAACGAAGAGTGAAGAATACCCGTCAGGTGATTCACGGTATTTCGATGGGTGCGGCAACCACAATGGCAGTATCGGGAGAGAAGACTCCCGATTACGTGAAGTGCTTTGTGGAGGATTGCGGCTATACCAGCGTATGGGATGAGTTTTCCGCTCAGCTCAAAGACCAGTTTGGCTTGCCTGCCTTCCCGCTGATGAATACCACTTCTGCCCTTTGCCAGTATCGCTACGGCTGGTCGTTTGCCGAGGCGCAGCAGATAGAGCAGGTTCGCAAGAGCACCAAACCGATGCTCTTTATCCATGGCGATAAGGATGCCTTCGTGCCCTACGCCATGCTTCATCCGCTTTATGAGGCAAAGACGAAAGGCAGAAAAGCTATCTTCATCGCCAAAGGCTCCGTTCATGCCATGGCATATCGCGACCATCACGAGGAATACACCCGCATCGTGAAAGATTTTGTTTCTAAAGAAGAATAGGCTATTCTCCTATATGTTGTCCCACCACATATCCCGTGGTCCAGGCTGCCTGCAGATTGAAGCCGCCTGTGATGGCATCGATGTCGAGCACTTCGCCGCAAAGAATTCTGCGGCACCCCCACCAATAATTGCAATATATAGTGATTGTGGCATATCGTATTTTTGATGATTAGGGTGCAAAGGTACTGCTTTTCTTTGATAAAAGAAGAAAAGTTCTCCTTTTTCTTTTGCAGATACGATAGATTTTTGTAACTTTGCGCAAAAATCATAGTATATCAAGAATCCAAATAGATTTATGGCAAAAAGAGAATATGTTGAGGCCAACAAGCGTTGGCTGGAGGAAAAGGCAAAGGAGGAGGGCGTTATGGCGCTGCCTCGTGGTATATATTATAAGGTGTTGAAGCAGGGCGACCCGAAGGGAGCACAGCCTAGCCGACGAAGCATCGTGACGGCCCATTATACCGGTTGGACCATCAACGGCAAGAAGTTTGATTCCAGCCGTGGCGGTACGCCGTTCGCCATGCGATTGAGCGACCTGATTGATGGCTGGATTGTTGCCATGCAGCAGATGCACGTGGGCGACCAGTGGAAACTTTACATCCCAGCCGAAATGGGCTACGGCAAGTTCTCGCAGCCGGGCATCCCAGGCGGTTCTACCCTGATATTTGAAGTAGAACTGCTGGGTGTGGGATAACCCGGATACTTGAAATTATAAAGATCATTAAGATAAGAGAGTCTTGTCCGGCTATAGTCGGTTCAATTCATCTTCCGCACTGTTCATGCCGTTGTATCTTCCCTTGCGCTTGTTGAATTTCCAGGTTACGGTCAATTTGTAGCTCCATAGCTTGTAATCCTCAGTCTGGGAGAAGTCAACGGCATGTTCGTGGGTTCGCTCCTTGAAGAGCTGCTGATGGAAGAGGTCGTTGGCACTGAAGGCAACCTGTAATCTGCCGTCCATCCACGATTTGTTGGCACCAAGACTCCAGTTCTGAGTGGGGTTGAACTTCGTTTTGCCCACTTGTCCTCCGTTGTCAAAACTGTAGGAGAGCGACAGCTGATAGTCGTTTGGTAGCGTGAAGTAATTGTCAAACGATGCATTCCAAGTTGCTCCGTTGTAACTGATTAGCTCTCCATGATCATTTACGGAGAAGCGCTGGTAAGTGATGCTTGCATTGACATTCGGACGCCAGCAGCCGAAGACGTGACCCCAGTTGAGATAGGCCATGTATTTCTGCATCTTGTTGAAGTTCATGAATGTGCTCACGTATCTCACGGGCTTGTCCTCCGGCACTTCATGCACGTACATGATGGAGTGGTCGATACGGGTATATCTCAGCATTCCCATGAAATCTTTCCACTGCACGGAGTAGGTCAGACGATAGGTGTTGACAGGCTGTAGCTTCGGATTGCTGATCTGATACTGAAAGCGCGAGGTATAGTAGATGTTCCCGCTTAGCTGACTGAAAGAAGGTCGGGCGGTGGTAGTGCGGAAGCTGAGCGAGTGATGCCACGACGGTTCTTTGAGAGTGATACCGAACGATGGAAACCACTGGTCGTACTGGCGCTCCATATTGTCGGGAGATTCCTCCGACAGATTGGTGTATCGGGAGGTGAGATGCTCGTATCGGATGCCTGCCCACCAGCTCCATCTGCCAGCTTCACCCTGATATTGCAGGTAAGCAGCCGTCTTGGTATCATGGTTTTTGTATTCCGTAGTTCCAAGCATATCGGCAGAACTTTCGGTTTTTCCCTTACCTTCCATCAGGCTCCATTCGCCACCGAAGTTGATGGAATGTTTGTCAGAGATGAGTTGCTTGACTTCGATTCTTCCACTATAGATATCGTAGTTGGAATTAGAGCGGTTGAGGGTTTCCTGCATCTCGCTACCTTCTTTCTCCGTGATAGGCTGGCTGTCAGAATCCTTGTTCTTTGCATAGTCCAGATAAATCTGTGATGAGAAATGCTTCGACCATTTAGCCAGATGGAAGAGGTTGAAGTGGTGACTGCGCTGGTGTCCCCATTGCTGGCTCTCCGCATCAAAATACTTCATCTCGCCATCCGCATCAGAAAGCTTCATCTCTCTATTTGTATCTTCTCCTGCTGGGTTAGGATAGCGATAGTACTGCTGCTGTTTCTCGCTTCTGCCGCCATTCAGCCAAAGCCCTTCCCATTGTATTCCCACTTCGTGTTGCTTGCTGAGCAACCAGTCGAAGTTGAGTTCCGTAGCGTTGTAATTTGCCTTGTTCTTGCCATGGCGGTCGGCTCCGAAGAGATATTCGCCATCATTGGCTCTTACGAGCGCTTCCTGTGGCTGATGCACATTGTAACGGTTGTCTGTGTAACCGTAAAATCCTGTGAGCGAAATCTTCTTCGTTACCCAACCCAGGGTCAATTCCTCGTGGTTGGTGTTCACCTCGCTCAATTTATCATACACCTGCATCTTGCCGAATATACCCTCGTCTGTTCTTCTCGTCAGGATTCTCAGTACGGCTCCCGTCGTTGCATCATATTTTGCACCAGGAGTGGTAATGAGTTCTATTTCATCTATCAGCTTCACATCGAGATGAGAGAGTTCGGCAGAGGTAGCCTTTTTGTCGTTGAGATAGATGGTGGGTGCTCCCAGTCCGTTTACTTCCAGAGTTCCATCGGAGGTTTGTTTCATGCCGGGTATGTGCTTCAATACATCTTCCAGCGTCGGCTCCTTTGCCAAAGGAGTATTACGGACACGGGTAACTAGGGCATCGTTTCTCATCTTGTACATCGGGCGATGACCTGTTACGGTTACGGCTTGAATCTCTGCCTCCTTATCAGCTTTAATCTCAGCTTCTTGGTTAGCTTTGATCGAATCATTTTCCGTCTGTATTGAGTCTGCGGAAACTCCGGATGCCGGGAATTTCCCATTTTGTGCTGTTGCACAGGTGGCGGTGGCTAGCATCGCACATATAACTGTTTCTTTCTTCATTTTCTTCCTTGCTTTTTGTTTTCGTCTGCAAAGGAACAGCTTTTCGGGCTCAAAATCGCAAATAATCATTACTGAAACATTACGCTGGCAAAATAATCTTGCTTCACCTTATTATATATAGTGAAATCTTCGTACCTTTGCATCGAAAAAAGAAAAAATGATATGAATAGAAGAATCAAACAAGTCTGGCTGCTCGCCATCCTTTCCTCTTTCCTGCTGATAGGCTTGCAGACCTATTGGCTCTACAATAGCGTGACCTATTCGATGGGAGAGATGGGGAAGAAAAACGCCGAAAAGGCGGAACAGGCGATTATTGCCTATCTGACAAATATCGGAGCGGCGGTAAAAGAAAAATCACATATCGGTTATGTCGTCTCGGCATATTTTTCAGACTTCAAGGGTCCCTGTACTACGGTTTGCTCTCCGCTGGATACGGATACAATCATTGGTGGAGTGGTGTATCGCAAGCCGGGATTCGGTAATGTGATGGAGAAGAGAGATACTTTCGATTTGCGTGAGACGGATTCCAACAATTCTTTTGATTGCCTGAATACTTACATCACTTACCAGCTTACCCGCTTTGACAAGGCGCATTTTGATCGTTTCATCAGTAGGAAACTGGGCAATGATTTCATCGGGGCAGAGATGAAGACGGGAAAGCATCGTCTGTGGCAGACAAGAATCGTAGAGCCTCCTACCTTGTTTCATCACGAAATGCTGGTAGAAGTGCCTTTCAATCCTATCCAGTATCAGTCGATGCAGATGAGGATGCAGGTGCCGATGCTGCCCATCCTGAAGGGAATGATGTGGCAGATGATAGGAAGTCTCCTGGTTACCATCATGCTTCTCCTGAGTATAGCCTATCTCATCAAGGTGATGCTCCTGCAGAAGAAGGTGGATAAGATGCGAAGCGACTTCGTGCATACGATGATTCACGAGCTGAAGCGCCCCGTGCAGACGCTGAAGATGTGTGTATCCGTATTCTCTGCTCAAAAGACAGATGAGAAGGATGAGAATGCCCTTATCATGGAGACCGTAAGAGAGGAGAGCGATAACCTGACCGCCTATCTCGCCAAACTTCGTGAAGTAATCAGGGCAGAGGAACATATCCCACTCCAGATAACTTCTTTCGATATCCATGCCGCTTTGCTGAATCTGGTGGCAGTTTATCGAAAGAATAAGCAGAAGGAGGTGAATGTTTCGCTCGATTACCAGCGCACTTCCGACCGGATGATGGGAGATAGAGACCAGCTTCTGAATGTGGTCAGCAATCTGATGGAGAACTCGGTGAAGTATTCCGGCGACATTGTCAATATTCATGTTGCCTGCCGAGATACCGGGAAGGGGGAAGTCATGATTTCTGTATCAGATAATGGAATCGGAATTTCGCCCGACGAGCAGCAGAGAGTCTGGACGAAGTTCTATCGCAGCAATGCTTACCCGGATATGATGCAGCCAGGCATCGGCTTGGGTTTGAGTTTTGTTGATATGATTGTGAAGGCCCATGGGGGCAGAAAAATGATGCAGAGCGAAGTGGGCAAGGGAACCAGGATTTCGATCATCATCCCGCAGCACTCCTGATGCATCCGGTTTAACGCTATAAACAACAGAAAAAATGATCAAGATATTATTTGCAGACGATGACTTGAAGTATTCCATGTTGCTGAAGAGTTTCCTGCAGCAGCATGGCTACGATGTGACTTATGCCGGCAATGGCAAGAAGGCATGGGAGCAGTTCCCGGAAGTGAAGCCCGACCTGGTATTGCTCGACATCAATATGCCGGAGATGGATGGCTATGAGGTGGCAGAACGCATCAGAGCTATCGACCCGAAGGTGCTTATCTTCTTTCTCACCGACCGTACGGAGAAGAACGATCGACTGAAAGGTTTCTCCCTGAAGGCAAACGATTATCTTGCCAAACCCTTCTATCCGGAAGAGTTGCTGGCAAGAATAGAGGAGCGGTTCTCTATGAATGAGAGTGAGACGATAGAAGAGGAGGTGTATCATTTCGGTGAAACCACCTTCTGCTATAATAACAATGAGCTTCGCACCCGTTCATCTCGTGTGCTCATTACCAGCCGACAAGCCGACATCCTCCGTCTGCTGACGAAGAATATCGGCAATGTAGTAAGCAAGGAGATGATACAGGAGGCGGTGTGGGGTACCGTGAGCTATGCCAACTCCCTGGCTGTGAATGTGCAGATGACGTATCTCCGTCATGCTCTTCAGCATGATGTGACCGTTAAGATTGAGTCGCTGAAGAAAAAGGGATACGTTTTGTCTGTTATTTCTCCAGAGTAACGATGATGTAGCTTCTGCCATCCTCTTTCAGGCCTCTTTCCAGAATGGCTTTGGTGCCCTCTTTCAAGATCTCGATGGCTCTGATCTTGCTGGGAGAAATCTTGTTGAATTCCTCTTTAGTCAGCTCCTGCTCTCTGCCCTTGATCAGATAGTGAGGGTCTGGCTTGGGGGCAGGAGGTGTGGTAGTGGTGATGATATGAATCTCTATCACATCGCTTTTGGGTGCCGGCAAGACGTTGGTGTTTACCTGGTAATTCTTGATGGTTTTACCGATGAGTTCCTTGCCGGTGAAGTTTGGAATGCGCTCGCCGTCGATGCTGTAGATACGCAGGGTATCTGCCTTGGATGCCATACTGCTGGTTATGCCCAGCAGGGCAAATGCAATAGTGAAAATATACTTTTTCATAAGCGTGAAATGTTTATAATTCAGCGTGAAATGTTTTATCATTCGTTTAACTGTGCCAATGGAAGTAGCTGATAACTACCATCTTGCGTTTCTGTGATATTGATGGTGTAATGCTGCATGTTGCCGTCGTTGTCTAGGGTTGAGATAACGATGTTATCGCCTTGGCGGTTGATGGTCAGCTGCTCGGCAGAAGGCAGGGCGGCAGAGGCTACTTCATAAATCTGATTGAAATCTTCATGAATGCTTCTTTCTGTTTCAGAAGAGGTCTTTTCGGCATTGCCGGAAGTCTTCTCTTTGTTTTCTGAAGTCTTCTCCGTATTACCTAAAGAGGTCTCTGCTGTCTTCCCAGCATCTTTCTCGCTTCTTTCTGCGATATTCTTTCTTTTTGCAAGTACCATCTTGCTTGACTTCATTTCCTGCGGGGGCACGATATCCTGGGTTGCAGCCAGGAAGAGGGAGTCGGCACGTTCCATTTTTTCGTACGCATTCAGGTTCCCGTCTTCATCCTCGGAAGATGGCTGCGAGCGAACCACCTGCTCTGTAGGAACCAGGTTGGCAAGACCAGGTTGTTCGGAAGAGGATGAGAAATAATCCTTGATAGGGAAGAGCAGGAAGATGAGTCCTGCCAGCATCGCCGTAGCGAGAAGAATGGCAGAGAGGCGTACCCATCTTGTTTCGTGGTTCTTTGAAGCTGCAAGGGACATCTCTTTCATTTGCGGCTGTCCATCAGCTTCTTCTTTTCTGTCCAATTCTTCCATCATTTCCTCTTCCGTCAGAAGAATATTCGGAGTATAGTTCTCCATTCCCAGCATCAGGTTTCTGATGTCGAGATCCTCATCCGTTAAATCCTTATTCTCGCAATGGCGATAGAAATCAGCCAATGCCTGTTCTTCCTCCACGCTGGTATCAGCATCGAGGTAGCGCTCTATCAGCTCATGGCGATAGGTTATATCTTCTAGTTTCTTCATTTCTTTCCTTTTTAGAGTTTATGACTTCATCATTTTCAACAATGATCTTCTTGCTGCAGAAATCATCGTCTTGGTGCTCGTCTTGTTGGCTCCACAGATTTCGGCAATCTCATCGAGGCTCTTTCCCTCGCTTCTCAATAGCAGCATTCTTCTCTGCGTATCCGGAAGCCTGTCCATCGCCCTGTTGAGTCGCCTTTGCGTATCTTCGCCGATGATGGTCTGGTCGGTACGCTCGGTAGCCGTACAGATATCTGCTGGATGCTTCATCTGTTCCAGCGATGCCGTCTGGGCTTTGTTGCGTCTCAGATGGTCGATGCAGAGATTCCTGGCTATCGTCATACCTAGGGACTCGATGCTCTGGTATTCAGAGAGCCTTTCGCGCATCTTCCAGAGCTTCACCAGGGTTTCCTGCACGATGTCGTCGGCTTCTTCGGCAAGGGTTCCTGCCGAGAGATAGCGTTGACAATGTGCCGTCAACCTGGGGCGCATTTCCTGGACGATATGTTCAAATTCTATTTCTACCATTTGCTTCTTTTTATGTGTATGACGCAAGAAGAGGCGGAAGGTAAACAAAAAAATGCTACCTTCGCACATTTCTGTGCAAAGATAGCATAAAAACTTGAGATATAGACATATCTTTTATTTTATTTGTGGATGAAGTGGATTATTCTTCTGTTTTAGTCATCATCTTCTCGTAGAGTCCATCCACGATGGAGTCGGCGAGCGAGATGTTTGGCACCATGATGCTTTCACACTTCAGGTATTCGCATGCCTTGAGGAAGATCTCAGCGGCAGGAATGATGACGTCGGCACGGTCTTCCTTCAGAGAGAAGGAAATCTCGCGCTCCTCGATGCTCAGGGGCTGCATCATCGAGTAGAGGCGCTTCAGCTCGGCAAGCGTCAGGTTCTTGGCGTCCTGCTTGCTGTGGCGTGCCAGCTTGTTCAACTTGTTGATGTTTCCACCCGAACCGATGATCCTGATGTCGCCGTATTGCTCGGCATATCTCGTCAGGTTCTCCTTGAAGAGACTTTCGGTTTCGGCAGTCACCTTGCCGCTCAGCATTCTCAGGGTACCCATGTTGTAGGAATAGCTCTCGGCGAGTACACCGTCGTGGATGATGCTCACCTCCGTGGAACCACCGCCCACATCGATGTAGGCAAAGCTGCCCTCGTTGGAGTCTGTTTTCTCTACCAGGTTGTTGTAGAGGAGTTGTGCCTCCTCCTGACCCTTGATGATTTCGAGTTTGATGCCGGTTTGCTTCTCTATTTTCTTGAGCACCTTCTTGCCGTTCTCGGCATCGCGCATGGCTGATGTGGCACAGGCGCGAAATGCCTCTACGTCATTGAGTTTCATGAATTGATTGAAGCCCTTCATCATGTGGAGCATCATCTTCTCACGCTCCTTGGAAACCTTTCCCAGGGTGAAAACATCCTTACCCAATCGCAGTGGGATGCGGATGAACATGAGTTTCTTGATGCGGTCTTCCTCTCGGATTGCCTCGGGATCGAAGCGCTTGATGAGGAGTCGGGCTCCGTTGGAGCCGATATCAATGGATGCTAAATTCATTGCTGACATTTGCTATTTTTTTATTCGTTCACCTCCTGCTCTTCGCAGTAGGCCTTATAAAGTTCTTCCTGACTGCGGAATGGCTCGCCTTCTACAAATTCGTTGCCGCCCTTGCCATCTACCACTCTGCCGTTCATGGTATCTCTCATACCATAGGAGATGGTACGGAGCAGGTCTGCCTGCATATCCTCGTCATATACCGGGGTGAGAACCTCGATGCGGTTGATGAGGTTTCTTGGCATCCAGTCGGCAGAACCGATGAAGTATCTTGGCTTGCCTCCGTTGGCAAAGATGAGGATACGGCTGTGCTCCAGATAGCGGTCGATGATGCCCACGCAGCGGATGTTGTCGCTGAGCTTGGCGAAGCCTGGCACCAGCGAACAGTTGCCGCGGATCACGATGTCTATCTTCACGCCTGCCTTTGAAGCCTGATAGAGCTTGGTTACCATATCGGTATCGGTGATGTGGTTGATTTTCATCTTCACCCAAGCCTCCTTGCCCTCGTTGGCATTCTTAATCTCGGTGTCGAGCATACGCAGGATGCGGCTCTTCATGGAGTTTGGAGATACGAGGAGCTCGTTGAAGCGGAATGGTGAGAATGGGCGGTCGATGAAATCGAATACCTTAGCTACCTCGTTTACCAGCTTAGTACGGGCTGTCATCATCAGATAGTCGGTATAGATCTTGGCATTGCCCTCGTGGAAGTTTCCGGTTCCCACACAGGCGATGTTGCCCTTCTTTGATTCGATATAGAGCAGTTTGGAGTGAATCTTCAGTCCTTCTACACCGAAGATTACGTTTACGCCTTCTTCCTGCATGCGCTTGCTCCACTTGATGTTGCTCTCCTCGTCGAAACGTGCCAGGAGCTCTACCACGGCAGTCACCTTCTTGCCGTTGCGGGCAGCGGTGATGAGTGCCTTCACTACCTTTGAATCCTTTGCCAGACGATAGAGGGTGGTCTTGATTGCCTTTACTTCTGGCTTGGTAGCTGCCTCACGGAGCACACGGATGTAGCCGTTGAAGCTATGGTAGGGTACGTGGATAAAACGGTCTTTCTCACGAATCTGGTCGAGGATGCTCTCGTTGGAGAGGAATTCCGGTTTCATGATAGGAGCCCATTTTTCGTACTTCAGTTCCTTGTGTCCGCAATCTGGGAACGACATCAGATCCTTGTGGTTCTGGTATCTACCACCAGCCAATGAAGCATCCAGCTCCTTGGTGTTCAATCGCTCACGTAGTTTCTTCTGAAGTTCCTTCGGCATCTCCTGGTCGTAGATAACGCGCACGGCTTCACCCTTCTTACGGCTGTTTACACCCAGTGCAATCTTCTCCATGGTACCGAAGTCGGCATCGTTGTCCATCTCCATCTCGGCATCCTTGGTAAACTTGAAACTGAAGGCATGGTAGGTGCTCTTCTTGAAACCGAGGAATACCAGTGGCAGACAGTATCTGATTACATCGTCCAGATACATAATGTTGTCGAAACCATCGCTTGCCGGTACCTTTACCCAGCGTCCATAGACTCTATCCGGTACCTTTACCACGGCATATTTCTTCTTCTTGTCATCCTCAGCCTTTTCTACGGCGAGGTAGATGCGGTTGTCCTCCAGGGTAGAGAGGTCGTCTATCTCGTTGAGCCAGATAGGGTTGACAGAACCATTGAGCTTGTCGTAGAAGAACTGCGTAAGGAATTCCTTCTGCTCGTCGTTGAGCAGGTCTTCGTTGAGCAGGCGAACCTTGTGTACTTCAAGCTCTCGGAAAACCGTATCCACCGCCTCAGTGTATTCTTTCGAATAAGATTCATTGAGTTTATTTATTGTTTTAAGTGATTTCTTAATTTGCTGTTCGGTATCCTTGTCGAGCTTCTGGTCGAGCATGCGGTTGAGTGATGCTACGCGAACACGGAAGAACTCGTCAAGGTTATTGGAGTAAATACCGAGGAAAGAGAGGCGCTCCAACAATGGCACATACTCTTTCTCAGCTTCCTGCAGAATGCGGTGATTGAAGTACATCCAACTGATATCGCGTTCTACGTATGCCTTTTTGAGTAATTCTTCTTTGGTCATAACTATTTGCTAATTATAGAGTTACTTTGTTTTTACAGGCTCTTTCTTGGCCTTGTTATCCTTCTTTGCAGAAGTTTCTTTCTTTTCTGCATTTTCTTCTGCTGTCTTCTTTTCAGAAGTCTTTTCCTTCTTCTCTAAGTCAGCTTTCTTTTCAGAAGTCTTTTCTTTCTTCTCTGCGTTAGCTTTCTTTTCAGAAACTTTCTCATCCTTCTTGTTCTTAGAAGGTTCTTTTGAGTCTTTGCCTGGTACTTCCAGAACGAGGAAATCAGTATCTCCGTCGATGAAGTGAAGCTCTTTACGGAAGAACTTGCTGCTGCCGGCAGGAACCATGATATCGTGCAACTGGTCGCAGTCATCGAAAGTATGACGGCTCAACTTGTCTGGAGTTCCTGCGAAAGTAATCTTCTTCAGTTTGTCGCATTCAGCGAAAGCGTATGCTCTGATAGCTTTCACGCTGGCAGGTACATAAATGTTATCCAATTCATCACAATCATAGAATGCATCATGTTCTATCTCCTTCACCGTACTAGGGATGATGACATGAGACAGTTGCTTCTTGCCACGGAATGCCATCTCACCGATAATCTCTACTCCCTCAGGAATTGTGAAACTGGCATCGTGGTTCATGTAGTAAACCAAGCGCTTCTTGTCGGCGGTATAGACTGCCTCGCCGTCAAACTCAAAGTTATCGCTGTCAATCTTCTGTAAGGCGAGGTTGAGAACCAAGTTTTCAAACTTACCGTCTTTCTTGGACTTCTTCTTGAGAATATCCAAAATCGCTTTTTTATTTTCCTTCATAAATCATATATGTTAATTGTATTTCTTTTCGGTTGCAAAGGTACGGCGATATTTTTAAACTAGAGCGAAAAGACGGTTACATGTTTGTGACGATGATGTTACAGCGATATTACGCGTATTGCAATCATGTTACATGCTATAAAAACAGACGATGTAACACATTTGTAACACTTATGTTTTATGGTAGAAACATCTTCTCCTTATCTTTGCAGCCGAAAAGAAATAGAACGGCATCTTGTAGGATTTCGATTCTTTACAGGAATGCTTTCTTGCTGGTAACAATCAATTAAGGTATATATAATAAGGTAAAAATGAAGAAGAAAACGTATCTGTTGGTGGCACTCGCTATGGTGTCAATGGGAATGAATGCCCAAAACTCAGAAAAGAGTTCTCTTGGAAACGATGTGCCTGAATTCGTCAAGACTATGACGATTGGTGGAACCATCCGTTCTAAGTATGAATACCAAACCGAAGAAGGGGAGGGACGATTTGAGGTGCGTACGGCTCGTATCAATGTAGCAGGAAATGTAACAAAGGAGGTTAGTTATAAGGCTGAGATTGATCTCTGTGATGAGGGTAAGATCAAGATGCTTGATGCTTATACACGCATCAAACCTTGGAAGACTCTTCAGTTTACTATCGGTCAGGAACGTGTGCCATTCACCATTGATGCTCACCGTTCTCCTCACCAGCAGTATTTCGCCAACCGTTCTTTCATCGCCAAGCAGGTGGGAAACGTTCGCGACGTGGGTGCTGAAATCGGATACACCTGGAATGTAGGTTTCCCTATTGTGGTGAATGCCGGTATCTTCAACGGTTCAGGTTTGACCAATCAGAAGGATTACTGGACCAAGGGTGTCAACTATTCTGCCAAGGCTCAGTTCCTTTTCCCGAATGTAAACCTGGTGTTGAGTACCCAGAAGATCAAGCCATCTGATGTTACGGTTACGATGTATGATGGTGGTATCACCTTCCATAAGGGTGGTTTCATTGCTGAGGCTGAGTATCTTTACAAGCATTACAGCAAGGATGCCTTCCACGATGTTCATGCATTCGATGGTTTCGTATGCTATGACATTCCGGTGGCTAATCCTAAGAGCCTCATCAGGAAGTTTTCTCCTTTGGCAAGATATGATTTCATGAGCGACCACAGTGATGGTACCCGATATGGCGGTTCTGATACCGAACTCGGTGCCTTGAAGATCAACGATTACAAGCGCCATCGTGTTACTGGCGGTGTAACCCTGAGCCTTGCCAAGCCATTCATCTCGGATATCCGTATCAACTACGAGAAGTATTTCTATCGTAAAGGTGGTATAGCTAAAGTTTCAGAAAAAGATAAGATTGTTGTGGAGTTCATGACAAAATTTTGATAACAGTTAATAGTTTACAGTTAATAGTTTATAGTTAATAGTTTATAGTTTACAGTTAATAGTTTATAGTTAATAGCCAACAGTCATCTATAAACTATTAACTATAAACTATTAACTCATTACAGCATTCCCTTAGAGCTAGGAAGCTCGAAGTGATAGATGTCTCTCTTTACAGCCATTTTCAGCGAACGGGCAAGCGCCTTGAAAATGCCTTCTATCTTATGATGCTCGTTCTCGCCCTCAGCCTTGATGTTGAGGTTCATCTTTGCCGCATCACTCAGACTCTTGAAGAAATGCTTGAACATCTCGGTTGGCATTTCGCCCACCTTCTCTCTGTGGAACTCGGCATCCCAAATCAACCATGGACGGCCACCGAAATCCAATGCTACCTGGCATAGACAATCGTCCATCGGCAGACTGTAGCCGTATCTTTCTATTCCTCGCTTGTCGCCGAGCGCCTGCAGCAGGCATTCGCCCAGTGCAATACCCGTATCCTCAATGGTATGATGCTCATCCACATAAAGGTCGCCCTTGGTATGGATGGTGAGGTCCATCATGCCGTGCTTGCCTATCTGCTCCAGCATGTGGTCGAAGAAACCAAGACCGGTAGAGATATCGCATTTACCAGAACCATCGAGATTTACCTTGATGTAGATATCTGTCTCCTTGGTGGTGCGCTTCACTTCAGCGATACGGTCACCGGCAAAGAGAATCTCAGCTATCTTATCCCAGTCCATGCCATCCTTTCCGAGAATCAGGCTCTTGCAGCCTAGGTTTCCGGCAAGCTGGGCATCGGTTTCACGATCGCCGATTACATAACTGTTTGCCATATCGTAAGTAGGGTTATTGATGTATTCGGTCAGCATGCCTGTGCCCGGCTTTCTCATCGGTGAGTTATCCTCAGGAAAGTGGCGGTCGATGTGCTGCTTGGCAAAGTGGATGCCTTCGCTCTCCAGGGTCTGGATGATGAAGTTGTGGACAGGCCAGAAGGTATTCTCTGGGAAGGAGTCGGTACCCAAGCCGTCCTGGTTGCTCACCATCACCAGCTCGTAGTCGGTATGCTGGGCTATGAAGGCGAGGTTGCGGAATACGCCCTTGGTGAATACCAGTTTCTCGAAGCTGTCAATCTGTTCGTCTTCAGGTTCCTGAATCAACGTTCCATCGCGGTCGATGAAGAGTAATCTTGTCTGTTTCATGTCTCTTATATATGTTAATACGATTAATATTTTTCAATTTCTGCGGTTGCCATCTTCTGGCTTTCCTTCATTCTCTGTTTCTCTTCGTCTTGCACCTTGTAAGAGCCGAACTGATAGGCAAGCGAAATGCCGAGCCAGCTCAACGCGTAGATGATGAGCAGGAAGGTGATGGTGAACACCAGGAAGAGGAGTGGGGTGAAATAACCCGGCACACCGAGTGGGTCGCCATCAAGTGCACCGAGCTGTGAATAGAACTGTGCAATGATGAGGATGATGGAAGGCAGGGCTGCGATAAAGGTAGCGATGCCTACGATAATCATGCCGAGAAAACTGGTCAGAAAGAAACCACCGAAGTGGCGGAGAATGCGGAGGAGGGATTTTCCTATTTTGCGCTTTTCGCCCTTAGGACACAGTTGCTTTCTTGGCAGAAGATGCCAGAATGATACGATAGCCATCACGATAGTGGCTCCGTAAATGATGGTTTGCAGGATGAACGAAGCCATCGGATTCACGGCTCCCCAATCGTGAAGCGGTTTGTTGGGGAGAAGGAAATAGAGTACGATAGCCAGCAATACTGCAAATGGAACATGGGTAGCCCATGTCTGTTTTACGAGTGATTTGAAGTCACTTGTTATGGTATCGTATGATGCTCTCATGCAGGCTGTTATGCTGCGATGCTTAAATAATTCATTTACTTCCATAACTATCTTGTTTTAATTTCGAATTATCGTATAAAATCTTTTTTACCTTTTTACCCTTTTACTTTTTTACCTTTAAAAGTTTTTTTACCTTTTTACCTTTAAAAGTTTCTTCTGAATTCAGAGCAGGTAATGGCGGTAGCGATGGCCACAT
Source organism: Segatella copri (assembly GCA_021628325.1). Lineage (GTDB taxonomy): Bacteria > Bacteroidota > Bacteroidia > Bacteroidales > Bacteroidaceae > Prevotella > Prevotella copri_R. Next base: position 5,416 of record JAJXAL010000066.1, on the reverse strand, counting down.
TCAGACTGTCGGCAGTAGCTCTACCTTCCGGAAAGTTAGGGATGAGCAGCTTGTGGTTCACCTTCTTTGCCAGTTCTGGCGAGATGCCTTTTCCTTCGTTTCCCATCACGATGAGTCCCCGGTTTTCGAGCTTTTGCTGATAGATGTTGTCGCCATCGAGCAGGGTGCCGTAAACGGGAACGTCAGCAGGAAGTGATTCTACCAGTCCCAGCAAGTCGCCATATTCTACCTTCACTCTTGCTATGCTGCCCATCGTAGCCTGAACCACCTTCGGATTGTATACGTCGGCAGTATCCTGACTGCAGTAGATATGGGTGATGCCAAACCAGTCGGCGATGCGGATGATGGTGCCCAGGTTGCCTGGGTCCTGAACGCCGTCGAGCGCCAGACTCAGTTCGCTGGTATTAATAGAGTAATCTCCTGATGTTGCCTGTTTGAATACGGCAAGCACCTGTTGCGGATGCTGCAGGAAACTTACCTTCTTCAGTTCTTCATCAGTAACCTCTATCACTTCGGTTTCAGCCCCGAAGTGTTTGCCCCGGAGCCATTCGCCGGTAGCCACAATCAGGTCGGCAGGTTGCAGAGCAAGCAGATCGTCTACCACCTTGAAACCTTCTGCCACGAACTTTCCTTCTTTATTTCTGTTCTTCTTCAGTTCGAGCGAACGTATGTACTTTATTTTATTCTTGCTAATCATTTATTTTTTGTCTATATGTGTGCAAAGGTAACATAAAATATAGACATTTCAAAATAAAAAGTGCTAAATATTTTGTATTTAATTTGTTTTGCATTATCTTTGCATATCAAAAACGATAGATATTTTGAAAAAAGAAACGATTTCATTACTTGCCTTGCCGCTGCTCATAGCATCTTGTTCTTCAAGCAAAATGGTGCCGGAAGGGGAGTATATATTAAATAAGGTGGAAGTGAAGAGCGACTCGGCAGGGTATAATGCCGGGGCGCTCAAGCAGTATGTGCGCCAGAAAGAGAAGCCGAAACTCTTCTCGCTCTTCAAGAATCCTTTCAGCAAGAAGCCTGTCATCTACGATACTTTGCAGGCGCGGCTCTCCTGTCAGAATCTGCTTACCGCCATGCAGAACCAGGGCTTCATGCATGCCGGGGTGTCGCTCTATACCACCAAGAAAGGAAAGAAACTGGATGCTACCTATCTGTTGCATCCCGGAGAACCTTTTGTGATAGGTAAGGTGAAATATGAAGTGGAAGATGAACATATTCAGCAACTTCTGCATCTCGATAACCCCGATAATCAGCAGATTAAGCCGGGAATGAGATTTACGGTAGAAACATTGGATAATGAGCGCAGGCGTATCTCCAGCCTTCTGACCAATGATGGCTATTTCCGCTTTCATAAAGATTTTATCCAGTTTTCTGCCGATACGATTGCGGGACAGAAGGATATCGCCCTGACGCTCCACCTGATGAAGTATAAGGCAAACAGTAATGCTCCTGAGGTTGATCATCCCCGATATGAAATCAGAAACATCAACTATCTGAGTAATGACAGCGACCGAATCCATCTGCGCCATCAGGTTTTGCTCAATGCCACTGCCCTCAGAGAAGGCCGTCCCTACAGTGCCGCTGCCTTGCAGCGCACCTATAACAACTTTGCCCGTTTGCAGGCGGTGAAGTATACCAATATCAGTTTCTCTGAAGTTCCTGACAGCAACCAGGTTACGGAGAACGGAATGGAGAGGGACAGCATCAGCCGGCAGATGGATTGCAATATCCAGATCAGTACCAACAAGCCTTCTACCATCGCCTTCCAGCCGGAAGGAACCAATACGGCGGGCGACTTGGGAGCTGCTGCTTCGCTCACTTATACCAACCGAAATCTCTTCAGAGGTAGTGAGCAGCTGAGCATAGAACTTCGTGGAGCCTATGAGGCCATTACCGGTCTGGAGGGGTATCAGGATCAGAACTATACTGAATATTCGGTTGAAGGCAAACTGGTTTTCCCTCGTTTCTTGGCGCCTTTCCTTTCAAGAAATTTCAGAAGAAGACAGACGGCAAACAGCGAGTTGTCGGCAAGTTGGAATCTTCAGAACCGTCCGGAGTTTCATCGCCGCGTATTCTCTACTGCCTGGCGTTATCGCTGGACAGAGCCGCGTCATCATCTGGCCTGGCGTTTCGACCTGCTCGATCTCAACTATGTGTATATGCCATGGATATCCGAGACATTCAAGAGAGACTATCTCGATAATGCAGAAAACAGAAATGCCATCCTTCGCTACAATTACGAAGACCTGTTTATCATGAAGATGGGTTTCGGTTTGAGTTATAGCGATGGGGTAGATGCTGTGCGAGTGAATGTAGAGAGTTCGGGCAATCTGCTGAACGGTGTTTCCAAGGCATTCGGTTTCAAGGTGAACAGCCAGGGGCAGCGTACATTATTTAATATAGCTTATGCCCAGTATGCCAAGTTTGATGTAGATTATACCCATCTGATGCAGTTTGATAAGCGCAATGCTCTGGCGCTGCATGCGGGTATCGGTGTGGCTTATCCTTACGGCAACAGTACGGTGTTGCCTTTCGAAAAGCGTTATTTCTCGGGTGGTGCCAACTCGGTAAGAGGTTGGGGAGTAAGAGAATTAGGTCCGGGCAAGTTTAAGGGAACTGACGGCAGAATAGATTTCATCAACCAGACGGGTGATGTGAAGCTCGACTTGAATGCAGAATACCGCACTTCGCTCTTCTGGAAGTTTGAGGGTGCAGCGTTTATCGATGCCGGTAATATCTGGACACTTCGCAATTATGAGGATCAACCTGGCGGCCAGTTCAAGATAGATGAATTCTACAAACAGATAGCTGTAGCCTATGGCTTAGGTCTCAGGTTGAATTTCGATTACTTCATCCTCCGTCTGGATATGGGTATGAAGGCGATCAATCCAGCCTACGGAACGAAGGAAGAGCATTGGGCGATTATCCACCCGAAACTAGACCGCGATTTCGCCTTCCATTTCGCAGTAGGTTTGCCGTTCTAAATGCAGCTAACAGTTAACAGTTTATAGCCAGGAGTTTCTGTGAGCATCTTTTGATTATGATGCCCCTCAGAAACTCCTTACTTTTTTCAAGGCAATTTATCCAACTTAATCTTCCAGAGTCCCTTTTCCATACACATCGGCAGTTGGAAATCGGCCTGTTCTATGAGCTGCGGATCCTGCCCGATGCTGTCCATCTGCAGAAAATTATGAACAGTAAGGGTAACGGTGGCACTTGTTTCATCGTCACCGAAATCAATATCCGTAATCTCGATGCTGGCATCCTCCGGTTTCTGGCGCAGCAGTTCCACGTCGGTCTCGTTCACATTACTTGCAGCATAGCGCAGCCAGCGCTCCGATTCCTGGGTGCAATACTTCACGGCTTTCGGGAAATGCCAGTTGAAATAAGAGTTGGCAAACGAATCAACATCAGCCTTCAGCTGGTCCTCGCTGCCTTCGTGAGGTTCACAGCCCGAAAGGCTGAATATACTTGCGGTCATGCATGCCACAGCTATGCATAAACCTATCATCGACTTCTTTATCATGATTCTCAAATCTTAAAAATTCTATTTTTTTGCGATATTTCGGCACAAAGATAGTAAAAAACTTTGTAATAAGAATCTTTTTTGCTAACTTTGCATGGAAAATAACAATTAAAATGCTGAAATTTATATCCTTTGGCAGTGGAAGTAGTGGCAATTGCTATTATCTTTACACTGATACGGATTCGATACTGATAGACGTAGGAGTAGGAATAAGAATATTAAAGAAGCATTTCCATAACTATGGACTTCGCTTCGAGGATGTGCATTACGTCCTCATCACACATGACCACGCCGACCATGTAAAGTCGGTGGGGAGTCTGAGTACTGACTATCATCTACCGGTATATACGACCCGTAAAGTACATCAAGGCATCGAGCGCAACTATTGTGTTCGAAAGAAGATAGAGCCTAACCATGCTCGTGTGATAGAGAAGAACGTAACTTTCACACTGGGCGAGTTTAAGATTACTCCGTTCGGCGTACCCCATGACAGTACCGACAATGTTGGCTATTTCGTGGAGTGCGGAGGTGTGAACTTCTGCCTCATCACCGATGTGGGCCATATTACCGAAGAGATGCACGACTTTATCGGGCGGGCCAACTATCTTGTACTCGAGGCGAACCATAGTGTAGAGATGCTCCAACAGGGTCATTATCCCCAGTATCTGAAGGATCGCATTCTGGGAGATAACGGTCATCTGAGCAACGACGATTGTGGCGAGGCGCTTGCCAATTATGCTACACCGGAGCTTCATCACGTCTGGCTCTGTCATCTCAGCGAGGAGAACAACCATCCTGAGCTGGCACGCAAAACCGTGGAGCAGATCCTGCGCAGCAAAGGCATCATAGCCGGCAAGGACTTCCAGCTGGAAGTATTGAAGCGCAAGACACCGAGCGAAATCTATAACCTGGTGTAGGGCAGGTGTAAAACTAAAAAGGTAGCCGGATATGGAGTTATATTGAGTTAACTCCTTATCCGGCTATTTCATGAATACGAAATAAACGGCTGCAATCAGGCAGCAGAAGGCTGCGAAATGATTCCAGTGCAATCCCTGTCCCTGGAAGAGGATATTGGCGATGATGGCGAAGACGATGAGCGATATGCATTCCTGTATCACCTTGAGCTGGACCAGATTAAACGGTCCGCCATTATCTACGAAACCGATGCGGTTGGCTGGTACCTGACAGCAATATTCGAAGAAGGCGATGGCCCAACTGAAGGCGATGACACCGATAAGAGGCCAGTTGCTGCTCACGCCCGTTTGTTGCAACTTGAGGTGTCCGTACCAAGCCAGCGTCATGAAGATGTTGCTCAGCACCAATAATAATATAGTATACAATCCGTTCATAATCTTATCTTTTTTGCGGGTGCAAAGGTAATATATTTTTTTTAACCCTCCAAATTTCAGGGAAGTTTCATTTCGTTTTTGTTTTGATATGGTTGTTTTTGGCAGATAAATCTCCGATGTCCTGATATTTATCTCCGAAAGATAAGTGTGCTGTTTGCGTATGGCCAGTTGGCTGTTTGGGGCGAACAGCCGACTAGCGGAATAGGGAACAGTCGGCAGTTCCTATAAGACAGTCATCTCAGACGGGAAATCAGATTTCCCAATCCTATCAATATGATTTATGTTTAGCATTCTGCAAAAATCTCTTCACTCTTCACCTTTCTTCCCAAATCCCCTGTGTTTATCGGCATTTCGGGAGGTGAAGAGTCATCAGCAACTCTTCACCCGCTCTTCACCACTATTCACCTGGACTCAAAATCGATAGGTAGATGTGTATCCACCTTTATGCATTGATGTGTTGAAGTATATGGTAAGCGGCTCCGCGTTTATACCTTGCATAATTCAAAAAAAGCAGTAACAGCTG
>JAJXAL010000222.1:0-2495 GCA_021628325.1 Segatella copri | reverse complement strand
GACGGTCGATCGGGTAGGTCAAGGGCATTGCTGCCCTCTTCCCCCCTAAGAACCGTACATGAGAGTTTCCCCTCATACGGCTCAAGCTTTTCTAAGCCTCTGTTTGTATGCAGAGACCGGCTCAAACTACTTCTTGTTTCCATTTGATTTGCGGGATAATTTAAAACATTCATCATGAACCAACAGATTGCATTTCTTTCCGTTTTGAACGGTTGGCATGACATTCCATGCCTTGTGCGTATCAATAGGCTCACCGCATATAGGACATTTGCGTCCTTGCTTTTCCCATAGGTACAGCAGTGACTTGCGTCCTTTTAGCGTAACAAGCATTTTCGACTTCTTTCTTTTATAGAAGTACAGACGACAGTCTGCATCAAACGGGTTCATGTCTCCTTTAATCTGCGTGTATTGCAGGAATGGAAACGATGAAGTCAGAGACAATAATGTCAATTGGTCTTCCTTTCCGTTTGGTTTCTTGAATTTTGAAGCGAAAGTCCATTTGTTCCCTCGAATGTCATGCCAATATCGGTCTTTTATCCACCGTTTCCCTTTCTTGGAATGACGGCGTTTTGCCCATTGCCATAGTGAGAGGAATATCTGATGGTCGATTCTGTGAAATGAATCACGTGTCGCTCCATGCTGATAATAACCTCCCCATCCTCGGATTTTAGAGTTCAACATTCTGATTAACGACTCCTGTCTGCAACCCTTGTTCTCCTTAATTACCTTACGGATATTCTCCATAAAGCGTTTCTCGGATTTCTTTGTCGGCTTGGTCAATATGTCCTTGCCGTATTTGCGGATATTAAAGCCAAGAAAATCAAAACCGTCATGCACGTTGGTTATCACCGTCTTTTCCTCTGATAAGGTCAGACCTCTTTCAGACATAAATTCAGCAACCAATGGCTTGATTTCATTTTCAAGAGTTTCCTTGTTCTCGCAAGTGATGATAAAATCATCCGCATAACGTACAAGGTTCACCATTGGTGAATACAACTTACCATTAACATGATGGCGCTTATATCTATCTGCAAGAGCTTTCTGCAATCCGTCCAAAGTCATATTGGCAAGTGTCGGAGAAATTATACCACCTTGCGGTGTTCCTTCCTCGGTCGGGAACATTTGCTTGTTGAAAACATAGCCACATTTCAACCATTTTCGGAGTATTGCCTTATCCATTGGGATATTGGCAAGTAACCACTCATGGCTGATATGGTCAAAACACCCTTTTATGTCACCCTCCAAAATCCATTCGGGAGAATATCCCTTTCGGAGAATGTTATGACATTGCTGTATTGCATCCATACAGCAGCGTTCCTTGCGGAAACCGTATGAACGAGTATCAGCTGTAGTTTCTGATACAGGCTCCAATGCCATAAGATAGAGTGCTTGCATGGCTCTGTCTTTCATTGTCGGTATTCCCAACGGTCGCAGTTTGCCGTTGCTCTTCTTGATATGAACTCTTCTCAGCGGCATTGGCTGGTAGCCTCTGCGTTTGAGTTGGGTTATTGCTTGCATTTTAGCTTTAGGGGTATCCCATATTTCTTTGTCAACCCCAGGAGTACAACCACCCCCGTTAGAAGTAACCCTCTTTACGGCTAAGGCTTTTGCGTAAAAAGAGTGGGTAAGCGTCCATTGCAAGGCTTTCACCTTGTTATGTCTGCCTTCCTTCTGAGCCTTTACAATACGAGCTTGAAGCTTCTTAACAGCTTGCTCCGCCTTAGTCCAGTCTATTCTGTCCCAATTTGATTGCAGGTTGTCAGTCGGCGCACACGATTGGTCGAGGAGATTTTCTTTGATTTTATCGTTCATTTGCATTCCTACTTTAAAAAGTTCTAAAAGTTTATTGTAAAGAATTACCATTTGGCTAATGTTGGGTATTTGCCTCCCAAACATTACCACAGAAGTCTGCCCACTTTCGTGGTAGGTTGATGTTGTCCCTTGTCAACTCGTGATAAGTGGCTCAAACCCTATCCGTCCCATTACAGAACGGCATTCGCTTTCTCTGTTATCTTATACCTGCACATCATTCAGCATCCATTACTTTCAGCTTACCTGTCTTTTGTCTGACAGGAGATGTACAGGCTTACCATGTTCCACATAGATAACTAACGGATAGGTTAGGTTCTGTCTCATCCTCCGACGGTCTTTACATCCGTGTAATCCTACCATGGAGAGGATTATCTGACCGCATCCCATTTTGGGTAGAGTGTATCAGTATCTTGCACTCTTTTACGACATTACGAAGTTTACTAACAGTTCGCTTACGCTAACCATACTATCCAGCCTCGCCACTCTACGGTATGATACTAACCATACTTGACTTCCCCTCACGGTTCTGTCTTGTCTTGCGAAAGTGTACTTTGTCCCGACCGCTTAATACAACATTAAGGTGCATCGGTCGGTAGGCTACCGCTGACGGAACAGCGGGTTAAAACTGATACTTAAAGTATCATTCCAACAATTATCTATGCGACTTCATGTCGCACCCACGG
>JAJXAL010000221.1:0-2500 GCA_021628325.1 Segatella copri | reverse complement strand
TGTGCGCCCGTATAGGCTGAATGAGTAAATGTAGCTATTGCAAGCTATTAGGTAAGTGTTCTTTGAAAAACCTATCATCGCCCGACTAATCTGAAAGAGAAATCGGACAGGGAGTGTAGCATGTCGGGATAAGCCATAAGTCAGTTAGTTACCAAACTGCGACTGAATGGCGCGATGAAAGTGATGGATATGAGGATAAAAACCGAATTGTTTGAATGATAGTCCAAGTGGTAAGTAATCAAACTGCAACGTAAGGTAACTGAACTCGTTGCACCGTAGCACTTTTGTTATGGAAGTTGTGTAGCAGAAGCAAGAACTTGGTACGGCACAATCGCAATAAGCGAGAAAGGGCGGAAGTCATATCCGACAATCCATCAGATGCAATGTTACTTATTTCAGTAAACGGGGATTGCCTAAATCAGAATGCCAGTTGTAAGGCTATGAGGTGTTAGCCCTCTGAATATCTGACAAGGCAACGGAGCCACCGTAGTAGTTTGAGCAAGGGAAAGCCTTGTACATGGCGAAGGGTGGCAGCTAACATTAATTAATACGATAAACGGAAAATGTGAGAGACATTATGAGAAATCCTGAAAGAGTATTAAACAGTCTGGCAGAACATAGCAAAGCGTCAAATTACAAGTTTGAAAGGCTTTATCGCATTCTGTTCAATAACGAGATGTTCTATGTCGCCTATCAGCGTATCAGTACGAACAAAGGTGGCATGACAGCAGGCATTGACGGTGCAACTACCGATGGAATGAGCCTGCCTCGTATTGAAAAGCTGATTGCTTCATTGAAAGATGAAAGCTATCAGCCACAACCTGCACGTAGGGTATATATACCTAAGAAGAACGGAAAAAAACGTCCCTTGGGAATACCTTCTGCGGATGATAAGTTAGTGCAAGAAGTGGTAAGAATGATTTTGGAAGCAATCTATGAGGGGCAATTTGAACAATCCTCTCATGGTTTTAGACCAAATCGCAGTTGCCATACAGCGTTAGCTCAAATCCAAAAGACATTTTGCGGTGCGAAATGGTTTGTCGAGGGTGACATCAAAGCTTTCTTTGACAACATCAACCATGATGTTCTAATAGAAATTTTGAAAGAGCGCATTACCGATGACAGATTTATTAGGTTAATCCGTAAATTGCTAAATGCAGGTTACATCGAAGATTGGAAATTTCATAGAACTTATAGCGGAACACCGCAAGGTGGTATCGTTAGTCCTTTGTTGGCAAACATCTATCTTGACAAACTGGACAAATATATGAAAGAATATATCCAAAACTTCGATAAGGGAAAGAATAGAAAACGAAATCCTGCCTCTTGTAAACTTGGCTACAAAAGACGCTGGATAGTTCACAAGCTACAAAAAGTTGTCAATGAGGACGAACGTGCCGAATTGATAGCAAGTTACAAAGCGAATAAGGCTCAAAGCCTCCTTGTTCCAAGCTGTGATGAAATGGATTCTAGCTATAAGCGACTCAAATACGTAAGATATGCTGATGATTTTCTAATCGGGGTAATTGGAAGCAAGGAAGATGCAAAGCGAATCAAAGAGGATGTAAAAGTATTTCTCGCAGATAAACTTGCGCTTGATTTGTCTGAGGAGAAAACTCTTATAACACACACCTCCAAAGCGGCAAAATTTCTCGGTTATGAGATAGATGTAACATCATCAAATACTGCACGCAGGAGTGTTAATGGAGTTATGCGCAGAGCCTTTAACAAGAGAGTACGACTTATGATTGGTAGAAATACCATTAAGAATAAGTTGCTTGAGGAACGTATGATAGAGATTAAAATCCACAATGGAAAAGAACAGTGGAAACCGAAGTCGAAAACAATACTTGTCCTCAATGACGACCTTGAAATACTCGACAGATACAATAGTATGATACGAGGCTTTGTAAATTACTATTCGCTTGCGAACAATAGCTATGTACTGAGTTCGTTCGGGTATATGTTAGAATATAGCATGTATAAAACCTTTGCACACAAATACCGTTCACGAGTGCCTGTAATTCTAAGGAAATACAAGAAGAATAAGCTGTTTACAGTCAAGTTCAAACTCAAAAACGGAAAGGAGAAAGAACGAACATTTTACCATGATGGGTATGGTAGAAAGGACCCGATGAAAAATGGGGGAATAGACCAATATCCAAACCTTATGATTTACGCCTGCCGAACAAGTCTTGCAGACAGGTTGAAAGCAGGAAAATGTGAATTGTGCGGAAAAGAGGGAACCATCCAAATGCACCATGTGCATAAACTTGGTGACCTTTCGGGGAAAGCGAATTGGGAAAAGTTTATGATTGCCCGAAGACGAAAGACCCTCGCACTCTGTGAAAGTTGTCATAAAAAGATACACTATGGTACGATTTAGACTGAATATGTTAGTGGAAAGCCGGATACGCGGGAACGTGTACGTCCGGTTTGGGGGCGAGTTTCTGAAAACCTCCCATAGCAATATGGAAAGGCGTTGGGAACTTAGCCTACT
>JAJXAL010000220.1:0-2526 GCA_021628325.1 Segatella copri | reverse complement strand
TCACTCGAAAGTGTCCAAGAGGCTGCTGCGTCTGAGGTGGAAGGGAATGTGAAAGTACCCTTCTTGATGACATTGCCAATCTTCACACCTGTTACATCTACGGTGTAGGTAGTGTTCTCGTTCTTTGCTGCAATGGTCACCTCGGATAATGCGTGCTGGAAATCAATATCTATACCTGTCGTTCCATTGGCTTTGTTGTTGCCTGTTGATTTTGCATACACGAAATCCTTCTGGTCGGCAGCGGCTGTGTTTGGAACGAAGTCGGTGAGTGTCTGGGCATCTTTGTCCAACTTGAAGGTTCCTGCCTGTCCTGGCTGCTCTGGTGCATAGGCATAGAAGTGTAAGTTGCCCTCCACAGGCCAGTAGAATGTACCAGCGTCGGTGTTCCACACGCTGCCATCGGTAGATGTGTACTTCACATCCTTCATGTAGTTGGCCTCACCATCCTGGAAGGCATTCATGGTGAATGAACCAAGGTTGGTGATGGTGGTCTCTACTGCACGAGATTTTACTGCTTTACCTTTTGCTGCCGCAAAAGTAGAAATAGGCTGACCGCCTAATTCAACGTTAGGATTAATCGTGTTTTGGGAGAACTTGGCTGTCTGCAAGTCATCCTGTGAGCACGATGTAGCCAATACCAAAGAGGCTAAGGCTACGCAAAACATACTTTTTTTGAACATAATTTAAATTTTTGAATGAATAATACTTATATCTTGTTTATGAGTATTACATAACGATTGGTATCTCTATGATGTTCCAGTCGCTAACGCCTGGGGTAAAACCGCTATTGCCGCCTATCTTGGTTGGCACAGGGAGTTTGTCCAGAACGATTTCTACCTCATAAGGGTTGGGGGCTTCCTTGATTTGCTTGGTAACATCATAGATGTAGCACCACTTTGTGCCATCCTTCAACACGGTATATATAACCAAATAGTTGGCGGCATCCTCTGATGGGCTGTTCCCATAGCATCGAAGCTGTCCTTCCAAAGTGCTTTCGTTTGTTGTGCCAACCGCAAATGGAATGGTGACCTTTGCCGCTGTCTTTTCTCCAGTGGAAAGGTTGATGCCTCCAGCAAGGTCTGAGATAGAACCGGCAATGGAGGATGAGAGGTTTTGCTGGTTATCGATGTTCATTATCTTCAACCTATAGGTGCAAAATCTTCGCTTTGGACTAAGCGTTATCTTACATGTGTCACCTCTGTCGTTCTCTTCCAGTGATATTAGAATGTCTTTCTCAGAAGCACTGGAATAGATGCTGTCGGCTTCCATCGACATTCTTTCTCCCTCGGTTCCCTTTGCTCTTGGCAAAAGACTGGCTGATATTCCGATTCTATCTATAGTCCCGGCATCCTTGGAGCTTGCCTCAATGCTGTTTGTGCTGATATTATAGCGAAAACTTGTGTTTCTAGCATCGGAATTGAATCCCAATGCCGTGTAACTTACGCCAACTAGAGCTTGGGCTATGCCGCCGTTTTTTCCGATGAATTCCCTTTTGAGAGTCCTTTCGCCTTCTTCCCTTGGGAAAAGGTAAAAGCACATGGATGCTGGGTTGGCATTTGGGTATTGCTCCCAATCGAAAGTGACTTTTACGTTGGAGGCATGGTTGTGGTCATAACATAGATCTTTCTGCTCGCAACTGCTGAGTAGCCAGATTCCTATGGTCTGGAAGAAGAGGTACCACATCGCCGTCCTTACTTTCAAGATGATTTTGGAAGGATTGATATTCGTCATTTCATGCCTCCTTTCTCCGTTCTATAGTTCTTGCCTATCTGGAATGCTAGGGTGATGTCTGCTTTCACAGGACCGAAATATCTCCTGTTCCTGTTCTCTTGCCATACATAGTGGGTATCTATCGGGTCATACACCTTGTATGTTCCTCCAAAATAGCCTAAGGCCATGGCTAAGTCCAAGCTAACCCTTGGACTGATGGGGAATGTGTAGCCGTATTCTGCTCCTATCGTATAGGAGAAATCCGACATGTTGCCTCGCTTGCCGTACTCCACATCATACATTCCCATCTGACTCACCGCTCCAAGATGATGGCCTGTGAGGTGGCTTTTTAATGCTTGGCTTCCAAAATACTTTCTTATATCTATTTCTCCTCCATAACTTCTCCAGTATCTATGGCACGGATTGCTCTTCCACCAGGTGTACCAATAGCCTAGCCCTGCCGACCAGTTCTTTCCCAAATGCATTTCTGCTGAAATATTGGGAACCACAAATGCGTCATACAATAGATTGGTCTTCAATTTCCAAAGGATGGGATTCTTGCAATTTGCTTTTGCATGGCATGTGCCCACACTTCGCTTTCCTATGAAATGGATGTCTTGCGCCGCAATCCTGCTTGTGTATGGAAATGCCAACAAGAGGAGGAATAGTATTTTTCTCATTTTACGTTACTTTATTTTAAGGAGACTCCTTCTTTAATGGGATTCTACCTATGATTTCAAAATTCGGGTGCAAAGGAACTGCTTTTTTGCAATATAGGGGCGAAAATCACGATATACCTTTTTATTTAACATATTC
>JAJXAL010000065.1:0-21609 GCA_021628325.1 Segatella copri | reverse complement strand
GGCTGCCACTCAATCCATCGCTGGTACTCCAGGAGATGGAAGGACGGAAGAGGATATTGGTCATGGAATCAGGCATCCACTCCAATCGGATGTTACCATTCCAACTGTTGCTGCGAGAGAAATTCTGAGTCAAGCTGTTGCTGAACGAAGAGCTGCTACCCATGAAGTTCTCGCTGGAACGACGGCTCCAAATATCGCCATCGCTGTGATTCCAGCGAAGTGAAGTATTGAACTTGAATTTATCCTTCAGTTCGTAATTGTAGTTGGCGGCAATCATCTTGCTGGCATTCAAACCGTTAGCGCCTCCGAAGCCTCTACCAGGGCCACCGCCTCCGAAACCACGGTCGCTGGTGTTATTGGCATTGGCAAAGAGCATGAATCGGTTGTTATCATTGAAATAACCGCCCATGCCACGCATATTGTAGCGGCTCTTGTTGCCCACGCCCAGGTCGATATTGGAAATCAAACCCTTGTTCATACCCTTCTTCACACCGAAGTCGAGCACGGTCTGCTCCTCACCGTCATCAATACCGGTCACCTTAGAGAGATCACTCTTCTCATCGTATGCCTTGATTTTCTCGATGATGCTGGTAGGCAGGTTCTTCAAGGCAGTCTTGGTATCGCCCGTCATAAACTCCTTGCCATCTACGAGAATCTTCTTTACCTCCTTACCGTTGATCTTGATGGTACCGTCATCGCTCACCTCTGCACCCGGCAGACGCTTTACGAGTTCCTCAACTACCGAGCCTTCCGGTGTGCGATAGGCAGAAGAATTGTACACGAAAGTATCCTCCTTCAGGGTTACCTTCTGAGCCATAGCTGTTACCACTGCGCCTTTCAGCATGATAGCCTCAGCACCCAGCACAATCTTACCCATAGCCAGATCCTTGTTATCAGAAATTTGGATACGCTTCACGGTAGACTTGTATCCTACGCTCGAAATCTTGAGCAGATACTTGCCATTAGCCGGAGCGGTGACGTGAAAGAGTCCGTTCTCATTACTGATGGCACCAGCTACATACGTGCTGTCGCTCTTAAGCAATTGAACAGTTACCTGCTCAATGGCCTCCTTGGTATCGCGGTCGGTAATCTGACCGGATATCAGTCGCTGTTGAGCAAAGGATGCTATTGCCATCAACAGCAGCAGCATCGTCAGAATCGATTTTTTCATTCTTATTTTTATTTGTTATTATTTCCAACTATGAGTGTTTTCACACATAATCGCTATGATATTCTATTATCATTTTTGTTACTCGATTGTTTTGACGCGTTAAATACACCAAGGTTTAATGCATTCTGAGATAAAAAACGCAAATTTAGCAACTTTTTTTTTGTATTGTCTCCATTTTAGTGTATCTTTGCACAAAAATTAATACGTTAGAATGTTATGGAACAAAGAGTAATCATATCAACCCAACTGGAAAGCGAACTGGTAAGTGCACTTTCTGAGTGTGAGCACGACAAGCTTTTTGTGCTTACAGATACTACGACATTGGAACTATGCATGCCTGTATTGCAGAATTTTTACTGCATGAAGGAAGCCCATATCATCACTATTCCGGCTACCGACAGCCATAAAGACATCGAAAGTCTGATGATGGTATGGAAAGGACTGCAGGAGGGAGGTGCTTCACGCCACTCCTGTATGATTAATCTGGGCGGCGGTATGGTAACTGACCTGGGTGGCTTTGCTGCCAGCACTTTTAAGAGAGGTATCAACTTTATCAATATTCCTACCACCCTGCTGGCTATGGTAGATGCATCGGTAGGTGGAAAGACAGGCATCAACTTCGGCGGACTGAAGAACGAAGTAGGTGTGTTCAACGATTCTAAGTTCGTTATTCTCGATACAGAATTCTTAAAGACGCTCGATGCAGAAAACATCTGTTCGGGCTATGCAGAGATGCTGAAACACGGTCTGATTTCTACAGAAGCAATGTGGGAAGAGCTGGTCAGTTTCGACCTCGACAAGCCTGATTTGAAGCAGTTGCAGCGCATGGTAGGCGACAGCGTGAAGGTAAAGGAGCGCATTGTAGAGCAGGATCCTCACGAGCAGGGCATCCGCAAGGCGCTGAACCTGGGCCATACTTTCGGTCATGCATTCGAGAGTTGGGCTTTGAAGCGCAAGCCTATCCTGCATGGTTATGCAGTGGCATTCGGTCTGATTCCAGAACTCTATCTGAGTGTTGCCAAAACCGGATTCCCTACTGAGAAGATGCGCCAGACCGTAAACTTCATCAAGGAATTCTATGGTACACTGGATATTACCTGCGATGATTATGATGAACTGATAGAACTGATGCACCATGACAAGAAGAACCAGAATGGCATCATCAACTTCACGATGCTGGGTGGCATAGGCGATATCCGTATCAACCAGACTGCTACGACAGAAGAGATCAAGGAAGCACTCGATTTCTTCAGAGAAGGATAATTCAGCTAAAGAATCTTTCTTCAGAGAATCCCTTTAAAGAAAGATAGAGCGCTTCGGCTTTCCGGTTTCGGTAAGCGGGAGTTGGTCTACATGAAGGAATTCCCTTGGAATCCAATATTTATGATCAGATAAGAGGCGGCGAACAGTCGCCTCTACTTTTTCTATCTCCTCATCTTCCGTCAGGAGGACTGCAATCTCTCCAAACTTCCCGTCTTTCTTCTTGGCTATCATGAAAGGTTTTTCAAGATAAGGCTTCAACAGAGCCTCAACCTCTTCTATCTGTATCTTGATGCCTCCGCTGCAAATCACATTGTCTTTTCTGCCTTTGATGCGAAAACGGAGTTTTTCCACCTTATTATATATATAGGATTCTATTTCCACTATATCGTTCGTTACCAGGGGCTCTGCACAGACCTGCGGAGCATCTATTACCAGACATCCTTCATCGGTCTGACTGATTTTCACACTATCGAAAGGCTGGTACCATTCGCTGGCCTCATCACCATTAATTCTTCTCAGGGCAATATGCGAGAGCGTTTCGGTCATTCCGTATGTACTCCAGATGGCAATATTGCCGGGAAGAGCCTTCAGTTTCTGTTCGAGAGCCTCATCTATGGCTCCGCCACCGATAATAAGATGACTGATGCGGCAGAGACGAGCCCGCTCTTCAGGAACCTGCAGGGTGTTATAAACCTGCATCGGGACCATCGCAGCGAAGGTAATCTCTTCATTTACATCTTTCAAAGGATGCCCACTTGGGCAAACAGAAATAAGATGGAGATGGCGCTCTATACTCCGCACCACCACCATCTTACCTGCAATATAATCGAGCGACATACAGAGCAGGGCACTGTCGCCAGGTTTCAATCCCAGGAAATCACAAGTGATGCGGGCTGAGTTGAGCATTCGCTTCTTCTCTACCATCATCGGTTTGGGCTTTCCCGTGGAACCACTGGTATGCACCAGCACCCGGTCGCTACCGTTATTCCATTCTGAAAGGAATTCTTCTAAAGTCATTTTACTACAAACAGTTTGTCACCACGAATCTCCAAAGGCATCGGTATATTATCAGTAAAGAGCTGACCGGTACCCAAGCCTTGCGGCATCTTGACATTAGGACCATATACTTTAGCTGCATAATGAGCAATAGCATTCAGACCGATATTACTCTCAAGAGCAGAAGTAATCCAGCTGCCGATACCGCGCTGGTTAGCCAGTTCTATCCACTCGTTACATCCATAGATTCCACCATGAAGTGAAGGCTTGAGGATGATATACTGAGGACGGACGGTATCGAGCAAAGCCTGCTTCATACTCCGGACATTCACACCAATCAACTCCTCGTCTAGGGCGATAGGAAGCGGTGTTTCGCGACAAAGCTGAGCCATCTTAGGCCACTGATGCTGCTTGATAGGCTGCTCAATCGAATGAATGTCATATTTAGCCAAAGCCTCCAGCTGACTCATCGCATTCTCCGGCAAGAAGCCGCCATTGGCATCTACACGCAACTCAACCTGCTCCTTGGTATACACATCACGGATGCGCTTGATGAGATCGAGTTCCTTGAAAAAATCGATGGCACCGATCTTCAGTTTCACGCAATGGAAACCCGCCTGGAGCTTCTCCTCCAATCGTGCCAACATCTCCTCGTAAGTACCCATCCACACCAGTCCGTTGATGGTGATGCCCTCTTCTCCCCTACCGAAAGGAGAGTCGAAAAGATCTGTCAGGTTCTCCATTCCGGCTGGAACAGAAGCACTTAAGTTCTGCTTTTTTGCTGCATCGAAGAACGAAGCGAAGGCTGTTTCCAAACCGAAGGTGATGCTAGGGTAAGCACGAATCATATCGTAAGGAATGCGTCCCATCTGCTCCACCATCTGGCAAACCTGTCGCAGGGTCATCTCATATTCCGGTTTGGCATCGCAACTGAGATCAGGGAGCGTAGCACACTCTCCCACTCCCTCTACTCCCGGCATTTCATCCGAGGTGAGAGTGAGATAATAACTGTGTCTCGTGGTATATACGCCACGAGACGTGCCTGCCGGCTGCTTGAAGTGGAGCGTGCGCTCCGAGATTTCTATCTTATACACTTTATTTAAATGTTAAATGTTGAATGTTGAATGTTGAGTGTTGAATTATCCTTCCTCACTTACTTCTTCTGTTTCAATTCATACAGATCCTTGCGGCGGTCGCGAAGATTTCTTACAGCACCGTAGGTATGAAGCTCATTCAAGAGATTCAGGTCAACATCTGATACGAGAATCATCTCGGTATTAGGTGTTGCCTCTGAACGCTTGCCATCGTTAGGGAAAGCAAAGTCGCAAGGGGTGAACACGGCGCTCTGAGCATACTGGATATCCATGTTGTGAACACGTGGCAAGTTGCCCACACTACCCGCAATGGCAACATAGCACTCGTTCTCGATGGCACGCGCCTGTGCACAGACTCTTACTCGGGAGTAAGCATTCTGGGTATCGGTCATGAATGGCACGAAGAGAATCTGCATGCCATCCTCAGCCATTAATCTTGACAACTCAGGGAACTCCACATCATAGCAGATGACGATACCAATCTTACCGCAATCGGTATCGAAGGTCTGGATATGGCTACCACCACTCAATCCCCAGCACTTCTGCTCATCTGGTGTAACATGAATCTTCTCGTACATATCCACGCTACCATCTCTGCGGCAGAGGAAGCCCACGTTATAGAGGGAATCGTCCTTAAGATAAGGCATACTACCCGTGATGATATTGATGTTGTAACTGATGGCCAACTCGCGGAATCGGTCACGAATCTCTTCGGTATACTGCGCCATCTTTCGGATGCTCTGCGCCTCACCCAAATCATTGAAACGAGCCATCAAAGGCGCATTGAAATATTCTGGGAAGAGGATAAAATCGCTCTTGTAATCGCTCACGGAATCAACGAAGAACTCTACCTGTTCGAAGAGGTCATCTACCGAAGCGTATGGGCGCATCTGCCACTGTACCAGTCCGATTCTCACAGTTGGCTTTCTATCTACATAAGAATCCGTAGGTGGCTGATAATAGATGTTATCCCACTGCAAGAGGGTGGCGCAGTGTTCGCTCTCCTCATCGCTAGGAAGATAATTGCGGATGACACGGCGTACGTGGAAATCATTGGAAAGCTGGAAGGTAAGAACCGGGTCATAGATTTCACGGTTTCTTACATGCTCGATATACTCCTTAGGGCGCATCTTATCGGCATACTTGTGATAGTTTGGTATACGACCGCCAAACATGATAGCCTTCAAGTTGAGCTTCTCGCAGAGTTCCTTGCGATACTCATACATACGGCGAGCCAGGCGCAAACCACGATAATCAGGGTGGATAAATACCTCGATGCCGTAAAGAATGTTTCCCTTAGGATCGTGGGTATTGAAGGTTTCATTACCCGTAACCTGAGCATAGGTATGATCGCCCTTCACCATATTATAATTGACGATGATAGAGAGCGCACAGCCCACAATCTTATCATCAACGATAATAACCACCTGTCCCTCAGGGAAGATAGTAATGAGTTTCTTAATCTGTTCTTTTGTCCAGAATACATCTGAGTCTGCGTAAATACGCCTAAATGACTTGGCAAGCTGATCATAATCCTCCATACGGAGGTTGCGCATGCCTACCTTTTCGATTTTTCGAGTTGGTTCCATAACAACTGTATTTTTATTATTATCTAAATCCGGGTGCAAAGATACAGCAAATTATAGATACGACAAAGAGTTTTCGCAAATAATTGACATTTACGAAAACTCTTTTCATGTATTTTACACAAAGAGCGCGTTTACGCTTAAAATCAGATGCTAATATTTGGCATCTTCCTGTGGAATCGCTTCATCATGATCATCCAGATAAAGCAACTTCACAGGATGATACTTCTCACTTGCCACAGAATATTCATCCTGGCGATAACGGGTCAGGATGCCTCCTATCCCCAACATCGTATGAAAAGCCGAAAGACTCGTCTGTACCTGTTGGGTACGATGACCAGACAAAGTTTTCAGTATTCCCGGATATTGTTTTCCATAACCATCTGATGTCCAGATGATGAAAGGAACATGCAGCTCATAATCAGATGCCTTCGGGGCGGCGTGCAGAAAGAGGCAACGGTCATCATCAAAGATATTCTCTCCATGATCGCTGGTATAGAGCATCGCCGATGTAGGTTGGCTATATACCCCATCCGTCTTTGCCTGAGTCTTCTCCCATTTCTGCAGACGTTCTACGATACCATGCAGGATATAATCGGTATACCGGATGGTATTATCGTATGCATTCAGCAGGTCACGCCGGTTCCCCGGCTTCGCTTCGCTCTTACTGTCAGGTTTAAAGAAAGCGAAATTACGGGGATAGCGCTCCTGGTAATTAAAGTGAGAACCATAAGTATGAAGTACCACGAAGAGTTTCCGATAACGGTATTGCTTGGATGAAGAAGCATCTGCCGCAGGCAATATCCCATCCAACTTCTGCAACAAATCACTATCATAATGATTATCTTTTGCAGAAGCACCTTCCTTCAGGAAGTAATGTTCATCAGCCTGTTCGCCAAGGAAATCAATAAAAGAATGATTAGGCAGCTGATTGCTGATAAATACGGTATGAAATCCCGCCTCCCTGAAAGCAGCCAGGATACCTTTCTCATGAAAGAGACGTTCGAAATCCTCTGCTGATGCAGCCGACAGGAGCATAGGAACACTCTTATGCGTAGTATTACTCTGGGTTGTAGCATCGGGAAAAGCTATGATTCCAGGAGTCTTGGAAAGCAAAGGATTGGTATCGCGCGGATAGCCATAGAGACTGAAATTGTGGGCTCTCGCCGTCTCTCCCACCACCATCACATACACCTCGGGAGCCTCAGCATCGTGCTCGCTCCTGGCATCAAACCTGAAATTCCTGCTTGCCTCCCTGTAATTCTCTGAAGCCGCATCACGCTCGAATGCAAGATAGAGATTATAGCAAACGTTAACAGGATAAAGCTGGTTGCGCAAGCGATAATCATCTACAGCCACATAACAAGCCAGCAGACAGAATAAACCGACAGCAGCTATCTCCAAAGCCCAACGACGCACTCGATGCTGGAGTTGAACCACTATCATCCCTTTCTTGCTGATATTGACAATAGCCAGAACCAGCAAAGGAAGATAAACCACAAAAACACCCACCACAGCAGGCAACAGATTACCAAGCAGTTCCTTCACCTCGCCAGGATTGGTAGTTACAAGATTCAGAAACATATCTACCGCTATCACTCCCGTCCCGAAGAGATAAAGCAATACCAGTTGGAAGGCAGCGAAAAAAACAAAAAGAAAAGCCCACCAGATCATCTTACCCGGGCATCTGGTTAACGAAAAGAACCACATGTAGAGTGCCAAAGGCAGCAACACATTGGCACCACAAGCCCAAGGAGCCAGACATTCGGTATAGCACAGAGCTATATTAGGCAACAACAATGCTACCACAGCATACCCGTAAAGGAATGCGCCCGATGACACCTTATTATATATAGGCAACACCACCTTATTATATATATCCGTAAAACTGTTCATTCTACTTTTTCATTAACACTTTAAAGAGCATTATCAAACTACAAAAAGAGCATTATTACTAAAACGCTTCATTGATATTGAAGAGAAAACCAGACTGCCCCGACTTACCGAATCCATAATCCAGACGTACATTCACATTCTTCTTAAATTCCCAGCGATAACCTACACCGGCATTCGGCAAAATCTGTTTAGAGCGCAATGCCGAGAATTTCGGGAAGATGGTTCCTGCTCCAACCCACACTACGATGCCATTACGCTTCCATACATGTTGGCGCAACTCAACCGTAGCTTCCAGAGAATGTTTATCGCGATAACGGCCTTCATAATAGCCACGCATGGAATGAGTACCACCCAGTTCTGCCATCATTCCCCACGAAGGATTACCGAAGTTGAGGTTAGCCCCAATGTCCTCGGCAAGAACCGTTCCCTTACCCAGTCGCTGATAGGCATCAAAACGAAATGCCGTCGTACTGAAGGCATAATCATTCCCCATAAACCCAGGTCTGAACATCTGATTGATATTCAGACAGATACCACGATGTGGATTCGTAAGATTATCTCTGTTATCATATACCAGAGAAACACCAGCTCCTACATTCCAAGTATGCTGATCCATGCCTTGCAGTAATTCCGGATGCTCAATATGTTTACCTATTACATAGTCATAACTCGCCATCGGTCCGATATAGAAATTATCTGCTACACGAAACAGGAAGCTAACTTCAGCCTGAGCCTGCCAACGCTTCATGTCACTCTTATTGGCATCGTTATCGCCCATCTCATAGCCTATTCCCCAAAAATCAGAGGGAAAAGAATAGAAATAAAGGTGATAATCGATGCGATATCTTCCTTTAGGAGCAATATGGTTACCACGGACACCCAACATATAGAAACCTACAGAACTGACATCACCATAAAGCGAGACATTAGAAGGAGGAAGAATACTGTCATTCGGATCAGTACGGTATAGTCCTGCTGCCACCAATCCCAATCCAAACTTGGTATCAGAGGCATAATGAGGGCCACCTATCACACTAAAATCGAAACGCTTATGCTTCTTGTTTTTGTTGGAATCATTAAAGTAGTCAAGAATCCGGTTCACCCATGATTTTCCGGCATGTAAAGCCATCGTATCCACCTTCTCTGCAGATGAGATACTATCGGTTACAGAAGGCTCAGAGGCATAGCTGCCCAATGCCAACATCATAATAAGTATTGTCAGAATATGCTTCATTTTGTCGATTTTATTATTTTAATACACCAATGCTACATTATCAATCCACAAGGTATTGCCTGGAGTTCCGATATAGGCTCCACCATCGGATGAGGAGAACTGAAGAATCAGATGAGTAGGTGTTTCGTTAGCACTCGCCCATCCTACTTCTTTTACCGGCACGCTCTTACCCTTGCTGTTACGGGCATAGTCAGTGGATCGCAGTCCCATAGTAGCAGCCTGATAACCTGCCATGTGGCGGATATCGCCATAATGGATTGTATAGGTAGCATCTTCCACCCATCTATCGGTACTCTTTCCGAATCTGACTACCATCGTACCCACACGTTTAGCTGTTATATTTCCCTTAGCATCTTCATGCCGTTTCTGCAGATAGAGCACAGCTATAGCATGATCTCGACCTGCAACCGTAGAGGCTCCGCTAAATCCATTCTGCTTGATACGATTGGCTGCATTAGGAAAAGAAGTCTTATAATCAAAGCGCAAAGCCTTAGGACGTGCGGTGAATGGTATACCCCAGTTGATGGCTTTAGGACCATCCTTGGTACTTGTTATCGGTTCACGAACATCACCCAGAAAGAGAGAACCGGCAGCCAAGACCTTGATATTGATGAGTCCCAGCACTTTTACTTTCTCAATATGGGTTACCAGTTTGGCACAATATCCACTACCATGTTTATCACGAAACACAGAGTTATTCGTCTTATAGATGCCCGATACATGTGCCAGGACATTAGAGGAACCCCAAGGCGAACCACCCTTATTGGTATAAGGAATATTACCATTGATAGTCATATTAGGTCCAACGGCATAAACTTTTTTCTGATTTCCTCCAATAATGCCTGATTCTTTGATATTCCTGATTACCCAGTGGTCCATATTACCATATTTAAAAGGAACCACCTTTTCCTGTCCCTTAACGGGAAGGCACGACAAGGTAGCAACCGCCATAACGATGCTTGATTTTATTATTTTCTTCATATCTGTTTCTTTTATATATCATTAAGGCTGCAAAGATAGAAAAATATTTTCTAGTTTTCAGTTTTCTTCGACATAAAGCATAAAAAATTAAGAAATAATAATATATTTACTGCATTTTAATTGCCATAAAACCAAAAAGTCCTGCATTTGCTGTTATAAACAAATACAGGACTTTCTGATTCAATATACAAAACAGAATCTCTTGCACCGGTTACAATAGAGACATGCACCGGTTACAATAGAAACATGTTCCGATTACTCCAAAAGCTATTATCGGTTTGAATACATATTATCGTAATACTTCTGGTAATCACCCGATGTTACATTATCCATCCATTCCTGGTTCTCGAGATACCATTTTACGGTCTCCTCGATACCCTCCTCAAACTGCAGAGATGGCTCCCAACCCAATTCCTTTTGCAACTTTCTAGAGTCGATGGCATAACGCATATCGTGACCCTTTCTGTCTGTTACATAAGTGATGAGATCCATATCCTCGCCTTCCTTTCTGCCGAGCAATCTATCAACAGTCTTGATTACCACTTTGATGATGTCGATGTTCTTCCACTCGTTGAAACCGCCGATGTTATAGGTCTCGGCAATCTTGCCCTTGTGGAAAATCATATCGATGGCACGGGCATGATCTACTACATACAACCAGTCGCGCACGTTCTCACCCTTACCATATACTGGCAATGGCTTGCGATGACGGATATTGTTGATAAACAGCGGAATCAACTTCTCTGGGAACTGGTATGGACCGTAGTTGTTAGAGCAGTTGGTCACGATGGTAGGCATACCGTATGTATCGTGGAAAGCACGGACGAAGTGGTCTGAGCTTGCCTTGGATGCAGAGTATGGAGAGTGAGGATTGTACTTGGTTGTCTCCAGGAAGAACTCCTCGCCGTAAGCCTCGTGGTTCTTACCGCTGGATGCCTTGGTAGTGAAAGGTGCAGGAATGCCCTCAGGATGAGTCATCTGCAAGGCACCATAAACCTCATCAGTAGAGATGTGGTAGAAGCGCTTGCCCTCGTATCCCTCAGGAAGACTTTCCCAGTAAATCTTTGCCGCCTGGAGCAGAGACAGGGTTCCCATCACGTTAGTCTGAGCGAAAGTGAATGGATCCTTGATACTTCTATCTACATGGCTCTCGGCAGCGAGATGGATGATGCCATCCACCTGATAGTCCTGCATCAGCTTCAACATCAGGTTGAAATCGCAGATATCGCCCTTTACGAAAGTATAGTTAGGCTTGTCCTCGATGTCCTTGAGGTTAGCCAGGTTACCAGCGTAAGTCAACTTGTCGAGGTTGATGATGTGATACTCAGGATATTTGTTCACGAAAAGTCTTACTACGTGTGAGCCGATGAAACCAGCACCGCCCGTGATAATGATATTCTTCATTTCAATTAATAATTTATAATTTATAATTAATAATTATTTTGCTGCCGCCAATTCAGCGATGCACTTCTTTAAACTGTCAGTCCAGTATGGCACCTTGAATCCGAAAGTCTGCTTCAGCTTACTCTTGTCAAGTACAGAGAAGTGAGGACGCTTCACTGGGCTTGGGAACTCCTCGCTGTAGCAAGGCTGTATATCGCAGGTATTTCCGCTCAGTTCGCAGATAATCTTAGCGAAATCAAACCAAGAGCAGACACCCTCATTAGAGAAGTGGTAGATGCCCGTCTTATCCAACTGGTCAGTTTCGATGATATGTGAGATGACAGCAGCCAGGTCGCCAGCGTAAGTTGGAGTACCCACCTGGTCGAAGACCACCTTCAGGGTGTCGTGGCTTGCCGTGAGACTCTGCATGGTCTTCACGAAGTTCTTACCCCACTGCGAGTAGAGCCATGCTGTACGGATGATGATATGCTTGCATCCAGTAGTTTCAATACTCTTTTCGCCTGCAAGTTTCGTTTTACCATATACCCCCAAAGGATTCGTTTCCCAATCTTCACGGCAAGGTATATTCTTGTCGCCCTGAAAAACATAGTCGGTAGATACATGAATCAAAGTACCATCTACCTCCTTCATAGCCTGTGCCAAATTTCCCGCAGCAGTATTGTTGAGCAGATTAGCCAGATCGTAATCTGTTTCAGCCTTATCTACGTTGGTATAAGCAGCGCAGTTAACAATTACCTGAATATCATTCTCCCTCACCTTTTCTCGGATAGCGTCAAGATTGGTGATATCCAGTTTTTCATAGCCTTCAGCCACATCGGTGAAGACAAACTTGTGATTGCTTTTTTGGGCACAGATTTGCATTTCATGTCCCAATTGACCATTAGCGCCTGTTACTAATATATTCATTGTTTTAATATTTTATTCAATATAATATTTTAAAGTCTACTTACCATTTCCTTCTACACATGAAGAAAACTGATATTTTCTTTCGAAATCTATTTCCTACTACCTATATATATAAATCCATTCATCTATATATAAATATGTGGCAAAGGTAAAAAAATAATTTGAGTTGACCAAAGAAAAGAAAAAGAAAAGAGAAGAAACTAACATATATTAAACAAAGACCGCCACACTTTTTCACAAAAGCATGGCGGTTTTCCCTAAAACATAATAGATAAGCTTTGCCTTTAAGGGCAAACTTGAATCATCAAGTAGCCTAGTCTATTACCAATCCTTTTTTCCCTAATATAAACTAAACCTGTTTTCCTATTTAAATCAACATACTAAATCAACAAAAGGAATTTTCTTTATCATTAAATACTTTTAGAAGACTTGAAGTGGTAATTAAACCATAAAAACTACTGTTTTCTGATTTCGGTTGCAAAGTTATATCATTTTTTTCAAAGTTGTATACCTAAGTAGTATTTTGGTAAAAAATAAGCCTACCGAAAAAATAGATAACTCCTTAAGAATCAGGCACTTTAGCATATTAACTATTTTTATCTAAAGTAAATGGTATTATATGAAAGGAAATTTGTATCTTTGCACCACAAAACGGACAAAAGGACGAAAATAACATTTAAAAGACGATTTTGTTATAATTATAAAGAAACATTAAAGATGAAACTACTTATATATTTACTTCTTTTGCTTACTATGCCATTGGCTGCTCAAGGCAAAACGGACGAGAAGACTTTATTGGATCGTATTGACAAGATGATTGAAAACGACCAATATTATCAGGGAATCAAGGAAAAGGAATTGAAACATCTGAAGCGGCAAGCTTATGAAGCTGAAGACGACCAAACCCGACTATTGTTTCTTGACAGCATATATCATGCCTATAGTGCTTACCGCTACGACTCAGCATACGCATATATGAAACAGGGGCTTGAATTGGCTAAAAAATGTCATAACACCTATTATATTTTACGCAACCAGATAAACCAGGCATCCATACTCTCGGTAAGGGGGTTTTATGACAAAGCAGAAAACTTACTCCAATCGCTCAATCCCGACGAGATGCCATACCAGTTGAAGCTATACTATTACTTCACCTTCACCTGGCTCTATAATTATTGGGCATCATACGCAAAGAACTCTGATTACGCCGAAGAATTCCATGCCCAGAAGAAGCATTATTTGACCCTCCTGATACAGAGTTTTAACGAAAACAGTAAGAAATCTGCCTACTATCAGTATCTCATGGGCGAATACGCCTATTTCAACAACCCTACCAGCAAGGAATCGCTCAACCATTATCAGAAGGCACTGAAGATGTCGCCAGCCAAATCCCGTATCCATGCCATGTCAGCTTATGGTATAGCCAGATATTACAAAAAAAACGGCAAATTCGACCTTTACGAGGAATTTCTCGTAGAGGCATCCGTGAGCGATGGATTGTGTCAACTCAAAGAAACTGTTGCGCTTCAAAAGCTAGCCTACTACCTCTTTAAAAAGGATGCAAGCAACAGTAAGAGAGCTGCCAAATACATCCAGCACACGATGGAAGATGCACAGTTCTTCAACAACCAATTGCGCATGATAGAGATATCCAACATCCTTCCAGTCATCGCTTCAGCCAACCAGCAGGCTGCCGAGCGCTCTCGTACCCGCTTTCTTTGGGGGTTCATTGGTGTAAGCGTAGCACTGGTCATCATCCTCATTCTCTCCTTAGTCAACAACCGACAGAAGAACAGGCTGAAGAAAAACAAGGCTGAGATTGAAGAACAGAACGAGAAGCAGAAAGAGATGAATGCACAGCTCACCGAACTGAACCAGCAGCTGATAGAGACCAATATCAAGCGAGAGACCTACATGCGCCTCTTTATGGACATCAGTGCGGCTTATATCAGCAAGTTATCAGATTATCGCAAACTGGTAAGCCGTAAGATCAAGGCAAACCAGACCGCCGATTTGCTGAAGAGTCTCAACACCCATAAATTGGAAGAAGAGGAATCACAGATGTTCTACAACCGGTTCGATAAGGCATTCATGGAATTGTATCCGGGTTTCGTTACAGAGTTGAACAAGCTCCTGCAGCCAGAATGTCAAATGGAAGTTCCTACTACGCACGACCTGACCACTGAGATTCGCATCTTTGCTCTGATGCGACTGGGTGTAACCGACAGCCAGGAGATTGCCACCCTGCTGCATTACTCCACCCAGACCATCTACAACTACAAGTCTGGAATGCGGGCAAAGGCGATTAATCGAGATACATTCGAATCAGATATCAATCAGCTTTGCCACATCATTAATAGTTAATAATTAATAGTTTATAGCATAAACCGCTTTGACAATCTTGCTCAACGGCGCAGCCTCTATAAACTATTAACTATTAACTGTAAACTATTAACTAGCTTCTGTGTATCACGGTTCCGTTAGCCTGATGCGTAGCAAGAACCAGCACCTCAGCTATTTGCACGTGTTCTGGGGCACTTGCAGCATAGAAGGCTACATCAGCTATATCATCGCCATTTAGAGGCTCTATGCCGCGGTAAACGTTGTCTGCGCGGTTCTGGTCACCATGGAAACGGATGTTAGAGAAGTTGGTTTCAACCAAACCCGGTTTCACATTGGTAACACGCACTTTCGTATGTGCCACATCAATGCGCAAGCCGTCTGTAATAGCCTTTACAGCCGCTTTGGTAGCACAATATACATTACCTCCCGCATAAGCAGCATCACCCGCCACACTACCTATATTGATTACATGACCATGATTACGCTCCACCATACCAGGTACAATCAGGCGCGTCATGGTTAAGAGTCCCTTGATATTGGTATCAATCATCTGGTCCCAATCTTCAAAATCGCCCTCGTATTCAGGTTCCAATCCACGTGCGAGTCCCGCATTATTGATAAGCACATCCACATTGCGCCACTCCTCAGGGATGTAATCCACCGCTTTCTTGGCAGCTTCACGGTTACGCACATCGAAAGCCAAGGCAAGCACCTCAACGCCCTCAGCCTCGAGTTCTTTCTTCAGGATTTCCAACTTTCCCGTGTTTCTACCTGTAAGAATCAGGTTATAGCCGCCACGGGCAAAACGACGTGCACAACCTTCGCCAATACCGCTTGTTGCGCCTGTAATAAGAGCAATTTTATTCATATTCTTTGATACTTTGAATTATACTTAGAACTTTTGATACTTTGAACTTTATGATTAGCGAAGCAATTGAATTCTTCACTCTTCACTTAAAGAATAAGGACTCTGACCTCAGCATTCGCCATTTTCTCTATCTGGTTCATCGGACGTTTATAATAAACACTCTGGATAGCCTTGTTGATGATGCCATGCCCCACAGCAAGAACGGTCTGATCAGGATAAGTAACCTTGAGCCAGGTAAGGAAATTCTGGGCTCTTGATTTCATCTTTTCCAGCGTCTCTATGTTGTCCGGCCAATCCTTTGGGTCCTTCGGCAGGTCAGGGATGAATTTACCCGTAAAATCGCCCCAATCGCGCTCTCTGAGCAAGGGAGTGGTGACAACGGGATGCGAGCCGGCGATAATTTCACAGGTCTGTATACTGCGATAGAGATCGCTCGATACGAAAACATCGATAGGTGTGTCCGCCATTTTCCTGGCCACTTCCTCAGCCTGCTCAATACCTTTCATATTGAGCTTTCCCGGTGTTTGTCCCTGCATAATTTGCGCCTTGTTATCCACCGTTTCACCATGGCGCACCAAATATAATTTTGTCATTGTCTTTACTTTTTCCGTCTATATCAAAAATGAGTTTTTACTTTTCCTAAGTCTATACTCCAGACATAGTTTTTACTTTCACTAAGTCTCTTTCCAAGACATCATGATTCTGATTTTGCTTACAAAATTACGGCTTTCTATCGAGACCAACAAATAATTTGCGTTAAATATAGCAATAATTAGCGTTAAATATAGCAATAATTTAAGTTTATATAAAAAACTTCTTGCTAGTTTCGGATTTCTTTCGTAACTTTGCCCCGAAATAACAAAATCAGTTTTAGTATGAAGGTAATACACAGTTCAATATTCCGCGCAGTATGCGCCATCATCGTAGGAGTCCTGCTCATCCAATATCGTGAGCAGACTGTCACCTGGATAACCGTCGCCATCGGTGTTTTGTTTTTCCTTTCAGGTGTCATCTCCCTTGCCAGTTATTGGGCAGCCAAGCGCAATGCAGAGAAGATGCAGGGCCAGATTCTGTCTGATTCCAATGGTAAGCCTATCATGGGCATGATGCCTAAATTCCCGCTTGTGAGCGTAGGCAGTCTTATCCTGGGATTGCTGCTTGCCCTGATGCCTCAGGTGTTTATCGCCTGGCTGATGTTTATTCTGGCATTCATCCTGATTCTGGGTGCTCTGACCCAGTTTGTCAACCTGGCTTCAGCAGCTAAGATGGGACGCGTAGGCATTCTCTTCTGGCTCTTCCCTTCAGCCCTTCTTCTGCTGGGTCTGCTCGCCATCATCAAGCCTTCAGCCATCGCCTCTGCTCCTCTTTTCATCATCGGTTGGGGTATGCTCATCTATGGAGTAGTAGAGCTTCTCAACGCCTTTAAAGTCTCCAACAACAAGAGAATCTGGCTGAAGAACCAGCAGCAGAAACAGGATTCAAAGGAGATTTATGTGGATGTAGAGGAAGTGAAGAACGAAGAGTAAAACAACGAAATCATTATATCATCATATATGAATAAAATTAAGTCTCTCTTTGCCTGGTTATGGCAAAAGTTTCGCGTATTCTGTACCTGGTACAAAGGATTGTATCAGGGCAGAGCGTGGTATACCAAGACCCTCGTTGCCTTGGCAAGTTGTATAGTCGCCTTCATCTTGTATCTGGGCGCAGTAGACATCAACTTCTTATGGCTCTTCGGCAAGTCACCTGGCTATTTCTCAGGCATCCTGGACCCACAGACCTCAGAGGCCTCTGAAATCTATTCGGCTGATGGAAAACTCATCGGCAAGTATTTCAACGAAAATCGTACTCCGGTAGAATATGATGAGGTAACACCTGATTTCTTCAAGGCACTGGTAGATACCGAGGATGAACGATTCTACAAGCATATCGGTATCGACCCTATCGGTGTGTTTGCTGCTGCCAAGGATGCACTCCTCCATCATAACGGGCGCGGTGCTTCTACCATCACACAGCAGCTGGCGAAGAACATGTTCCGTGTACGTTCGCAATATTCTACCGGTTTGCTGGGCAAGATTCCTGTACTCCGCCTGCTCATCATCAAGAGCAAGGAGTGGATCATTGCGGTTAAACTCGAAACGGTGTTCAGCAAGAAGGAAATCATCACCATGTATGCCAATACGGTAGATTTCGGTAGCAATTCCTATGGTATCAAAACCGCTGCGAAGACCTACTTCAACACCACCCCTAAGGAGTTGACCACCGGTCAGGCTGCCGTGCTTGTGGGCATGCTCAAAGCTACCACCTACTACAACCCACGCACCAACCCGGAGAACAGTCTTGCACGCCGCAACACCGTATTATATAATATGGTGACACATGGCGATCTCTCAAAAGACAGATACAATGAACTGAAAGATGAGCCTATCAAGCTCGATTTCAAGGTAGAAGAAAACTACGACGGACAGGCTAAATACTTCCGTGAGGCAGTAGCCAACTACCTGAAAGACTGGTGTAAAGACGAAGGTTACGACCTCTATACCAGCGGTTTGAAGATTTATACCACCATCGATACCCGCATGCAAAAGTATGCAGAAGATGCAGCCCGCAAGCAGATGAAACAGGTACAGCAGAACTTCAACAACCACTGGAGCATCCGCCGTACCCAGGCAGGCAAAGGCAACTGGATGGGGCAGGATCCTTGGCAGGATGAGAACCACAACGTGATACCAAACTTCATCCAGGGCATCGCCGAGCGCCAGCCATTCTACAAGGCATTGATAGCCCGCTTCCCTAACAATCCCGACTCAGTAAACTATTACTATAAGGAGTGGGTTCACCCGGTTAAGGTATTCGATTATGACAAGGGCAGCATCACGATGAACATGACATCAGAAGACTCCATCAAGTATATGACCACCTTCATGCACTGCGCCTTTGTAGCCATGGAGCCACAGACTGGAGCAGTAAAGGCATGGGTGGGCGATATCGACTTCGACCACTGGAAGTATGACAAGGTAACAGCCGAGCGCCAGCCTGGTTCTACCTTCAAGCTCTTTGTTTATACCGAGGCGATGAATCAGGGTTTAACCCCTTGTGACAAGCGTCGCGACGAATATATCTCTATGGAGGTATACGATAAGAAGAAGCACGAGATGACCACCTGGCGTCCATCCAATGCCAACGGTTCGTTCTCGGGCGACAGCATCCCATTGAAGAGTGCCTTTGCCAAGAGTATCAACTCTGTGGCTGTAAGATTAGGACAGGAGATGGGCATCAAGCGCATCATCGAGACAGCCAAGAAGATGGGTATCAACAGTCCGCTGGATGACACCCCTTCTCTCGCCCTCGGTTCCAGCGATGTCAACCTCCTGGAGATGGCATGCGCCTACAGCACCATTGCCAACAATGGCAAGCACCACGACCCGGTATTGGTTACCAAGATTGTAGACCACGACGGTAAGGTGGTTTACGAGGGCCCTACCGATTCCGAGCAGGTGATACCTTACAAGAGTGCCTTCCTCATGCAGCAGCTCTTACAGGGCGGTATGAAGGAGCCGGGAGGTACATCTCAGAGTCTCTGGGGCTATGTAGGCAACTACCGTGATACTGAGTTCGGTGGCAAGACAGGTACCACCAATAACCACTCCGATGCCTGGTTCATGTGTGTGAGCCCTAAGCTCGTAGTTGGTGCCTGGGTAGGAGGCGAATACCGCTGTCTCCACTTCCGCACCGGAGCCTTGGGTCAGGGTTCGAGAACCGCTCTTCCTGTGTGCGGTTACTTCCTCCAGAGTGTCTTTGGCGACCCAGCCTTCCAGCAGTATCACGGCAAGTTTGACAAGCCACAGGACAGCGATATCACCCGCGATATGTACATCTGTGCAAGCTATGCACCAAAGCCAAAGGTAGATACCACCAAGGTAGACAGTACCGTCTTCCAGGAAGAGATCGTTCTCGATGACGAAGGCAACCCTATCATCCGCGAGGTTCCTGCCAAGAAGGCTGAAGGCGAATCTGCCACCGGTACAGCCACCATAGAAGAAAAGAAAGAGAAGAAGAAGGCCAAGCCAACCGAACAGCCTGTCAACTTCGATGACCTTTAAATTTAGTTAATAATTTATAGTTTATAGCGGCTACGCCGTTTAGCAAGAAGGCGATTTAATATGGCTTATGCTATAAACTATAAATTATAAACTATAAATTAAATACAATGATTGATCTCGACAACGCGGAGTTGCAGAATGCACTCCAAATCATACAGTTTACCCGTCGTTCGCTTTTCCTTACCGGAAAGGCGGGGACGGGTAAATCTACTTTTTTACGTTATATAGCCGCTAATACCAAGAAGAAACATATCATTCTTGCCCCAACAGGCATTGCGGCCATCAACGCCGGAGGAAGCACGCTCCACAGCTTTTTCAAGCTTCCTTTCCACCCGCTGCTGCCCAACGACAGCATGTATTCCGTCCGCAACATCCGCAACACCCTGAAGTATAATTCAGAGAAGATAAAGATTATCCGCGAGGTAGAGCTCATCATCATCGATGAGATCAGTATGGTTCGTGCCGATATCATCGATTTCCTGGACAAGGTATTGCGGGTATATTGCCGCAACATGCGAGAGCCTTTCGGGGGCAAGCAGCTGCTTCTGGTGGGCGATATCTTCCAGCTGGAGCCTGTGGTGAGGGAAGACGACCGTCGTCTGCTCAGTCCCTTCTACCGCAGCAGTTTCTTCTTCGATGCCAAGGTGTTCGAATACTTCAAGCTCGTGAGCATCGAACTCAAGAAGGTATACCGTCAGAGCGATCCCGTTTTCATCAGCATCCTCGACCATATCCGCACGTCTCAGGTGCCCATGCAGGATCTACAGCGCCTCAACCAGCGCGTGGGAGCCCAGCTCGATGAAGGTGATTCCAAACTTGCCATCACCCTCTCTACACGCCGCGATACGGTAGATTACATCAACGACAGCCAGCTCCAGTGTCTTCCGGGAGAGCCTTGCCTCTTCCGTGGCCACATACAGGGCGAGTTTCCGGAGAGCAGTCTCCCTACCCCTATCGAGCTTTACCTCAAGACGGGGGCTCAGGTTATCTTCATCAAGAATGATATCGAGCATCAGTGGGTGAATGGCACGCTGGGCACCATCATCGGTTTTGATGAGGATGAAGATGCCAAGATTTATGTGCGCACCGAGGAAGGAAAGGATGTGATGGTGGAGCCTGCGGCATGGAGCAACATGAGATACCATTTCAATGAGGTTGAGAAAAAGATTGAGGAGGAAGAGATTGGCAGATACGAGCAGTACCCCATCCGTCTGGCTTGGGCGATAACGGTTCATAAGAGCCAGGGCCTCACCTTCAACCAGGTGAAGATTGATTTCACGGGTGGTGTCTTTGCGGGCGGACAGACGTATGTTGCCTTGTCCCGCTGCACCAGTCTCGAGGGCATCAGTCTTCAGGAGCCGTTGCGTCAGAGTGATGTTTTCGTGCGCAATGATGTCAAGCAGTTTGCCCGTCATTACAACGACCAGAGCACCATCAACACAGCGCTTACCCAGAGTAAGGCCGACAAACAGTATCATGATGCCGTCAAGGCCTTTGACAGGGGCGATATGCAGTCGGCTCTCGACAACTTCTTCCTTGCCATCCACAGTCGTTATGACATCGAGCAGCCGCTTGCCAAGCGTTTCATCCGCAAAAAGCTGAACAGGGTGAACGAGCTTCAGGCAGAGAACGAGCGGTTGCGCGAAGAAATAAGAAAGAAGGATGAAGAGAAGGAGAAGCAACAGAAGTTCCTCAAGCGCCTTGCCACGGAGTATGTGATTATGGGGAAGGAGTGCGAAAAAGAGGGCATGAAAGAGGCTGCCA